>JAKLFY010000032.1 GCA_022710935.1 Verrucomicrobiota bacterium
AACACGGCTCTTGTGCCTATGGTTAGTCTCGCCGAGAAACCACTGACCGGAGAGCCGGATGCGGGAAATCCGCCCGTCCGGTTCGGAGGGAGGGGTGACGTTCCAACCGCCATCCCTACCCCTATCAAACGCTCCGCGTCTTCGAGCGCGGGCGGCGTGGTCGCGAAGCGTCTGGAGTGCGGCGGTTTACCGCCGCTCTGATTCATTCTCCCTGATCAGTTCCGCAAGGAACAGGCGGCTTCCGATGACCCGCCCGGTGAGAGCAACGGGCCTGCATGGTGTAGGCCGGGTCCTCTGACCCGGCGTCTTCACCGAAGTCTGCCTCGCGCCGCGTGAGGGCACGCCGCCTACAACGTCGGTGTCTGTCGCCTTGTCGGCTGGGTCTCCCGACCCGGCGAAAGCCCCCGGAGCCACCGGCACAAGCCGGTACGAGCGCGCTGCGAGGGAATGGGGGGTTCCCGCGCCGGAGAAACGGCGCGGGAACCCTCGAGTTGGCAGGCCTCGATGGCCTGTGAAGTGCGTTACGGCTTGAACAGCCGGTAGAAGGTCTTCTCGGCGGCGGGCGGGAAGTAGAAGCGATACGTGCCTTCCGTGGCGAAAGGCGTGCCCCCGACGTTGGTCCAACTGTTGGGATCGGCGATGTTGGTTGTGGACTGCAGGACATAGCCGGCCGGCAGGGTGGGCCAGGCCACCTCGACCACGGTGCCGATGCTGAGTTCAGGCGCACCCGGATCCACACCGGGGATGACGCGGTAATCCAAATCTGCAGCCGCCACGACGCCGCGACTCACGATCAAGCGATCGAGTTTGCCCACGTACGGCAGGTTGCCGGTGCCTTCGCAGCCGATGGTGAACTGGGGGTCGGTGCGCGTGTAGATCACGCCACTCGTGTACGCTCTGGTGTCTTTGAGAATGCCATCCACGTAGAACCGGAACTCGACGCCATTCTCATGGACAACGGCGATGTGATGCCATCCGCCATCATCCGGGATCGGGGCGTCCGAATCGCGGTCGAGGATGCCGAGGGTGGTAACGAACACTTCGCGATCCAACACGGAGAAGGAGACTGCGCCGCCGGGGCAGTTGTTCATCCAGAGCACTGCGCGCGCCGCTTGGCTGCCGAACTTGACCCAGGCCTGGATTGTGAAGTCGCTGGCGATGTCCGGGTTCTCGTCTCCGAACTGGATCGCCGTCGTGGGATCGGGCACCACGATGCGCTGGCCCGCGACAGAGAACTCGATCGAGTAATCGCCCGCGCCACCGGTTGGCGAGTCTGTCGAGAAGGACGGGGTCGTGAGGGTCATGTTGTACTGTTCGGACGTGATCGTCGGCCGGGCCGGGGCCTTGGCGTTCTGGAACGGCATCTCGGTCTCGTTGAAGTCATAGGCGACGAGCGTGCTGGCGAGGACGCCCTTGGGCTCGGCGGCAACGCTGTCGATTTCCGTCTCGGTAAGCAGCGCCTTGTGCACACGGACGCGATCGAGCGCGGCGAGGATCGGGTTGCCCAGGTTCTCGGCTCCGATGGTGAGCCAGGCGTGTTGGAAGGCCCGCATCGCCCGTGTCTCAGCGACGAATTGCCCGACACCATCGAGATAGATGGTGACGCCGACGCCGGGCTCGTAGGCCGCGGCGACATGATGCCAGAGGCTGTCCATCGGCAGATACCAGTCGCTGTTGACATCGACGATGCCGAACAGGGTCCAGCGGATCTGACCGCTGGTGGTCAGGCCCAGTTTGTAGGAGGCGCCATAGGCGAGAATCCCGTTGTTTGCGTCCGGGTCGGTGCCGTCCCATTTCACCCACGCCTCGACGGTGAGCGGTTCGGTGGCCACATTCAGGATGGGACCGTTGCTGTCGTCGGCAAGCAGGTAGCCCACGCCCCTTAACTCCACCGCGCGATCATTGGCGGCCCCGGAGGGCGTGTCGGTGATGATCACGGGGATGTTGTCCGGATTCGAGGGCAAGCCCAGTGTTCCGACGAGACTGTTGACGGTGCTCGCCGTGGTTCCACCCGAGCCCTCGTTGAACTGGAAATCGGCCAGTTTGACGGGCTGAGCGCAGACTGCGGCCATCCCGACACAGCCTGCGGCCAGGAGTGTCAGGGAGAACCGCCATCCGCGGGAATTCTGAGGTTTCATGTTCATAGTCGTTAGGTCCCGGTTGCTCTTTCTCTCTTCTCGTTTTGCCGCCTGCAAGGCGGAGAGCTCAGGGCGCTCTCCGCCAGCCATTGTTATCGCGAATGCCGTCCGCGCAGGCGGCGCGGGCCAGACTTCACGGCCCGGTTTCTGGACGGGCCGACCCACGTGGCGAATCGTGTCGGCCCAACGCTTTCCCATCACCGAGCAGGTCGAGTCTGCAACCGATTGTCCACACAAGGCAATGCCGAATGGGTGAAATCGATGCATCTGGTTGTTGTCGGTGTTCCATCGCCCGGTGAGGGCACCGGGCCTACAGAATGGGCATCCTCAGCTTGTAGGCCGGGTCCCTGACCCGGCGCCCGCAAACTCGATTCCCATCCACAACCTCCAGATTCACTGGGCCGAATGCGCAAGACTCAGCGCGGCTCAGGCCGCAACCAAAGTCTTCGGATGTCCGATGCTCCGGGAGCCACGTATGCGAGGGGCGGCTCGACGGACGCCGCGCTGTCTGGGGCGACTGGCGTCGCCCAGATACCCAGATAGTCAGCGGCACGCCCTGTTACGTACTGACCGAAAGCGGACGCAAAATCATCACCGCGCGGCTCGGACCTCGAGGCGTTTGGCCTCGCCGGCATCGAGTGACACCTTGAATCCACGCATCAACTCGACGCCCAGGGGGCGCAACGACTGTTCGGTCCCAGCCACGCGCACTTCGTAACGGTTTGCCTTCTCGACCGCAAACCATTCGGGGAACTGGTTGATGCGCGGATAATCAAGCGGCAGCTTCAGGAACTCGCGGTGGCGCGGGCGGTCGAAGCGAATGAGGCCGGTCCACGGTTGGTCGGAGGCGAGATGGATGAAGAGGGTGTCCCCTGAACGGACGGCGCCGACGCGCACGTCGGGACGCCACGGATCGAGGTGCAGCCCCTGGCTTTTCCAAAGAACGTACATGATGGTTGTGCGGGCGTAGTTGCCGTCGCCGTGCCAGCGTTCGATGGTGCCGTCCGGCTGCTGGCACGCCCAGAGCAGACGCATCTGGTGATCGATCCAGGCGGACGCGGCCGGGATCGGCTCGCGGTTGTAGAGATTCAGGGCGCCTTCGACGGCGTCGGCGATGCCGTCCTGGCTCTTGTCCGCCCAAGGGCGTCCGTAGTATTTCGGGCCGAGGTTGGCCAGGACGTGGCGGACGGCGTCGCGATAGGCGTTGACGCCATCGACGAGGAAGACGGTATAGACACCGTCGTAATTGTAGCCCCAGGTATCGCAGAGTTGGCCGCGGTTGGCGCCGGTTTTCGGGTTGAACACATGCCAGAGCAACCCGTCCTCGTTTCGCCCCACTTCGAGCAAACGGTCGTAGAGTTCCCGAACCGGCGCTTCGTAGGCGCGCTTCTTGTCCGGGTGCGCGTGGGCGACCGCGAAGTAGAGTTCGGAGAGGCCGTTGACGATCTCGCAGCCGTGGTCGTTGAGGCGCAGTTCATCGGAATCGCGGGTTGGGTGGCGGTCGCCCAGCAGGTAGTAATCGCCCAGCCGCAGGCCCCAATCGAGGAACTTGCGCTGGCCGGTGAACCAGAAGAGACGGGCGCATGCCTGGAGCAGGTCGCCGTTGACCTCGACATTGAGCGTGGGGATTTTCCCAAACGGCGTGTCGACCGGCGCGTTCTTCCAAAGGTCTTCGATCAGGGCAATGGCGCGTTCGGACCATGGGCTTGGACCGAGCCATTCGGTGAGCGGGATTAAGCCGTCCTTGACGTATTCGGCGTTGTCGAAAGCCAGCCGGTCGAAGTCGAGCGTCTCGTGAGCGAACCCTTGTTTGGTGAACGAATACTGGTCGCCCAGACGGTCGAGTCGCCGAGTGACCCGTTCCTCAGTGCGCAGGATGTCGAGCATCCGGCCCTCGAACAGACCACGATCCGTCAGGGCACACGTCAACACCATGAACGGATAATTGTCCGCCGCGGAGTCGCGTCCGTTCCAAAGATCGCGGTTCTGGCCGAGGTTGCGGGGGATCAGGCCGGTCGTTGGGTCGGCATGGGCCAGCCAGCCGTCGACATAGCGGCGGCATCGGTAAAGACCCTCGGCGAACAGAAACGCGTTGCGTTCGGCCTCATGATGAAATGCCCCCTTCGGCGAAGACCCTTCCGGCGCGGCCGGCGCGCGGTCCCAGAGCGCCCGCATGTCGGGGAATGCCTCGATCGCCACGGGAGGGGCGGCGGGCGCGGCGGGGTCGGCCGCGGACGCCGCGGGCAGAGCAACAAGGAGGAGGACACCAAGGACGGAATTGACCAGAGTGGCCGGAAGGTTGGAGAGATGCATAATCGGTGTGCCCGGGATCCGCGCGAAAAGCTCGAAGCAGCGTGGTCGGTTGGCCGGCGGGGTTCAAGCCGAAACTCCGTCGAGCCTCGAGACCCAGTGCGTCTGGAGGTTGTCAGTGGGAATCGAGTTTGCGCCGCGGGGGGGGGGGCACGCGGCCTACGGCATGAGCGCCGCGTGGGGGCACGCGGCCAGAGGATTCTGAAAGGACTTGCTGGGCGGCGCTTTGGGTGGGCAAGATCAGGGATCATGAACCGCGCCCTGTATGTCGGGTGGCTGTGGATTGTCTTGGGATTGTTCCCGAGCTCAGCGTCAGCAGCCAGCCAGTCCGCCGCAAATGCGATCGTTGCCATTGTAGACGACGAGGTCATCACCTGGAGCGACGTGCAACAGGAGGTGGAGCCGGTGCTCGAGTTGAAGATCGGGCTGCTCGCCAACCGGCGCGCCGAACTCGAACGCGAGATCCAGAAGGCCCAGCAGGAGGCGGTCCAGATTCTTGTCGAGCGCAAGCTGATTCTACAGGAGTTCAAGAGAGCCGGATACGCTCTGCCCGAGAGTCTGGTGGACGATCGCATCCGGGACCGCCTCCGCGAGCGCTGGGGTGGCGATCGCGCGGCGATGATGCGCGAGTTGCAGGCTGCCGGCATGACCAAGGAGCGGTTCCGTCAGAGAGAGCGGGAGCGTCTGATTGTCGCCATCATGCGCATGCGCAATGTTCCCCAGGACCTGATGGTGTCTCCCTTCAAGATCGAGAAGTACTACGCGGACAACATCGACAAGTACAAGGTGGGGGACCAGGTCAAGCTGCGCACCATCATGATCAACAAGCCGAAACAGGGGCCTGCCGACACGGCGAAGAAACGCGCCGAGGAGATTCTGGTGAAGTTGAGCGACGGGGTCAGTTTTGGCGAGATGGCGAGCGTCTACTCGGAGGACACATTTCGCGCGCAAGGCGGAAGCCGGGGCTGGGTGGAACTCGAGCGCGAGCACTATGTCCAGCAGCTCGACGAGGCCATTCGCGCGCTCAAACCGGGCGAACAGAGGGGCCCCATCGAAACCGAGTCTGCCTTCTGGATTGTCCTGGTCGAGGACACCAAGCTGAATCACACGAAACCCCTGCCCGAGGTGCGGGACGAGATCGAGCAGACGCTTCTGAGCCAGGAGCGCGTCCGGATGGAGAAGCAATGGATCGACAAGCTCAAGGCCAAATCTTTCATTCGGTATTATTAGCGTGAGCGAGGCTCCGCCTCAGGCCGCAAACCTGCGTCCTCGTCCCGGCATGAGACTTCCGGGCTAGGAATCGCCTCCACTCTCCGACCTCATGTCAATCACGATCGGCGTTACACTGGGCGATGTCACGGGCATCGGACCGGAAGTCACGGTCAAGGCCCTGGCCCAGGCCGCGGCTGAAGCCCCCGACACCGCGTTCGTTGTGCTCGGCGACAGCGCCTGGCTGAACCGCAACAACGGGCAGCGGCTTGGCCCTCTCCCCGTGTGGGATCCAGGAAAGCCGCGCCCTGGCGTCGCGGTCCTCAACCCGCGCGGCACGGAGCTGGCGGCGGATCTGCGGCCCGGCTCGGTCCCGGCCGCAAGGGCGGCTCTTGACTGGCTGCGGGAAGGAGCACACCGCTGTCTTCGAGGCGAGTTCGCGGCACTCGTGACGGGGCCGGTGTGCAAGGAAGCGATCATGGCCACCGGCGAGACGTTTGTGGGGCAAACGGAATTCCTCTCGGCCCTGGCGGGCACCGACCGCACCATCATGATGCTCCTGGGGACGGATGAGCGGGGGCGCTGGCTGCGGGTCGCGCTGGCCACAACCCATCTGCCGCTCTCGGGCGTGGCGGCGGCTCTCTCCCAGGCCCGGGTCGAGCTGGCAATCGAGCGCGCCGCCGAAGCCTGCCGCGACCTCGGCCTGCCCCGGGCTCGGGTGGCCGTCTGCGGTTTGAATCCGCACGCGGGCGAAGGCGGTCGATTCGGCACCGAGGAGATCACGGTGATTCGTCCCGCCGTGGCGGCCGCGCAGGGGCGCGGCGCGGATGTCTCGGGTCCGTGGCCCGCGGACACGCTGTTTCATCAGGCGTATCAGGGCGAGTGCGACGCGGTGGTGGCCATGTACCACGACCAGGGCCTTGCGCCGCTGAAAATGGTCGCTTTCGACAGCGGTGTGAACTGGACGCTGGGCCTGCCATTCATCCGCACTTCGCCCGATCATGGAACCGCGTACGAGATCGCGGGAAAGGACCGGGCCAATCCTTCGAGCATGCTGGCGGCGATCCGGCTGGCGCTGATCCTTGGGCGGCGCCGCAGGCCGGACGTCGGATCACGCGCGGCCTTGAAATGATCGGCTCAGGGTCTTTGCAGACCCTAACCCGGAAATCTCACCCGTGGGGCGGTCGCGGCATTCCTGACGGTCCGTGGGTGAGATTTCCGGGTCTATTCTGATGAGCCCGCATTTCAGGTGAAATGTCACGGTGACCGGTCAGATGACATCACAAGTTGGTGAGAAATGCGGGCTAACCGGCTTGAGGATAGCGGAAGAGCGGGGCGCCCTTCAGAGCCTGCTCTTTGAGGGCGGCGGCCTCCGCCTCCGTCAAAGGGACAAGGTCCCGGGCCAGATCGAGGGCCAGTCGGAAGAGGGTCTCATCGCCTGGAGGCACGGCGGCGGTGATGGGGTGCGAGAGGGCAAAGCGGAGGCCGAGCTTGGCTAACGACGGTTCGCTCAGCGGCTCGTACCAGCACTTGGGGTGGGTGCGTTCGGCTCCTGTGGGCCAGGGCCCTTTGGCCATGGCCTTGAGCGCGAGAATACCCAAGCCCTTGGCGCTGGCCTTGGCGAGGACCTGCGGCCCGAAATTGCCCGCATGCCAGGTGCAAGAACTGAACGGGAAGAGGATCGTGTCGAAGCGGAACCGATCCATCAGCGCGGAGGCCGCTTCGACCGAATGGGCGGAGAACCCGAGGAAGCGCACCTTGCCGGCCTGTTTGGCGGCGGCGAAGGCCTCGATGGCGCCGCCCGGGCCGAAGATGGTTTCGACGTCATCGAGTGCGGTGACGGCGTGGAGCTGGTACAAGTCGAAGTGATCGGTTTGGAGACGTCGCAGCGATCGTTCGAGTTCGGCGGTGGCCTCGGCTGACCGCCGCTGGGCGGTCTTGCAGGCAAGGAAGACCTCTTTGCGATAGGGCGCCAAGGCGGGACCGAGTTTCTCCTCGGCGTCCCCGTAGGTCGGTGCCACGTCGAAGTAGTTGACCCCCGCTTCGATGGCTTCGCGGACGCGTCGGCTGGCCTGGTCGGGCGCAGCGTCTTTGACGACGATCCCACCGAAACCGATGATCGAGAGCATCTGGCCGGTGCGCCCCAAGGCGCGTCGTTCGAGGCGTCCGGGGGTCTGGTCGCGGGCGATTCCCGCGAGGCCGGCTGGAAAACAACTGAGCATGGCCGCGGCGGCGGATTGTCGGATGAAGGCGCGTCGTTTCATGGCACAGTGGCTTCAGTCAACGGTATCGAATCGTTCGCTTTCTTTGGAACTGCTGTGAATCTGGCGCGATCGGTGCGCCCCTGCAAGCCCGCATCTGCCCGAAGCCGGGCGTCACTTGCGCAGGAGCGCGTATTCCATGCTGTCGACCAGGGCCTGGAGGGACGCGGTGATGATGTTTTCGCTGACGCCGACGGTCCCCCATTCGCGTGAACCATCGCTGCTCTGGATCAGCACGCGGGTCTTGGCGGCGGTGCCGGTGCCCGTGTCGATGATCCGGACCTTGTAATCAGTCAGCCGCACCTTGCGGACGCGCGGGAAGAACTTGGCCAGGCCCTGGCGCAAGGCCCCATCGAGCGCGTTCACCGGCCCGTCGCCATCGGCCACCGTGTGGGCATGGCGGTCGCCCACGCGGACCTTGACGGCGGCTTCGCAGACCGAATTGGCGCCGTCGCGGCGAATCGAGGCGTGGTAGCCCTCGACGGTGAAGAGCAGCTCGGGATTATGTTCGAGGATGCCCCGGATCAGGAGCGCCAGCGAGGCCTCGGCCGCCTCGAACTCGTATCCCTGGCTCTCGAGTTCCTTCACCCGCCCGAGAATGGCCCGCACCTCGGGCGCATCGGGCGCGAGATGAAAACCGAGCTCGCGCGCCTTGGCCAGGAGGTTGCTCCGGCCCGACATATCGCTGACCAACACGCGCCGCGTGTTGCCAACCGCCTCGGGTTGGATGTGTTCGTAGCTGCGCACCAACCGCTCGACGGCGTGCACGTGCATGCCGCCCTTGTGCGCGAAGGCGGCGGCTCCCACCCACGGCTGGCGTCCGTCCGGCTTCACGTTGGCAATCTCGTCGACGAACACCGACAAGTCGCGCAGCTTCGGCAGCGAGGCTGTCGGGACGGTGCGGTGCCCGAGCTTGAAATGCAGGATCGGGATCGCGCTGGTCAGATTGCAGTTGCCCGTGCGTTCGCCATACCCGTTGATGGTTCCCTGGACCTGCGTGGCTCCGGCCTCGACCGCCGCAATGGCGTTGGCGACCCCCAACCCGCAGTCATCGTGCGTGTGGATACCGATCGGAACCGTGAGCTTGCGGCAGGCCAACGCGGTCACTTCCGCAATTTCGCGCGGCAGGCGCCCGCCATTGGTGTCGCACAGCGCCACGCGATCCGCTCCCGCCCGCTCCGCGGCCTGCCAGGTGGCCAGGGCATACTCGGGCTCGTCGGCAAAGCCATCGAACGAATGCTCGGCATCGTAGATCACGGTTCGTCCATGCGCCTTGAAGAACGCGATCGTGTCGCTGATCATGGCGAGGTTATCATCCGGCTTGGCGCGCAACACCTCGCGCACGTGGAGCAGCCATGTCTTGCCCACGATGGTGATGACGGGCGTCTCGGCTTCGAGCAGTTGCTGCAAGGACGGATCACGCTCGACCGCGATCCCCTTGCGCCGGGTCATGCTGAACGCGGCGAGCCGGGCGCGTCGGAACCTGCGCCGCCTGGCCAAGGCGAAGAACTCGAGGTCTTTGGGATTGCTGCCGGGCCAGCCGCCCTCGATGTAGTGGACGCCGAATTGATCGAGCCGTTCCGCGATGCGGAGCTTGTCCGCGACGGAGAAGTTGATCCCCTCGCCCTGACTGCCGTCGCGCAAGGTCGTGTCGTAGATCTCGATGGCCGGTTTCATAGGCGTCCGACGGGGCGGACCCGTGGTTTTTAGGCCAAAGCGACCGGGCATGCAAACGGATTGGCAGCGAGCTACTTCGTGCCGCGCTTGGCGAGCACGGCGCCCCCGGTGATGCCGGCATCGTCGCCGAGTTTGGAGGCGACGATCGTGATGCCCTTGTCGGTGCCCTGCATCGCGTAATCGTGGGCAGTTTCGACGATGATGGCCAGCATCTCGTCTTCGAGGGCGTCGATGACCCCGCCCCCGAGGACAACCACTTCGGGGTTGATGAGATTGATGATGTTGGCCACGGCGATGCCTGTGTACTCCGCCGCCTCTTCGATGACCTTCTCGATGAACTTGTCGCCGCGGCGAAGGGCCTTGCGGAGATCGCCGCTGCGCATGTCTTCGAGATCGCCGCCCAGCATCTCCGTCAGCACGGTCTTCTGGCCGTCCTTGACGCCCGCCTGGATGCGGCGGAAAATGGCGGTCCGGCTGGCGAGGGCTTCGAAGCAACCGCGGTTGCCGCAGCCGCACTTGGGACCGCCCACTTCGAGCACCATGTGGCCGATCTCTCCCGCCGTGCGATTGAAACCGGAAAACAGCTTCCCGTCGAAAATCAGCCCGGCGCCGATGCCCGTGCCCAGGAAGATGCCGACCATGTGGCGGGGCTTGCCCTTGAGTTCGCGTTCGTACACGCCGAGGGCCTGCGCGTTGCAGTCATTTTCGACGAACACCGGGATCTGAATCAGCTTCTCGAGGTTCTTCTTCAGCGGAACGTCTTCCCAGACGAGGTTGGGCGCGAAGATGACGCGCCCCGTCTCGGGATCGGAGGCGCCGGGCGCGCCGATGCCCACGCCACGGACCTGTTTGGGCAGGAGATCGCACTCGTCGATGGCGTCCTGAATGCACCGGGCGACGCGGTCGATGACCGCCTCGGGCCCGCGCTGGGACTTGGTGCTCATCTTGGCCCGGCCGAGACAATTCAACTTGTCATCGAACACGCCGGCGAGGATTTTCGTGCCGCCCAGGTCAACGCCCACGAGAAAGTCCTTTGAGGTTTCGGCCATAGTTGTCTATCCCTTTCCAATCAGCACGGATTCCACCTTCTCCTGCAGTTCGCTGCTCAGGACATCGACCGCGCGGTTGCCGTCGACGATCGTGAACCCATAAGTCTTCTGGAGGTACTGGAACTTCTCGACCATCAGTTTCTGGTACTGCACGAAGCTGTCGAACATGTCGCGCGAGAGCCCCAGATCCATGCCGCTTTCCCAATAATCGAGGGCATGATTCTTGGAGAAGTTGCGCTGCACCAGTTCCTCCGGAGAAACCTGGAGGTAAAAGACCGCGTCGGGGACCAGGGCGATGCTGTAGAGGTTCTGCAGCCACTGTTCGTTCATCCCCCGCACCAGATCGCGGACCATCAACGTGTAAATATACCGGTCGGCCAGAACCATGAATCCGGACTTCAAAGCCGGGATGATGACGTTTTCGAGCTGGTCGGCGAAATCCGTGGCGTAGAACAGGCTGAGCGTGGTGCGGCTCAAAACGTTGCCCTCCTGGGCCCTGCTCAACTCCTCGCTGACAAGGGTGGATCGTTTCAATCCCACCTGCACGGTGGCGTGCCCCCGCCCTTCGAGCCAGCCCACGAGCCGGGCAATCTGGGTCGAGCGCCCGGAACCATCGGCCCCCTCCATCACAATGAGCTTGCCGCTCAAACGGCTGGTGTCGACCCCCAGGATGCCCTGGCCATAGAACCGCTTGGGCGTGGGTTGGGGAACGACCACCAGGGGGCCCGGCGCAGGGCGGCGCGCTTTGCGATGGGCTTTGGATGATTCGGGAGTGGGGCGGCGCGCCATGGTGTACTCAGTGGTTGGGAGAGCCGTAGTCCGAGAGGGGGATGCGGTCGGCGACAAGCCGCCGGACAATCGACTGTTGCGCCTCGACGGTCTGGTTTGCGTCGATGAGGTGGAATTGGAACTCGGTGCTCATCGCCAGGTACTGTTCGAGCAGACGGCCCTGGAAGATGCGGAAACTCTCGTACGGGTCGGACGAGAGGCGCAGATCCATGCCCGCCTCGAAGTACTTCAATTGCGGGCGTCCATCGAGGATGCGCTGCAACGAGACCTCGAGTTGGGCCTTGAACAGGAACGTCAGGTCCGGCAACGCGGCAAAGGCATAGATGCCCCGCACCCATTCGGGCGTGCAGCCGCGCACGACGTCGCGGGCGAAGGCGGTGAACACATAGCGATCGCAAAGAACCAGGTAGCCGGCCCGCAGCAGCGGAACGAGCTGCCGCTCGTAGCGGTCGGCGAAGTCGGTGGCATGGATGAGGCTGAAGGTGGTGGGTGTGAGCAGGTTGGTCTTCTTGCCTTTGCTCGTGGCGCTCTTGACGAGATCCGACGAGTTCCATTCACTGAAAAAGACCTTCAACTCCTGCTGTTCCAGCCACCGTTTCAGAAGGTAGATCTGCGTCGATTTCCCGGAGCCGTCGATGCCCTCGACCGCAATGAGCCGCCCCGGGAAACCCAACTCCGCGAACGTTTTCATCAATCGCCCGTCAACCTAAGGGGGTCACGCCGCCGATGACAACCCTTTTTAGCCCCGCATCGGCAAATCGGATCAACAGTCTTGTCACAAGGGCGCGGGGTTTCGTAGAGTGGCGTCCACATTCGGGGTCTGAAGGATTCGAACAATGTCCACGATCCGGCTCAGCGCTGTCGATATTGCCCTGGTGGTCGGCTACCTGGCGGGGATCACGATTCTGGGCGTGTGGTTGGGTCGAGGGATTCGAGGAGGCCGGGATTTCTTTTTGGCGGGCAAGTCCTTGCCCTGGTGGGCTGCAGGCATGTCGCTCGTCGTCTCGGACATCGGGGCCAAGGACATGATCGGCCTGGCCGGGGACGGTTACCGGTACGGGATCGTGATGATGAACTTCGATTTCATCGGCTGCATTTTCCCGGTGTTGATCGCGGCCTTTCTGTTCATGCCCTACTTCTGGCTGGCGGGGGTTTACACGGTGCCCGAGTACCTGGGACAGCGCTACAACCTGGGCGTGCGGACCTTCTTCGCCGTCATCTGGGTGCTTTTCATGATGGCCACCCTCGGCACGATTTTTGTGAGCGCCGCGGCGATGTTCGAAGGGCTGCTGGGCTGGAGCTTCTGGTTCTCCGTGATGCTCACGGCGGTTGTCGTGGGGTTGTGCACGGCCCTGGGCGGTTTGCGCGCGGTCGTTTTTACGGAGTCGATCTCGTGCATCGTGCTGACCGCCGGCGCGGCTTTGATCTGCGGCTTGGGCCTGGCCAAGGTCGGCGGGTGGGCCCACCTCCAGGAGACGATCGGGCAGATGACCTGGACCCAGCATCACCTGACGCTCCTGCCGCCGGCCGATCACCCCGTCTATCCGTGGCCGGCGGTGTTGTTGGGCCTGGGGTTTGTGCTGGGCCCGGCGTACTGGATTGGCAACCAGGCCATCGTGCAACGCACGCTCGGCACGCGCACCCAGAATGAGGCGCGGGCCTCGTATGTCTTCTGCGCGGCGATCAAGTTGGTGTTTCCGATTCTCCTGGTGGTGCCGGGCCTGGTTGGGGTGGCGCTGCTGGGCCCCGAGCTGGGCCAGCCGGGCGAGGACTGGGACGGGAACCGCGTCTTGCCGATGTTGGTGGTGCGTCTTCTGCCCCCAGGCGTGTTGGGCGTGGTGATGGGCGCCTTCTTCGCCGGGGTCATCTCGAATCTCGATTCCTATGTCAGCTCGGCAAGCACGATGGTGGTCACGGACCTGTACCGCACATTCATCCGCCGACAGGCGACGGATCGCGAATGCCTTCTCGTGGGCCGGTGGCTGGTCGTCGCCTTCCTGGTGGGGGGCGTGGCCATCAGCTACCCGATCAAGAAAGGCTTCGGATCCGTCTTCGAGGCCTTCCAGACGTTTCTCTCGTTCTTTCAAGGGCCGCTCCTGGCTCTCTTGTTGCTGGGCATGTTGACCCGGCGCGCCACACCGTGGGGCGGTGTGGCTGGCATGATCATCGGCGTGTCCACCTCGGCCGTGTTGAACTCGGCCGAGTTCCTGCTGGGAGTGCCGGGCGGGATCCCCTTTCTGTGGACGGCGTGGTGGTCGTTTGTGGCGGCGCTGGCCGGGGTCGTCGTCGTGAGCACGTTCACCGCCGGTCATGACGAGGCGCGCCTGCGCGGTTTGGTGTGCTGGCTGCCGTCCGGGGAAGGAAACAAGCCATGAGTTTCCTGTCGGAGTCTCTCGGCGCGCTCTGGCTGCTTGCGGCGGCAAGCGGGGCGGGTTGGATGGGCAAGGCGGCGTTCATTGGCGTGTTTGTTGCCCTGATCGTCCTGCTCGCCAGCCTGCCGGCCAGGATGCTCGGGGAAACCCAACGGCGTCCCGCGCCCTGGCGGAATGTCCGCGCCTGGGCCATCCTCGTCGCCGTCGCGCAGATCCTCATTTATACTCTCTGGGGCTAGCCCGCATAGCAGTCCTCCTGGGAGGTCTGACCTCTCTGCGCAAAGACGGGGTATCAAATATGCGGGCCAGTTGGCGATTGCGCTGGCGATTCGCAGGAGGCGCGCTAGGATGTCGGTCGATTCCAAATGAAGACGACCAAGACCCCGGGGCCTGGATCCAAACGCGATGGGAACGTCCGCCGCGCGCCGACCCGTCGGACACCCGAATCTTCGATGGAACTGACTCGGCGCAAGGGCAGGGAGGACTGTGTGAATCGAGGGCACGACCAATTGGAGCATCAGGTCCGGGAGCGGACGCGCGAGCTCGAGGCGGCGATCGAGCGATTGCGTTTGCGCGAGAACGAAGCGCGCACGCTTGTCGAGAACTCGCAGGATCTGATCTTTCGCTTCGATCTCGAGGGCCGGCACATCTACGCGAATCTGGCTGCGGCGAACTTCTACGGCAAGACGCTCGATGACCTGCGCGGGAGGCGGATGCGGGATTTGGGCATGGGGCGGGAGACATGGGAATCGGCGCGGGCGATCTTCGACCGGGTGGTGGCAAGCGGGGCGGAAGCGGGCGGCCAGATCGCGCATGGGACTGGCGAGAGGAGGCGCTATTACGACACCCGGTTTGTGCCGGAGTTCGGGGCGGACGGCGTGCTGGCGTCGATCCTGGTCGTGGCTCGGGACGTCACGGAGCGCGTGCGCACGGAAGAGCAGGTGCACGCGAACGAGCGGCTCCTGCGGGCCGTGTTCAACAGTTCGTTCCAATATATGGGTCTGCTCAGCGCGAAGGGCCATGTCATCATGATCAACGAGACCGCGCTGCGATTCGCCGGGCTCAAGATGGAGGACCTGCGCGGGATGCCCTTCTGGATGACCCCCTGGTGGACGCTCTCGCCGGAGACGCAGGACAAGGTGCAACGGGCCATCGAACGCGCCGCTCGAGGCGAAACAGTGCGGTACGAGGCGGTGGTGCGGGGGGCGGAGAACCAGCTCAAGACGATTGACTTCTTCCTGAGGCCTCTGGACAGCGTCGCCGGGACCAGCCCCCTGTTGATTGCGGAGGCGCACGATATCACCGAGCTGAAGCGGACGACCGACGCGCTGCGGGATGCGGAAACGCTCGCGCGCGTCCAGGCGGAGACGGTCCTCGAAGGCATCCTCACCCATGACCGCGGCATCATCCAGGAGGCAAACAACGTCGTGGGGAACATGTTCGGATGGTCTCCAGCGGAACTCCTCGGGAAGTCGCTGATCGATCTCATCGAGCCCGAATCGCAGGCCCTCGTGCGCCAGAGTCTGCTCACCAGCGCCGGGCAGCGTTACGAGTGCCTTGCCCTGGCGCGGGACGGCCAGCGGTTCCCGATCGCGATCCAGTCGCGCCGATTCCCATACCAGGGCCGCCATGTCGGCATGGTGGTGATTCACGACCTGACGGATCAGCAGCGGGACCGGGAGCGCATCCGCGGGCTCGAGCAGGAGGAGGCGTTGAAGCGGGAGAAGGCGGAGCGCGAGTCGTTCGCCCGCCGGTTGATCGAGACCCAGGAAAGAGAGCGCCGGCGCATCGCGACGGATCTGCACGACGGACTGGGGCAGAATATCCTGGCCATCAAACACCATGCCGAGCGCTGTCTGGCCAGCGGCCCCGGCTCCGGGCGGGCCGCCGAAAGCTTCCAGGAAATCACGTCGCTCGCCGGCCAGGCCGTCCGCGAAATCCGCGCCATCGTCCAGGATCTCCACCCTTACCTCGTCGAGCGACTGGGCCTGACCCGCGCCCTCCAGGCCATGGTCGAGTCAATCGCCAAACTCTCGTCCGTCCACATCGTTTCCGAAATCCAGAACATCGACAACGTTCTCAAGCCCGAGGCCGAAATCGGTCTTTACCGCATCCTCCAGGAATGTCTCACCAACGTGGTGAGGCACTCCCAGGCCACCGAGGCGCGCCTGTGCGTCGCCCCGCAACAGGGCTGGGTCTGCGCGTCTGTCGAGGATACGGGCCAGGGCTTCGATCTCACCCGCACCGAACACGGTGACTCGGCTCCGTCAGGTCTGGGCCTGCGGGGGATTGTCGAACGCAGCGCGTTGCTGGGCGGGTCGGCCTGGATCGCCAGCCATCCGGGCGGAGGGACGCGGGTCGAACTCCAACTCCCGATGGGGACCGCGCGTGCGGACAACCGCGCCGGAGCCCCTTTGCGGCTTGTCTCCGAGCCGGGTTCGGATAGGATGTCCTCATAGCGTATGGCCACGGTCAGAGTTCTCATCGCTGATGACCACCCGATCATCCGGAGCGGACTGCGCGAGGCCATTCAGGGAGAGCGGGGCAAATGGTTGGTCTTCGAGGCCTCCGACGGCGAGCAGGCCGTCGAGTGCTGCCAGACGAATCCGATCGATGTCGCCATATTCGACATCAGCATGCCCAAACTCGACGGACTGGCCGCCGTGCGCATGGCCCGACGGCAGAAGCCGGCCCTGAAGGTCATTCTGCTGACGATGTACGACGACCCGGCCCTGCTCGATGAGGGGCTGACCCTCGGAGCGCAGGGCTACGTCCTCAAAGACGAGCCCATCGCCGTCGTCATCGAGGCACTTCGCGCCGTGCTGAAGGGCGAACGCTACCTCAGTCCGGCCTTGCAGAATCGCGACAAGAAACCCGACAGCGTCTCGAAACCGTTGTCTGACTCCAACCCTGACCTCGACTCGCTGACCGTCACGGAGCGGAAGATCCTGCGTCTGATCGGCGAGGATCTCACCAGCAAGGAGATCGCGGACAGACTCCAGTGCAGTGTGCACACCGTCAATGCGCACCGCCAGAATCTGAGCATCAAACTCCGGCTCAGCGGATCCCACAGCCTCCTCAAGTTCGCCTTCGATAATCGCGACCGTCTGTAACACAAGCCGCTCCCGGCGCCAGGCGGACAAAAAATCTGGCGCGGGCCGCGCGCGGTGCGCTATGTTAAATCGCGCGTGTCGCCCCGCAAGTTGATCCTTGCGCGGCCCGCTGAACGAAGCTCGCGCCTCGAGGGCAAGCCTTGGACAGGCGAAGTCCTGGAGGCGGGACTGGCTCTGACGAAGGGATCATGCAATCAAAAACACATGAATGCCAACCTCTTATGAAAGCAAAGAACCGTTCGAATCCAATCCAATTCGTTGCGTCGCGATTCGCGCAGGCGGCCTGCTGCCTGGCGGCGGCCCTGGCGCTGACCGGCTCGACCACTCTCGAAGCGGCCATTACCGGCCAGTGGGACTTCAAGTCGGGCGACCTCTCCGCCACCATGGGTTTGCCCCTCGAGTATTTCGACTATCCCGGTGGTGATACCGACCAGCAGACTGTTTTCGGGACCACGACCGCCCTGGGTCTGCCCGACATCGGCGGCGCTCCGGCGCATGTCATGGGCTTTCCGAAGTCACTGCCTCACATGGGCTACGTGATCTACCCGAACATGCACTCGAACGGCGGCGGTTCGTTCGTGAACCAATACACCCTGATCTTCGATCTGCTCTACCCGACCGCATCCGCCGCGGCCTGGCGCGCCCTGATCCAAATTAACGACCCCTACAACACCGACGACGCGGATCTCTTCATCAATCCGACCGGAGGGATCGGGATCTCGGCGCAGTATCACGGCGTCGTCCAGGCCAATACGTGGCATCGCATCGCCTTCGCGTTCGATCTGGCCGCGCCCGGCGGACCCACATTGAGCAAGTACATCGATGGTGTGCTGGTGAACCAGCAGATTCTCGGCGCCGGAGTGGACGGGCGCTGGGCGCTCAATCCCGTCGATGGCATATTTGCCCCGATGGCGCTGTTGTTCACGGACAACAACGCGGATGGCGCCGACAACCAGGCGGGCTATGTCAGCAGCATCCAGGTCCATGACGAGACACTCTCATCGGCCTATATCCAGACGCTGGGCGCGCCTACGACCGATGGCATCCCCACAACAGTGGTCGTGCCGGGCTCGATCGTTTCCCGCAAGCCGCTGGAAGGCGCCATGAACGTCGTTCCCGCCTCCGGAATCGAGGTGGTTTTGGCCGACGGCTCGACGCCCCTGAATACCAGCTCGATTGTCCTCAAGGTCAACAACCAGACACTGGCGCGAAACGTCAGCTCCGCCGAGGGCAAACACACGGTCACCGCCGCTCTGCCGACGCTCAGCCCGCGATCGACGAACACCGTCAGCGTCGGGTTCACCGATCCTTCGGCCGGTCCGGTCACCCTCGAGTGGGGTTTCCGCATGGCGGCCTACCTCCTCGACGCGGAACTCGAGCAGGTGTTCACCAACCGGCTGGCGGCCTACTGGCCGATGGACGAGGGCCTGACCAACGCCGCCGCGACGTTGCTGGTCGACGTGGCGGGCGAGAACCACTCGACCATCACGACGGGCGGCATGACAGACTATTGGCTCGATGCATCCGGATCGAGATTCGGCGGAGCCCTGCATGTGGATGGCGAGAACGTGTATGTCATGGTTCTCCCCAGCCCGAGCCTCGATATCGGGGCCAATGCGATGTCCATGGCCCTCTGGGTCAAGCTCGAACAACTCCCCAGCCAGTTGCCCGGCAGTTACGGATCGATCTACGACTCGGCCACTGACGAGTACGTCATCTACACCGACAAGGGCAACGGTGAGCTCCGGTTCAAAGTGACTCTGGCCAATGGAGAGGCCGCACGGCCCGGCATTCCTGAGGCGCAACTCAAGGTGGGCGAGTGGATGCACATCGCCGCCGTCTATGACGGCAAAGCCAACTCGACCAACGGCGAAGCGCGCATCTATCTCAACGGCGAGCTGATGGACAAACATGTGGGCCACGACGGCGCCCCGGGCACCGGCCTGACCGGCAACGTCCGCGGCGGGCAAACGGCTGCGATCGGGCGGCCGGGCACCGCGACGGGAAACAACTACGTGGGGGCGATCGATGACCTCGCGATCTGGAGCCAGGCCCTGAGCATCGACGCGATCGGCTACCTGTCCTCGGGTCACTCGATCCCGGCTGCCGCCCAGGATCCCGACCCGCTGACCATCGTCCAGCATCCGGAGGACAAGAGCGGCGTCGTCGGAAGCCGCGTGATGTTCGAAGTCGTCCGCTCGGGCGGCACTCCGCCCGTGCTCTATCAGTGGAAACACAACGGCGTCGATATCCCGGGCGCAACCAGTGCCAAGCTCTTCGTGGTTGTGGAACCGGACGCCGCAGGCGCCTACACCGTCACCGTGCAGGATGCCGTGCGCTCGCTTGTGAGCAATCCGGCCACCCTGACGGTGGTGACACTGCCCGGCGATCCGGCCGAGTCACTGCGTGTGGGGCTCACAGCCCATTGGCGGCTGGACGATGGACTGGGCGATCCGAACACCCAGGTCCTGGCCGACGCCCGGGGCGGCAGCCCTGGCAACCTCTTCGGCGGTAGCGCGGCAGCCTGGCTCGCCGAGCCCGAGGCCCGGTTCGGCGGAGCGCTTCTCGTGGACGGCCAGACTGTCTACGCGACGATTCCCAACAACAGCATCCTGGACATCAACGAGAACCAGGTGAGCGTGTCGCTCTGGGCGCGCCTCGAACAACTGCCCACCGATCTCCCCGGCGGCTTCGGCGGCATCTTCGATTCGCCCAATGACAGCTACGTCGTGTATCTCGACAAAGGCAACCAGGAACTGCGATTCAAGGTGACAACGGCCGAAGGCCAGGCTGTCCGGCCCGGCATCCCTCAGTCCGAACTGGTCCTCAACGAGTGGATCCATGTGCTCGCGGTCTACGACGGCAACGCTTCGCCCGATGGCGGCGAGGCCCGCATCTACCTCAATGGCGTCGTGATGGACACCGAGGGCTCCGCCAGCCTGACCGGATTGGTCCGACCCGGCCAGGTCACCGGTCTGGGACGCGACGGCGAGACCGCAGGCTACTTCTATAACGGTGCCATCGACGACATCGGCGTCTGGAGCCGCGCGCTGACCGCGGACGAGATCGCTTACCTTTCCTCAGGCCATGCGATTCCGGCCGGGCCGGAACCTCTCGAGATCTCCGGGGCGCGCATCGAGAGCGGCCAGATCGTCATCCAATGGACTGGCGGTGAAGGCCCGTACCAGTTGCAGCGTCGGACCTCTCTGACCACTGGGAATTGGGAGAACGTGGGGCAACCGACCGCCGGCACGAGCGCATTAGACGCGACCGATGCCCCGGTTAGATTCTACCGCGTGATCAAGGCCCAGTAACACCGCGGCCCCCGGAGCCGCTCGAATCGTTCAGCGGCGCATGGCGCTGTCGAGTCCGCTCTTCAGGAGCGCTGAATCGGCTGCCATGCGCCGCTTGCTTTCGCGCGCGGTTTTGCTAACCCGCATTTTTCGCCTCGTCAGTGGACAGGGCCATCAGATTTCGCATGATGTCTGCCATGCGGGTTAGAAAGGCCATTGAAGCCGGTAGAACCGGGTCGGGCCCCCGATAGGCCTCCAAAGGGTCAAATGCCCCTCCTCGACCGTCGGCCCTTCAGGCACAAGAAACCATGAGGTTGCCGATGCGAATTCGGACAGCTCCGCCTGGGTCGACAGTCTGAATGCGGTCGTCCACGCGGGCCAGCGGAGCCGCACCACGTCGTTGACCCGTGACACCTCGAGTTGCGGCGGTTGCATCTGCTCCGGCCAAAGGGCGGCGGAACCTAGAATCACCGCGTCCATTTGACCGCGGAAGAACGGATCGGCGGGCGACAGGCTCCGGCCCAGCCAGCAATCGGTCGCGCCCAGGTCAGCCGGCAGGAGATTGACGGAGTTGTTGACACCAACGGGTCTGCCGTCCAGGTAGAGGATCCCCTGCCGCCCGTCCAGGACCACCGCGACATGGGTCCAGACGCCTGTCGGGAAGAGCGTGTCCGACTCGATTGTGTGCACGTAGCTGAACTGATCAGGGGTGATCGCGCATTGGATCTGGCCGGCGGCATTTCTCGGCGTCAAGTAACAGGATGCACGGGCGCTCCGTCCGAAATCGAATATCCGTTGCCGGGACGAGCCGCCGTCCCATTTCACCAGCGCGGCGATGGTCTGCATCGCGCCCACAGCGGCGGGCAACGAGAAATGGGCCCGATTGTCTGAGAGGCTCAACACGCCTCCGTGGAGCGGATCGGTCTGAATCGTCGCCCCGCCCTCCAACACGCCGTCAAACCGGTTGCTGGCGTCGGCGCCACCATTCGAGAACGGATAGAATGCGCGCCAGGACGGCCCTGGGAAGAGCGTTGCCGTCGCGATCGCCTGGCGCCGATCCAAGTCGGTGGCGGTCAGACTCACTCTGATCTTCCCCTGCGCAGCCCCAAGCGGCGCAATGAACGATCCCCCCGCAATTCCCATGGCCGGTCCGAACACGAGGTTTGTTTCACTTGCCGCGATGTGCTCGACACGCCAGGTCAGATGGCTCGCGCCGAGCGGCACCCGCATGAAATCCCTGGCTGCGCCGGCAAACTGCACCAGCCCGCCCGGCTCGTAGCGGGCGCCGTCGTTTGGTTGCACGAGTCGAATGAACGGCGCGCGAATCTCATCGGCGGTTCGGACGCGCCCGTGAGCCTCGAACGACGCGAGTTGGCCGTTGAAGGGCGTGCCTGCCGCCAGTCGCCCGAGGCCCAAGAAGTTGGTTTGCGGCCGCACATCGACCGGCGACACGGCCATGGTGTTGTTCGTGGCCACGGCCGAACCGTTCACGTACAGAATGCCCCTCGATCCATCAAGCGTCACGGCCACGTGCGTCCATCGGTTGGTCGGCAACGGACGCGTCCACTCGAGGCTTCGCGCGCCGTTGCCATCGTCGATCTCCCAGCGCAGGGTGTTGGCTTCCGAGGCCGGTGTCAGCATAAACCCCCGGGACGCCCCCGCGCCAAAATCGAGAATCCGCTGGCCGGGCGCGCCGCCGCGCCATTTGAGCACCGCGGCGAATGTGCGGGCGTACCCGACGCCCGGCGGCAGGGAAACGGACTGTCCCGTGCCATCGAGATCGAGCACGGAACCACGCTGGCGATCGAAGGCGAATGCGGCGCCGTTCTCGAGCAGGCCATGGTATTGCCGGTTTTCGTCCCGCGCATCGCACTCGAACGTGTAAAACGCAGACCAGTCGTTTGTGCGGACAGGCCAGCCGTCCGCGCTCCACGCAAGCGTCGACAGCGCGAGCTTGGCCGGGCCATAGGCGCCATAATGGGCCGCCCATGCATTGGCGTCGTAGTAGTGATAGCTGAACCAATCCTGACCCGCCTCGGAGAGAATCCCGACATGACCGGGCCCGGCGTGTTTGCCCGTTCCCTCGAGGAACAGGGTTCCGCCCCGGTTCGCCATGTCCACTCCGCCGCGATCGAGAAACGGCCCGGTGACGGTCCGGCTGCGTCCGACGCGGATGTGGTAGGTGCTGTTGACGCCGCTGCAACACGATCCCCAGTTCACGAACAAATAGTAATACCCGGCCCGGTAATGGAGGCAGGCTGCTTCGATCGACCCGTTCGAGGCCAGCCTGTGAACCGGGGAATCGGGCGCGCGGCGCAATCCGGTGGCTGGGTCGAGTTCCAGCAGATGAATCCCATCCCAGTAGGATCCGAAGGCCATCCAGAGCCGTCCGTCAGGCCCGCGCAGAACGCTCGGATCGATCGCGTTGTAAGGCGCGCGGACTCTCGATTGGAGAACCGGCCCGCGGTCGGTCCAGCCGTAAGCCGGGTCGGCCGGATCAAGCGTCGGATTGGTCGCCAGACCGATCGCCGACACCTGGCTGCCCCAGATCGAAACCGAGTAATACAGATGATACTTCCCGTCGAGCAGGATCACGTCCGGTGCCCAAAAAGTGCCGTCGAATTCCGGCACCGCCACACTCGTCCAGGCCGGCGGCGCGGCGAACACCGGCGGACCGCTCTCCCAATACACGAGGTTTCGAGATGACTTGGATTGAATCCCCCGACCGGTCGAAAACAGATAAAAACGGTCCTTGCACTTCACGATGGTCGAAGGGTCGTGCGCCGCGAGATGACCGCGGATGGCGGGCGTTTCCGGGGTCAACCGATCGTCGTATGCTTCGAGTGGCCCGCACTGAAATACGAGGGTCGCGACAAGCCAGACAGCGAGCCCGGGTCGTGTTGGGCAAGGCGCCGCGCGCGATGGACCCCCCACCCGTGTCGATCTGTACTGCAATCGTTGAGGTTGCTCGCAGGCGGCGAGCCAAATTCTCATGCGGCGTCTTCGACCGGTCTTCGATCTTCGATCTCCCATCTTCGGCTGCGGCTTTGCCGCGCTGTGTTTCTCGGTGCCCATCTGTGTCTATCCGTGCCTCTTCCTCTGAACGATGCACAAGACCTGCGCGCCGTGCGCCGACATCGGCTTTCGAAAACGCCTACTACAACGCGCTTGTAGGCCGGGTCCCCTGACCCGGCGTCTGCACCGATGTTTATCCTTGCGCCGCGTGAGGGCACGCGGCCTACAGGCTTGGCCAGGTCCCCTGCCTGCCTGCCGGCAGGCCTGACCCGGCGCTGCATCATTCATGTCGCTCTGTTAATCGAGCACGATGCGGACCGACTCGATCCTGCCGCGGAATTGGTTGTCGTTCGAGTATGGTCCGACCAGGCCGGCCTGGTCGCTGCCCACCTCGAGACCGTCCACGGGCATCGTTGCGACGAGGCTCGGGGCCTGGCCGCTGGCTGCCGGCTTGCCATCGAGCGCGAGGCTCAGGCCGCCACCCCGATCGAGACGAGCGACAGCCGTGTGCGCGCCTTTCACCAGTTGCGGCGCGGAAACCTGGGTGACTCCGCCAGCCGTCCGGACCAGGAACACGAGTTTTCCATTCTCGACAAACAGGGCGTAGCCGCGCGCCGTGCCGCCTTGGGCAACAATCACCCCTTGCGGGTCGTCCGAGTCGAAGGCGGCGGTGATCGTGAACGGGCGCCCGGCAATGGCCGGCGCGTGGGCGCGGTCGAGACGATCGCCCATCTTCAACGCGAACTGCGCTTCCTTGCTTAGGTCGGGAGCACGATTGCCGCGGGTGTTCCTCGCCGAGCTCCGCCAACCGCCCAACGGCAGGACATTGGCTCGGGCCGCATATTCGTCCCACTTCGCCGCCAGGGCCTTGACCCGGTCCGGCTCGGACGCCGCCAGATCGTTCTCTTCGGTCCGGTCCTTGACTGTGTCGTACAGGCGCCAGGCCTGGCCTGCCAGCGCCACCAGTTTCCATTTGCCGTCGAGAACAGCCCGGTTGCCTTCGTGCTCCCAGAAGAGCGGTCGAGCGCGCCCGAGCGGCCTGCCCTCGAATCCCGGACGCAGGCTGACACCTTCGAGCGGCGTGACGGACCGGCCCTTGAATGCGTCGGGGTAGGAGGTCCCAGCCACATCCAGGCAGGTCGGCATGATGTCGATCACATGGCCGGGTTGTGACTCGAGTGCCCCGTTGCGCGACGCTGAAATGCCACGCGGCCAGTGGGCGATCAAAGGGGTCGCGATGCCGCCCTCGTCGGTGAAATGCTTGTAGCGGACGAACGGCGTGTTGTTCAACGCCGCCCAGCATTCCCCGACAAACACGGTCGACAGAGCGTCGCCCGGCTGGCTGCCTTCGAGTCGACCCCGGACGCCGCTCTCGGCGTTCCCGCCGTTGTCGCTCATGAACAGGATCAGCGTGTTGTCCAATTCACCCCGGTCGCGCAACCCGCTCACCAGTGTCCCGATCGACCGGTCCATCCGTTCCACCACCGCCGCGTAGATGGCCATGATGTGGTCGTAGCGATCCTGATCCTCGGCGCTGAGGCTGGTCCAGGCCGGCACGGCGTCGGGCCTGGGCGAGAGCGGCCAGGCCTTGTCGATCAGCCCCATCTCGAGTTGGCGCGCGTAGCGCTCCCGGCGCAGAACGTCCCAGCCGGCCTTGAACTTGCCGCGCCACCGGGCGATGTCCTCGGCCGGCGCCTGCAGCGGGAAATGGGGCGCGTTGTGCGCCACGTACAGGAAGAAGGGCTGTTGAGCCGCCCGGGCCTCATCGATGAACTTCAGCCCGTACTCGATCCACAGGTCGGTCGAATACCATTCCCGCGGCAAAGGCGCGCCTCGCGACCCCAGGTCCTTGCCGTTGAGAAACAGCGCGGCGCGCGGCGAATCCGGAAAGTAGAAGCCCCCGGCCGCCGCGGTGAGCGTCCGGTCAAAGCCCCGATCCCACGGCGTCACCCCGTGGTTCTGGCCCACGTGCCACTTGCCTGTCATGGCGGTGAAGTAGCCCGCCGCCTTCAAGGCCTCCGCAATCGTCACACATCGGTTGTTGAGCCGACCGCTGTACCCCGCCAGCGGCTGTCCGCTCGAATCCCGCTGTTCCTCGGTCATATGCCCCACACCTGCCTGGTGCGGATAGAGCCCCGTGAGCAGCGCGGCGCGAGTCGGACAGCACCGGGCCGTGTTGTGGAACTGGGTGAACCGCACCCCGTCTCGGGCAAGCCGGTCGAGGTTGGGAGTCCGGATCTCACCTCCATAGCAGCCAATGTCGGAATACCCCATGTCATCGACGAGGATGACAACGATGTTCGGTCGCGGATCGCTCGCCCCGGTCGCGCCGGCCGCCAGGAGACAGCTCGCAACAATCGTCGCAAGCCGTGTTGATGCACTCGTTTTCATGCGGATTTGCAGCAGGGTAGGCCATCGAGGGGCGAACGCGCAATGATCGAGACGCACCGTTCAGAGGACAAACATCGGTGCAGACGCCGGGTCAGGCGACCCGGCCTACAAACTGATGATGCCCATTCTGTAGGCCGCGTGCCCTCACGCGGCGCAAACTCGATTCCCGCCGGCAATCTCCAGATGCGCTGATTAGCCCGCGTTTCAGGTGAAATGTGACGGTGACCGGTCAGATGACATCAAAAGCTGGTGAGAAATGCGGGCTGGGGATGTGAGCAGCGCTTGTTGATCAATTCGTACGAGCGGGGGGCAGACGTCCGTCCCGGTCAACGCAGGGAAACCACCGAAGTTTGTCCGCGGCGGCTCCCAAGGCGGTACGCCGATTCCGATTCACCAGGGCCTTGTAGAAGAGGTCCGCGACGCTCGGATCCAGGGTCGCGATCCACCTGCCTCCCAGACAGAGGATGCCCGCGGTGTCGTCCGAGTTGTTTGGGAGCGAGCGCGCGGCCTCCCATGCGAGCGCTGAGGCGGTGTAGCCCTTGTTCCAAAGCAAGGCCAGCGGATCTCCCGAAGGCGGAGCCGGCTCGTTGGGCGCCGAATCGTCGTCAGCGCCCGGAACCCAGCTCACGTTGTGATCGACGGTGAAACGCGCGGCGCGCATGAGCACTTC
Organism: Verrucomicrobiota bacterium; assembly: GCA_022710935.1. Classification (GTDB taxonomy): domain Bacteria; phylum Verrucomicrobiota; class Verrucomicrobiia; order Limisphaerales; family J093; genus MWFF01. The sequence continues at coordinate 26,288 of JAKLFY010000032.1, forward strand.
AGCGCGTTGGGCGGCTGTGGTGTTCGGGTCACGCGACTCGCACAGGAGCCTGGCTGCGTCTTGCGCCAGGACCGCCGCCGTGTGGCGGTAATGCCAGCGGCGTTCGGGAGTGGCGCGGTGCGCCTCAGCCCTTGCGATTTCTTCGCGGCTGGCGCCGAGCACGTTGGTGGTCAGGGTGCTGCGAGTCGCAAGCCTGACGCCCCATTCGAAGTCGCCTGCATGGATGCGCCAGTCCGGTTCGACCTCGGTGCCCAGCAGTTCGAGTCCATAGCGCCGGGTCATCCGGGCGGCTTCGAGCAGCCCCCAAGCCCTCTGCTCCGTGGACCGGTCGCTCCGGTCGGCTTCGAGGCGTCCGGCAAGGAACCGGTCAAAGAGCGGCAGCCAGTCCGGCGGGAAGTAACGCCGGGCATCGGCGCAGCGGTTAGCCCGGATCAGACGCCGGGCCAGGAGATAGCGAATGCGCTCGGCGGGCAGGTACTTGGGGGTGGCCTCGCGGGCCGCCTCAAACGCCGGGAGTTCGTCGGCATCGGACGCAGGGGCGAGGTCCGGGGGCAATGGGGTGGATGGCGGGCAATGGCGATCGACGTACTCGACCAACTCGGGAAGCGTCAGAACCCGTTCCGCCACGTAGGCGACGTCCATCCAATAGACCGGGGAGGAGTGGAGCAGGGCGTCGAGGGCCTCGACGAACTGGCGCCGGGCCAGATGCGCCAAGCTGATCTCGGCCATCACCTGCTGCTTCATTGGCACAGCATCGAAGCTGCCGGCCGGTGTATTCAAACTGTCGGCCAGGCGTTTGCCGCCCAACGGTTCGGAAGTGACCGGGTCCACAGGGAACTGGCGGCAGATGGCGGCGAGCAGGGCAGCGGCGTCCGGCATGTTGCCCTGGCGCAAGAGCAGCTTGGCCCGCAACCACTGGGTGACCGGTGTCGACCGCGCGCGCTGCAGCCAGCGTTCGGCGGCCTCGATGTCCCCGCCCTGGTAAGCCGCCAACGCGAGTTGCTCGGCAGATTCGACGTCCCGCACGTCTGCCCTCTCGACCGCATCGAGCCAGAGGAGGACTGGTTCCCGATAGGTGTGCCACGACCTCTTGGGAGCGGGGACGGCAGCGATTCTGGTCGCGATGATCTCCCAGCCCTTCAGGATGCCCTCCTTGATCGGCGAATCGATGTCGATGGCGGGCGCGGTATGCCCGCCGGCGATCACGTAAGCCGTCACCACCCGTTGCGCGCGCGGGCGGCGCGCCAGGGGTTGGAGTGCGCCAAAGCCCGCGCGCAAGGCATCCGAAGCCACGAAGCGCAGCGACTCCGCGGCGGACGGGTCACCCGCCGCATACTGTTCGAGATACAGCTCGATCGCATCGCCCAATCGCTTGGCCCGGCGGCAGAGGCGGGCTTCCCAACCCAGGCTGGCCACGGTCAGCCCGAGGGAGTCGGCAAACCCCGCGTCCGCCAGCACGCGCACCTTTCGGAAATAGGCGATCGCCCGATCCGGATTCTCCTCCTCCCAGCTCTTGCCCAGCATGTAGCTTGCCCAGGTGGACTTGAAATGGCGCTCCGCAGCGGGCCGTTCGAGCAAATGCAGCCAGGGCCCTCGCGCCCCCGCAATGTCCCCCAGGTGCCAGGCCACGCTCCCCCGGAAGTAATCCGCGAACTCGCCCGGCAAACCGGCCGCCATTCGAGGCATGGCGTCCGGCGCGATTCGGATGTCGTTCGTCGTGGCAGGGCGCAACTCGAAGGCCCCGGTCGTGCCGCTCGATTCGCCCTCCGCCGCATCCCGCGGAGTGAACAGCGTGATCTTCTCGCGCTCGAGACGGTGGTTGGCGACGATTCGGTCCCGGTCTTCGGATGAAACGCCCGCTCGATCGAGGGCCTGGCGGAGATCCTCGATTTCGGCGGCCAGGGTGTCCCGCGCATAGTCGTTGCTCGGGCGCGCGCGCCGGTTGGTCTCGATCAACCGCATCCGCTTGAGTTCGAGTTCAAAGACCGCGTTTGGAGCGGCAAAGGCCGCGAGGTCCGGATCCGCCAGCAAGGAGTTCGGAAAGAAGGGGCCGCATGCATGGGCCGGCGGAGCCCAGGCGGCGAGAAGCACGAAGACCGCCGTCAGCGCCGCGACGGAGGCCGCGCCGCGCGAAGGTCTCCGGCCAGCGCCTCTCGGTCGAGTGGATGCCTTTCTAGCCCGCATGTTTACACCGCAGGTGAACAGGGCGGTCGGACCTCGCACGAGGACTGCCATGTGGGCTGGCCGCGGCAGTCGGCCTTTTGGAGGTTTTTGCTCCGCGGCAGTTACGACTCCACGAGACACTCGGGCATTCATCGGAGTTGGGCCTCCACCTCGGTTTCCCGGTCAAACCGCAGCCAGCAAACAGTCCGCGCCGCGCCGGGCGGCAGACGGTCGATTCCGGAATCGCTCCAGCATTCGAGTGTGGTGCTCGAGTTCTCCCGGAAATCGAATCCCTTGAACGCGTCTCCCGCCACCCGTCGGGCGCCTTCCCAGCGCACCGCGATCCGCACCGGAGCGTTGTGATCCGCCGTGCCCAGGTTGCACAAATCCAATTCCACGAGCCGTGGGTCGGCCCGGCGCAGGCGGATGCGCAGGTCGGCCTCTGGCGCGTGGCCGGCCATGACGGCCGCCAGGGTGGGGGGCGCCCAGTTCAAACGATCCCCTCGAACCGGCATCCTGTACCAGATGACACCTTGCATGCATTCCGGACGATCGTTCGTCCATTGCCGGATCAGCCCGGACAACGCGGCGGGATCCGCGCGCACCTCCCGGGTTCGAGTCCCCTCCGGCCACTGCCGCGCGGGGCCTTCGGCGCTCAGGCCAACGAACTTGCCGCCGGGATCGAACGCGGTGACGTAGCCGTAGGTGGGCAGAGCGACACGGAATGGCCGGCCCAGCCGCGCCGCCCGCTCGACCGCCCTGCGCGCGAGCAGAGGATCGCAGAGCCGCGGATCATCCTCGATCCGATGCGGGCGTTCGAGCGAATGGACCTGGAGCACAAAACCATCCGCCGCGCGGACCAGTGGGCCCAGGGCTGAACGCTGCAGCCAGGACGGCAAGGCCGTGATCACGACCGGACGGGGAGCCACGGCTCGTCGAATCGCATCCAGCCAGAGGGCGTATCCGACCAGCTTCGACTCGGCGCAGTCAAAGTCGATTTGCAGTTCGTCGATTTCGAGCTGATGGGCGCGGGCTTCCCCGACCAGCGAGGCGGCAAGCCTGGCCAACCACCGGGCCCGGGCGTCGTCGGACGCAAACGGCCCTGGAAACGTCCCGATCCGCATGGCCAGGCCGATTGGGCGGCGGCTTTGCCGCAACGCGTCATGGTCCAGGGAAACGCGAACGACTCTGGGTTCGCCCTTCTCCCAGTGGACCTCGGCCCCCAGCGCCACGATGCGGGAGAATGGGGTGGTTTCCTGCGTCACCGCGGCAGCGACGGGCTCGGTCCACGCGCGCTGCCAGACGTAGACCTCGTGGGGCATCGGTCCCTGGACGCGATGGGCCGGGCGCGGCCACCCGAGCCAGGCGATCCATGCAGCCGCGGCGCAACCCAAGCTGACGATGGCGAGTTTGCGGGACATGCGGGCGAAACCGTCGGGTGGCGACAGGGCGATTCACCGGCTTCGGAACACAGCCAGTTCCGACAAACCGATGTTGGGCGATCCGGGTTTCACCTCATTTATGGCAAAGATGAGCCAGCGCACGCGTTTCTCATGGAACTGACTTTCACGGTGGCCAGGGGCGCGATGTTGTCCGGGCTGTTCAGCGCGCTGGGCGGCGGAACGGGATCGCTGGGCGCCAGCAGCCGCACTTCCTGCAGGCACATCCCATAACGGCTGCCGGGCGGGCGCGACTTGAAGGTGATGCCTCCCCAGCCCGAGCTGAAATTCGCCGCGTAGCAGAGCCAGAGCGTGCGGCCGTCGCCGCCGATGAACTTGGAAGGGATGTTTACGAAGTAGGCTTGCTCGCCGAAGTTCTCGAGGTAGGCGGCCAGTTTCCACGGGCCGGTGATGCGGTCGGATTCGAGAAGATACGTGTGATAGCGCGAGACGGTGTTGCCGCCGTCCGTCACGCAAAGGAGGTACTTCTTCAGGGGCGCGTTGTAGGTCATCGTCACGCAGCCCATGTGGTCGCGCCATTCGGCAATCGGCGCGATCCGATCGAATGCGCGCGTCCAGCGGGCGTCCCCGTCTTCGGTGCGGCCGGCGAAGAACTCGTATTTCGAGGCGTCGTTCATGGTCTCGATGCTCGGCGCGACACGGATCAAGTAGACCTGGTCGGCGGTGATCCAACTGTTGTAGGCGAACCGGCGGTTCTGGCCGTCGCTGGCCCCCTGGGCGACGAGGTAGGCCTTGCCGTCCGGCGAATGTTCCATCGCCCGGCCAAAATCGACGAAATGCGGCGCGCCAATCCTGACCGGCTCCCCTTCGAGCGCCCGCTCGCCAAACAGGGGCGCAGCCGGCGTGCACGGCGTCTGCGTCCACGTGCGTCCAAAGTCCGTCGACCACCGAAAGCCGACAAAGGGCCCCATCCAGGGCCAATTGTAGGGGATCCCGTCCCGATCCACGCGCCCGCTCGGATGCAGGCAGTAGGTGCCGTAGTACCAGACACCCTCATGCACCAGGCTCCCGCACGGGTAACGGCCCTCGTAGGGGCGCGGGCTGGACTTGAAAACCCCGTGGTTCGTAACGACCAGGCTCAGCGGATCCTCGCCGAGAATCGTGGCGTGACCGGTGGCTGCCCCCTCGCCGGCGGACGAAGAGCCCAACCCGTGCACGTTGCCGTCCGTCCAGGGCGAGTAGAGGTTCCCATCCGCCGCCCAGGACGGATACCAGGTGTCGGCACCCGTGTACTCGGCATGACGCCCGGTGAAGGCCAGGCCCACGAAGCTCTCCGATTTGGGAAAGGGGCAATCCGCGGGCGGCTGGCCAGGCCATGGCTTGAACGCGTTGGCCGGCGGCGGCGGCGGGGCGTCTACCCAATTGAAGCGGACCTCGGGATTGTCCGCCCCAAGCAAGCCAAAGGCGAGCAGGCCGTTCAGGAGCACAAGCCGTACGAGCGCCAGTGGAAATTCGAGGGTGAAGAAGAGCGCGTGCCGGGGCTGAAGTGTTTTGCTGTTCATGCGGTTGTTTCCCAGAACGGGATGGATGGTTCATCGGTCAATTGGTTTCCGTCCAAGTGCTCCTTTCCTCGCAACATCTCAAGCAAAACTTGCGAAGCTGGGCAATCGACAGTGCATCGGGTTGTTGTCGGCGTTCTGTCGCCCGGTGAGGGCACCGGGCCTACACCGCATCGAGACTCCTCCTGTAGGCCGCGTGCCCCCACGCGGCGCAAGGACAGACATCGGTGCAGACGCCGGGTCCGGGGACCCGGCCTACAGACTGATGATGCCCATTCTGTAGGCCGTGTGCCCCCACGCGGCGGCAAGGCCATGCACCCGGAAAGAGAACCGGTCACGGAATGCCCTTGACCCTGACGTTGAATTGTTAGGAAGTTCGAAGACATGGACCTGAGACCGGTGAAATGCGCACGAGGAGCATGCACCAGAAACGCTCAACGTTCAACGTCCAACGTTCAACGTTCAACTCTCAACTCCAAACTCTCAACCCTCAACTCGCCGGTTTATGGAAAACAGTCTCTTCGAACATGAACTGCCCGGAGAACAGGGACCTCAAGCGGCGGTCAACCGCCGCCCTCTCCCGCAATGCGGGACTTCGCGACCTTGCCGCCCGCATTCGAAGACGCGGAGCGTTTGGAGTGCGCCGCTCTCCCCGTCGAGGTTCATCGCGGGATGCCTGTGTTGGCCGATGCTGCTGGCGCTGTTGGGAGTCGCCGGGCCCCGACAGGCCGCGAACTCGGATCCGCAGCCAGTCAAGGCCTCTCAGCAAGCAACAGCACCCCAGGTTGTGCCAGGCTCTGAAGCGCGAGCCACCGTTGTTCTTACCGCGCGCATCATCAACGGCGATCCGGTCGCGATCCGGTCGCCCCGCATCCGCCTGCACGCCCCGGTTGCGTTGCCGCATCAGGACATTGGCGAACTGGACGTGGAGGGAGATCCGGGACGGATTGCGGACGGCTGGGGGGCGCCCGTGCTGGTGTACGAGCGGGACGAACTCGCCCCTGGCGCCATCCTGACCGGACGCTGGACCGCGTGGGCCGCGATCCGCCGGTTCAAATGGGACTTGCATCAAGACGTCCGCGCCACCGGCGCGGCGCTGTCGGCGGAGGAACAGGCTCTCTCCCTGCGCGACGGCAGGGAGCTTGCCCTGAACAGTCCGGTGATTGCTGCGGCCGCCGAAGAGGCTGCGCGGGGCAAGACGGACGCCGTCGGGGTATTGGACGGCGCCTTTGGCCTGGTAATGGATCGTCTGACCTATGAGCGGGATGGCAAGTGGCTGCCGGCGCCCGAGGTGCTTTCGAGCGGGAAAGGAAGCTGCAGCGAATACACCTACTGCTTCATCGCGCTGTGCCGGAAGAACGGCATCCCCGCCCGCTACGTGGGCGGGATCGTCGGACGGTTGGGTGTGCCGTACTACCTGGACAGGGTGTTTCATCGCTTCCCGCAGGCTCATGTCCCCGGGTTCGGGTGGGTGGACTTTGACCCGACACGGACGGAACGGGCGGAGAACAAGCGGCTGTATTTCGGCCAGACACCCGGACCCATGCTTCTGACAAGCGTCGGAGACGGCGGTGAGGGGTCTCTGACAGGCGCGGACTATCTCGAGTCGCATTCCTGGGCCGACAGGGACGCGCGGCGCCGTGTTTCGTCGCTGCGCCAGGCCTGGTGGTTTGCCCCGCCGTCCCCCGCGGTCCGCGCGCGCGTCGAGCAGTTCCGTCGTCGGCTGGTTTCTGTCGAGGGGGCTCAGCGGGCCGCGCTCGTGGCCGATGCGATCGAGATCGGGGATCCCTTTGTGCTGCCGTGGCTGGACGATCTTCTCTACGAACCCGTCACGCGCGTGGCGGCGGCTGGCGCCTGCCTTGACATCGGCGGCGAAGGCGCGTTGGCCGCGGTTGCGAACAGCCTCGAACGGCTGAATGACACCGAGGGCGATCGGCAGATTGGCCAGCGGCTGGACCGATTCACGGGCGAGCAGATCGGCGGCAACCGGGCCAAATGGAACGAGTGGCTCAAGACACGAACGCCCCGCACGCCGCTGCCAGGCGACCAGGCGTTCGATTTCGACGAGGCCGCGCGCAGTGTTCCCAAACCCCGCGAGCTCTGGCCAATCGTCCGCAAGCATTGTGTCCCGCTCGATCTGAAGATCCTGTCCGATGAAGTTGTGACGAGCGACACGGATCCGGGCAAGCGCCTTCGCAAGGTGACGGCGCACTTCTGGTCTCAGGAACTGGCGGGAAAAAAATGGGGGCATCCGTGCACGCTGCTTCTGCCGGCGGACACTGCGCTCCATCAGACGCCCGACCGCAAGGGCAAGGCCGTCCTGATCGGCTGCCCCGGTCGCGAGGCCTATCCCATCCATGTGGCCAAGTATGGGGAACCGATCGCAGCGCGGACGGGCTATCCGACCCTGGTGCTCTGCAACCCCGGTGTTTATCCGGACGGGACCGACATCGAACCGGACATTGGCGTCCTGGGCCGACTGGCCCGGGAGACCGGTCAGAACTACTACAACATGAACTGTCAGCTCGCCGTCGTGTACATCCAGGCCATGAACGCGCTCGAAGAGCTTCTGAACGTTGAAACCGCGCGGGTGGTGGTCGGCGGGCACTCGAAGCGGGGTCGGAGCGCGACGGTGGCCGCGGCGATGGACTCGAGGGTTGCGTCGGTGATCGTGATGGGCAATGAGGGCGTGTACCGCACTGACACCATCCAGCCGCATCTCTCCTTCCACCATGGTTTCTTTCAGGATCAGGTCGAGGTCCCGGTGTTCTACCTGGGCGCCACCAACGAGGACGGTTACCGCATGTTCAACGTCAACGTGCTCCAGGAACGATTGCGGCGCCCGATGACCATCGAGCTGATTCCCAATTACAGCCACTCGAATTACAGCGAAATCCAGTTCATGGACTTCCTGATGTGGGTCGCCCACGTCTTCGACGGCCGTCCCATCACACGCATCAGCGACGTCGCGCACCGGCGCCAGAGGAACGGCACGGTCTTTCGCGCGAGACTGAGCGGCGAGGCCAAGGTGCAGGTGGTCAAGGCCTGGTACGCGTTCACGGACGACCCGGCCTGGCGCGACGTGATGTGGTATCACGTCCTGATGCGCCCGTCGGGGGATTTCCACGAGGGCTTCCTCCCCGGCAGGATCCCGGACGCCTTTCTGGTTGAAGTGGGCGACATCGCTCTGGGTATCCCGGGGTATGTGTCGAGCGTGCCGCACAAACTCACCGACGCCCCTGTGATCGAGCGTGTCTCGCGCGGCCCTTACCCGAAGCTGTGGTCGCCCGAGACACAACCATGATCCCGTTCGATGTTGAGTGTTGAGTGTTGAGCGTTGAGCGTTGAGCGTTGAGCGTTCAGCGTCCCTTTTGAAGGTCCTATTTGATCACCATCGGTCTTGCGCAGACGGCTCGTCGAGAACACAGGCGGATTATGCAACGCTCATACTATCTCTGGCTGATTGGCCTCTTGGGTGTCGCGAGCGCGACGCTTGCGGCGGATGTCCTTGATGCCATCACGCGCCAGCAACCGGGCGCGACCAAGCGGTTCTCGAGCGGCCTGTTCGATCCCGAATCGAATCACGATGCCTATCACCTGGCGCCCGGCCAGCGCCTCACCGCCGCGGAACTCGAGGGCTCGGGCGAGATCCAGCACATCTGGTTCACCGTGGCCGGCGCCGATCGCCGTTGGCCGCGCGCGCTGGTCCTGCGCATCTTCTGGGACGGCTCCGACGTGCCATCGGTCGAAACGCCCATCGGCGATTTCTTCGCCGCGGGGCACGGCATGCGGGCCAATGTCACGTCGACTCCGATCGAGGTGACGTCCTACGGACGGGCCCTGAACAGTTACTGGAAGATGCCATTTCGCTCGAACGCCCGCATCGAGCTCTGGAACCAGTCCGCCGCCCGCATGACTGTCTACTGCCAGGTCGATTGGCTGCAGCGGCCCGCACTGCCCCCGGACACGCTCTATTTCCACGCCCGCTATCGGCAGGAGTTTCCCGTCAAGCCGTTCTCGCCTTACACGGTTTTCGAGGGCAACGGCGAAGGGCAGTACGTGGGAACCGTGCTTTCGTCTCAAAACAGTTTCGGCGTCTGGTTCGGCGAGTCGGACGACCGATTTTATATCGACGGCGAGGCCGTGCCTTCCCTGGTTGGGACCGGGACGGAGGACTATTTTACCGACGCCTGGAACCTGCGCTTGTTCGCCAATCCCAACGCCGGCGTCACGATCTGCGAGCCGCAGAGCGTCGATTGCCGCATCACCGCCTACCGCTGGCACCTCCGTCCGCCTGTCCTCTTCCGCAAGTCGCTCAAGGTCGACATCGAACGCCGCAGCTTCATCGATGATCGAGACCCGCAAACCGGCGCGCGCCGGCTCCACGACTTCAAGCACCGGCCGGATTTCTTCTCGTCGGTGGCGTTTTGGTATCAGAAAGACATCGCCCGCCCCTTCTGCGCCTTGCCGCCCCTCGCCGAACGGCTGAATCCCGAACTTTGGATCGAGGTGAAGGACCTTGCGGACCGGCTGCCGTGTTCCCCGGGACTCAAACCCGTCGTCCGGTCCAATCGCACCTGCCAGAACAAGACAATGCTCTTTGTCGAGAATGACGCCGTCGGCGCGTGGCTCGATGTTCCGTTCGAGATCGATGTCGAGGCGCAGTACTCGCTTTCGGTCTTTCAGGTGCTCTTTCGGGAATATGGCCGCTGGAAAGTCACCTTGCGCGGCGGCAGTCAGACCAATCTGATCGAGCCTGTCCTCGACTTCTACGATCCCTATGTGGCGCTCAAGGAGAACTGGCCGGAGAGCCAGGTCTACAGCACGGTGCGCGAGACGAAACTGGGTGTGATGCGCCTTAAGCCGGGGCCATACACACTGCGATTCGAGTCTGTGGGCCACAACCCGCTTTCACTTGTCCGGAAGACCGGCAAGCCCGGTTTTAGCCTGGCGATGGATGCCATTTCGCTGCGGCGCTTGCCCTGGGATCACATGGATCGATGGCTCGAGGACCATCTGACCGCCGAAGCGCGGCTCGACGCCGAGCGCGTGCGCGCGGCACGGGAGACGGTCCGGCAACTCGAAAAGGCAATCGCCGACCTGGCAGGCGCCCGCGGCGCCCTGCCCCGAGCACTGGACGAGCTGAGAGCATCTCGACCGGATGCGCTCCTCCGGCTGGATCCCTGGGGCCAACCCTATCAGTACGCCGCCCCGGGCCTGTTCAATGTCGAGGCCTTTGACGTCTTTTCGTTCCGGGGCAACAGCCGCGCGCCTCTCGATTGGATTGGGAACTGGCAGGTTCCCTTTCGATTGGAAAAGGCCATTGAAGGCGAAACTCTCGAGGCGATGGGCGCGCGCAACGGGAAAGCCGCCGTCCAAGCCATTGCGCACCGCGGTGTGCCGCCGCTGTCGAACGGCGCGCACCTGTTCCTGCGCTTCAACGGCCCGGGAGATTTCATCACTCTGGCGTTGCCCGACTCGATCCGCCCGGGCCTCTACGCCGTTGTCCTGAGCACAGTCACCTCGTGGGATTACGCGATTGTTCAGTGGTCGCTGGACGGGGTGGATCTCGGTCCGCCGCTCAACGGCCACTCCCCTGACACCTGGCGGCGCGTCTCGATCGCCCGGCAGGTTCGCCTCGATGATCGTCCGCACGCGCTCAAGGCGACGGTCGTCGGGCGCGATCGGCAGTCGACCGGCTTTGCAGCCAGCCTGGATGCAATCCTCCTGGCGCCGGTTGAAGACGCGCGATGAAGCCTCGAGCCGCTCGCGGGAGGGGCGACGTCCTCGTCCCCGCTCCCATCATACGCCTCGCGCCGCTGCCGCCGACCGTCACCGAATGCCACTTCAGTGCCCTCCGCTCGACGGCCACAGCGATCGCCAATACGCCTGGTCCGCCGCGAACACATCGAGCGGGTCTCTCGCCGGATCAAAGGCCGCCGGCAGAACTCCGAAGCGCGCCAGCTCACGGATGTACTGTCGGTTGGGCCTAAATGTCGGCGTGCCGAAGCACTGGTGCGCCTCGATGCCCTCGCGCGCCAGGCGGATGGCGCCCAGCAATCGCCGGTAGTCGGGGTCCTGTGTGTCCCGGAAGACCTCGCCGCAACTGCCGAACCCTCCGGCCGTCTTGGCCAGCGGCCCCAACAACAACGGTGAGTGCTCGGGACGCGTGAAGTTGAGCAGGATGTGCGGACTCAACCGCGCGGCCGGATCGTTCTCCTGCACGAGGCGCTCGTACACCGCGGTGGGCCGCGAGGCCTTCGCCCGGTTCATCCGCTCGGCGCTCGGGTAGAACGGAAGCTCCATCGGATCTTCCCGGCCCGACGGCGGTTTGTGACACGTGTAACAGCGTTGCCGCGCGACTTCGAGACGTTCCGCAAACACGCGCCCGGGCGCGCCCGAGGCCGCGGCTTGCTGCGCCTCGTTGCGCAACGCCGCATACGTTCCCGCGTAGGGCGCACCCGTCTCGATCCATAGCCAGAGCGTGCGCCACTCCCGCGGCGACACCTTGGCGTCGTAATGGCCCCCCTCCGCCAATCGCAGCAGGCGACTGGCCGAACTGCCGATGCTGCGCGGGGGTTGGTTGCCGAGGCCGTTCCGCCCGTCGGCCACCAAGAGGCGCGCGAACAGGGTGAAGTAGCTATGCGACCATTCCGGACCCAGATCGCCCGTCAGAATCACCCCGCCCTCCCGCCGCTCGTACCCGTGGCACGACACGCAGTGACGATCGAGAATCGGCTGGATGTCGCGAGTGAAGTCCAACACGTCCGGGAACCCCTCGAACGGCTCGATCCGGCTGGGCGCCCGTGCCATCGCCTCGAGCCCGGACGTTTTGCGGTTCGCCGGGGCGCGCGTTCGGGGCTCGTGGCAGCCGACACAGCCGACCACCTCGCCCGGACGCACATTGCACCAGCTTTGCATGCGCTTGACCGCCAAATCCCGTTCGTCCAGCGCCACGAAAAACAACTGGCGGTCAGACGGCGCCTCGAAATAGGCCGAGCCGTCGGACTCGACCGGCACGGTGCCCAGCGCGCGTTCGAGGGTGAACGTGCCCAGCCACGACACGAGATCCGGACCGCCGCTGAAGTTCACCGGCTTGGGCAACGACTCGAGAATCAGCAGCTTCTTGATCTCACCCCGGGCGACGCCAGGCAGGTTTCTCCCGAGATAGACGTCCGCAAGAATCATCCGGCCAACCGCCGGCCCGGGATGAGTGCGGGGCTGGATAAGACGTTCGCGCGGACGCGCCACAACAGGCCGCGGCTCGTGAACCCCTCCCTCGACCGCGTGTCGATAAAGCACCTCGACCGCGCCCGAACCATCCAGCAAAACGATCTCGTTGTCCCGCGCCGCAAGAAAGCAGCGCTCGGACAACGCGTACGGATCCCTGGTCCACCGGCCCTGGTGCAGCGGCTTCGCGAACGCAGGTTCGTCCGGACCGGCCTTCGGCGAGACGACGGTTGCGATCCCCGCATGCTCGTTCGCCCCGTGCCCCGGCGAGAAGCACGCGACGACCTTGTCGCTGCCCGGGATCGGCTTGGCGCCGAGCATGACGGTGTGCGGATGCATGTTGCCGAAATACGTCGCGGGGGAAGTCCCGTCGGGGTTCATGGTCCACAGCCCGTGAAACTCGACCTGGCTGCGATCCACGTACTCCCAGCGCATGAAGAGCAGCCGACCGTCCGGCAGCGGCCAGGGCGTGTTGTCATGCTCGGTGTTGGCCGAGATGGACCGGATATCGCCGCCGTCGGACCCGCAGCGATGGAGCACCCCGACCTGCGTCTTCCAGCAGTTCACCCACCGCTTGCAGCGCGTCGAGACGAACGCAATGCCGCCGTCCGCCAAATAGGTCGGCTCGTAATCGTCAAACGCCCCGTCCGTGAGCTGGCGCAGACCGGCCCCGTCCACGCCGATCTCGTAAAGATGAAAGAAGTCCGTGCCCGCCTTCCGGTACGAAAACAGGATCTTGCCGGCGTCGTAATGGACCTGCGGGTCCCGCACGCAGCCGCCCCGCGGATCGAGCAGCACCGCCAGCTCCCCCGTCCGCAGGTTCCATTTGTAGAGCTTGCTGACGTCCGGTTGGCCATTGCCCGGGTACGCCTTCTGTTGCTCGTCATCGCAGTAGTACCCGATGTTCGCGTACCAGTGCGGATCGTCGTACTGGGACCGCGTGCAGAAGATGATGTGCTCGACGTCGCGCATCGGCCCGTCGAGCGCTTCACGGAGCAGGGGCGGGGCATTGGTGCCGGTGTTCTCAGGCGCGGACGCAGCTCGGGCGTCCGGACCCGCCGCCTGGCACAACGCCAGCGTCAAAAGCAAGCCCCTAACGGGCACAGTGCAAAGACGACTCGCGAGGCCAGGCATCCGCTTCATGGAGAGCGTTGACATTCAACAGTTGAATGCGCACGAGGACCATGAACCGGCTTGTAGCCGCCGACGTGAGTCGGCGCTGGTTCCTGCCTCTGGCGGAGCGAGATGGCGCCGTCTGATCCCGCACTGCGGGACGGCTACGCAACCACGGTTCATGGGAAGCCCCTTCACAACCCCTTCTTGAGCTTGTCGAGTTTGGGTCGGATGATCATCCGACAGTAAGGCTGGTTGGGATTGTTGCGATAGTAATCCTGATGATAACCCTCGGCGCGATAGAATCGCGGCAGGGCCTGGATCTCCGTCACGATCGGACGCGCGAACTGTTTGCCGGCCCCGGCCTTGGATTTCTCGGCCGCCACACGCTGAGACTCGTCGTGATAGAAAATCACCGAGCGATACTGCGTCCCCACGTCGGGTCCCTGCCGGTTCAGCGTGGTCGGATCGTGCGCCTGCCAGAACAGGTCGAGCACTTGCTCGTACGTGATGGTTCGCGGATCGAACTGGATCTGTACAACCTCCGCATGCCCGGTGTCCCCAGCGCACACGGCCTTGTAGGTCGGTTTCTCCGTGTGGCCCCCGGCATAGCCGCTCACGACGGACTTCACGCCGGGCACACGCTCGAACACGGCTTCGATGCACCAGAAACACCCGCCCCCCAGCGTGGCGTACTCGGATGCGGATGCGATTGGCGAAGTCGGCTGTGCGTTCATGGCGGGTTGGGGCGGATCGGCTTGAATCGCCCACGCGGCGAAGCAGGCCAACAAGGTTCGGAACGGCGCGTTCATCGTATTCCCAATTCGAGATGCGCCGCATTGTAGACGAAGACCCCCTGTTCGACAAATGACTATATATCGATGGCATCAAACAGGACGACTGGACCGCCAACCAGGGCCTCGACAACCCCCGACGCTCGATGTTGCCCACGGCGGTCCTGTTCGGTGACGGCGACCAGGACGAGCGCCGCATGCTGTGGGTCAACTCCATCCAAATCCGCGCCGGCAAACTCAGCGACGCCGAACTCGAGGCTTTGGGCAGCCCCACGGCAGCCGGCATCCCCATCGCCCTGGGCATCGAGCAACCGGTCCTCAACGTGACACGCAACGCCAACGGTTCGATCACCATTGCGTGGCAGGCCGAATCCGCCTTCACGCTTGAAACCAAGCCCAGCCTCACGGCCGAGACCTGGACGCCCGTGCCCGACGTGGTCAATGACTCCGTCACCCTGACCCCGAGCCAGCCCGCCGCCTTCTACCGGCTCCGCCGCTGACCGGACGGCCCGGTCTTCACCCCTCGGGCTCTCAACACAACGCGCGAACGACACCCGTCGTTCGCGCGTTGTCCTTTTCCGGACCGGACCGTTTGCGCCATGACTCCGTCGAATCCGTGAATCGCAGAACTCTTTCAGAACCGACTCGAGGCTCCTGGTTCCCTTGCTGGGCGCGGTCTTGCCATGGCCCGGCCCGCCAGCCAACCGGTCGTCCAGGCGGCCTGGAGGTTAAAGCCGCCAGTGATGCCGTCGATGTCGAGCATTTCCCCGGCAAAATGCAGGCCGGGCGCGTGTCGGCTCTCCATCGTCTCGAAATCCACCTCGCTCAGGCGCACCCCGCCACACGTGACGAACTCATCTCTGTTCAGGCTCTTGCCGCTGACGGCCACTTCGCTCCGGATCAGCCGCTGTGCGAGCCGATGGAGGGCGGCACGCGAAAGCTCGGCCCACCGCGTCTCCCGCGAAACGCCGGCAATGAGCGCCAGCGTCTCCCACAAACGTCCCGGCAGCGGCGGGATCGGGCTGTTCACCACCCGACGCGCCGGTTGGGTCTGCCGCCGGGCCCGAAGTTGCGCCACGATCATCTCGAAGCTCAGCGATGGCAGCCAGTTCACGCGCAGGGTAAACCGGTAATCCAGTCCGTGAAGAACACGCGCGCCCCAGGCCGACAGCCGGAGGATGACCGGCCCGCTCAATCCCCAGTGCGTGAAAAGCATCGTGCCGCGTTCGCGGAGGCCATGACCCGCGACCGAGGCCTCCACTGTCTCAATGACCACTCCGGCCAGGTCGCGGATCCAGGGCGCCTCGGCGCTGAAAGCGAACAGGGACGGCACGGGCGGCTCGAGCGTGTGCCCAAGCGCGACCGCCAATTGCCCGAGTGCCGGCACGCGGCAGCCGCCAACGGCCAGGAGGAGACGATCGCAGCCGAGTGTCTCGCCGCCCGACAGTCTCAAGACAAAACCTCCATCAGGACGGCGGGCCGCCCCCTCGACCGGGCAGTGAGCCCGCAGCACAACCCCGGCATTCCGTGCCGCGGTCAGCAGGCAATCGATGATCGTCTGCGAAGAATCGGTCGTCGGGAACAGGCATCCGTCCGCCTGGGTCTTGAGTCTCACACCGCGACCTTCGAACCAGGCGATCGTGTCGAGGGGCTGAAAGCCGTGAAACGCCCCGCGCAGCGCCCGTTCGCCGCGCGGATAGCGGGTTGCCAGTTCGTGCGGATCGAAGCAGGCGTGCGTCACGTTGCAGCGCCCGCCGCCCGAGATGCGGACCTTGGCCAGAAAGCACGGGCCCTTCTCGAGCACCATCACCCCGGTTCCCGGGCATGCCTCGGCGCAGGTGATGGCGGCAAAAAAGCCGGCCGCACCACCGCCAACGATGACGATCCGTCTTTCGCTCATCGCCATGAGATTAGCTGGCCTTCGCAGACCGACGAGGCACGGCAGCGATCCGTATGCGGCAGCCTCCTTCCCCGGTTGGAAGAACTCGACGCCTCGCTAAACCACACCGCGGCGCGGCACAAACACGCGACTCACTTGATGAGGATCCCATCAGGCGAATGACTCTAGCCCGGATTTCTCACCACCTGGAAGATGAATCCGAAATCCGGGCTGTGCCGGTGCAAGATCGACAACATGTTGTCGTTCCCGATCGAGCCCCGCGCAGCGCCGCAGGGCCGCAACCAGACGGCGGACGGCATCGAACTGGCAGTCGCACCGGCCGACCGCCAGGACATCGACACGATCATGGCGCTCGAACTGGACCGGCCCGCCTTCGATTCGCTCCAACGCTCGCCGTAGCCTCCGAGCCCGGTTGTTTCACACGCTTCGCGAGGAACCGTGACCGGGCTCGAGAATTGATTCCGATTCTGCTGGACGGGATTTGGCTCGCTGGCGAGGCGCGACGAAGGCGCATAGCCTTGACCTCTGTGACTTCATGAGAGCCCACTGTTCCTTTCCAACCGCTCCGAGGTCCCAAACCTCGAAGATCCCACCATGACGTTCACGAAGACCACGAAGGCAGTGCAGACCTCCGTTTCCGTGCTCTTGGCAATGTCCGGGCTCCCGACACACGCCTCTGACCGGGGAGGTCATCGCTTGAGCCGAGGGTTTTGATGCGGACCAATGTGCACTGCCCGTTGAACTGCCCAGGAAAGGAGGCAGGACCACGAATGACACGAATCACACGAATCCTGTTTCCCCTCCGATTCGTGTCATTGGTGTGATTCGTGGTTGGCGCCTGACGGGACGGGCCAAACGTGAGCGAATCCCCGGTCTGGAGCCAGCCGCTGAAGGGGACGATCATCCTCGCCACCGGAGGACGCGACCAGGAGGATGGCCCGGCCTTGTTCGAGCTGGGCCATTCGTCCGCCGTGCGCGGTCTCACGGTCTTCTACCCCGACCAGCAGCCGACGAACATCCACCCAACACCTTCGTCTATCCGGTCAACATCGGCTACCGCTTCATCCGCACCCAGGCTGGCGCGGCCAACGGCCAGTTCTCGGGCATTGGCGCCGACGAAGCCCAGGTCTGCATGCAGGTCGAGCAGATCCAGCCGATGGGCCTGTTGATCTCGAACGGCCAGTTCGTCTGCATGCACGGCGACACGCGCGTGCCGCTCCTGATCGAGAGCACCTGTCAGGGCTCGGTCCGCCTGGTGGACTGTGCGTTCTGGGGACCCAACCGCCAGTGCGTTGCGTCGCACAGCGGGAGCTTTGTCTCCCTCTCCGACTGCTACCTGAGCAGCACCGGATCCTCCTCCCGATCGAGTCGCCACCTGAATGAGTCACGTTTTGGCACCGCGTGGTGGCGCCTAAAGCTCGTCCCGCTTTTTCAGGATTGGCTTTCGGCGGCGACTGGTCCTCAATGGACGCATGAACACCCCTCGCATACGCCACCTGGCCGGACCTTGTGCACTCGTGCTCGCCCTGTTGCTGCCGTGCGCGGCGCTGCGATCGGGTGCGGCGGCGGAGACCGAGCCGCGCCTCGATTGGTGGCGTGAGGCGCGCTTCGGCCTGTTCATTCATTGGGGACCGGTCAGCTTGAAGGGGACTGAAATCGGCTGGTCCCGGGGCGCGCAGGTGCCCGCCGAGACCTACGACCGGCTCTACCGGGAGTTCAATCCAACCCGATTCGACGCCGACGCCTGGGTGCGCCTCGCCAAGACCGCGGGCATGAAGTACATCGTCTTCACCAGCAAACACCATGACGGCTTCTGCATGTGGGACACTCGGTTCACCGACTACAACATCATGAAGTCCCCGTTCCGCCGCGACGTGCTCCGGGAGTTGGCCGATGCCTGCAAACGCCACGGGATCGTGTTCTGCCTCTATCACTCGATCTGCGACTGGTATCACCCCGATTACCCACTCGGCAGCCCCGGCGGAAAGACCGCCAAGCCCAATCCGAACATGGACCGCTACAACCAGTTCCTCAAAAATCAGCTTGCCGAGCTGATCCGGAACTACGGGCCGCTGGGCATTCTCTGGTTCGATGGCGAATGGGAGAAGCCCTGGAATCGCGAGCGCGGCGCCGATCTGTACCGCCACGTCCGCGGACTCCAACCCAACATCATCATCAACAACCGGGTGGGTGTCGGGCGCGAAGGCATGGCGGGCACCACCGCCCAGTCCGAGGTGAATGCGGGCGACTACGATACACCCGAACAACAGGTCGGACGCTTCAACACGACCCGCCCCTGGGAATCGTGCATCACCATCTGCCAGCAATGGGCCTGGAAACCCGAGGACACCATGAAATCGCTCGCCGAATGCCTCCACACCCTGATCACCTGCGCCGGCGGCGACGGCAATCTGCTCCTCAACGTCGGGCCGATGCCGACGGGGGAGATCGAGGCGCGCCAAGCCGAACGATTGAAGGAGATGGGCGCTTGGCTCGCGAAGAACGGCCCCAGCATCTATGGCACGCGCGGCGGCCCCTTCCCGCCCGCCGATTGGGGCGTGAGCACCTGCCGCGGCAACACGGCGTTTGTGCATGTCCTCAAATGGCCGGATGGCCCCGTGCGGCTGCCCCCCACAGACGGCAAGGTCCAACACTGCACCCTCCTCGGCGGCGGCTCCCCGCAGTTCAAACAGACCGCGGACGGCATCGAACTGACGGTCGCCCCGGCCGACCGCAAGGAAATCGACACAATCATCGCGCTCGAACTGGACCGGCCCGCCTTCGATTCGCTCCGACGCGCACACTAGCTATGCTCAAGACGAAATCTGTTTTCTCCCCGATCGAGCCCAAGCAGGACGGGCTGCGAATCCTGGCGACGCGCTTCCGCAGTCGCGGCATGCCAGCCTCGCGTTACGACGTGTGGATGGCCAATCTCGGCCCCAGCGAGCGCCTCCTGCGGGCGGGCCAGGCTGGACGGATCACCTGGGCCCAGTTCGCTCGACGGTACCGGATCGAGCTGTTCGAGCAACAGGCGCTTGACCGAGGCAATCCCTCCATCAAAAACCACGGACAAAAGTTCACGCTGCGTCTCATCAAGCAGCTTGCCCGCGAGCAGCATGTCACCCTCATGTGCCACTGCGCCGAAGACCAATCCCAGTGTCACCGTCACGTCCTCAAGAAGCTGATCCTGAGCAACGCGGTCTGACGCGCCTCTCACGATCGACGACCCCGACCGCGGGGAGCACTGCGACGTGGTCCTCACCAATTCGCCCTTCGACACGAAACGCGCCAATCCGTCCTCGCCGCCGCCTGCTCCGGCGGCCTCACCGAGGATCGGAGGGAGGGAAGAGCCACAGATGACACGGATGACACGGATAAAGAAGCACCCGTGAAATCCGTGAAATCCGTGGTCAGGACCGGGTGACTGTACACCCTGGGTTGCCTTTGTAGTCACACTCTTCGCGCCACGCCGACGCGCCCGAGCGTTCGCCCGCGCCAGTTCAGTCAAACGGAGTCTTCGTGTCCTCCGGGCCGCTCTGCCTGACGGTCACGTCCCGTCGCGCCGCCATTGAGCAGGCCAATTGACCGGCACATCCGGCAGAATCGGGACGGCTTGGTGATTGTCAAAGCCGTTCCAGAGCCGGTTGTTTCGGGTTGCTGCGGCCGGGTCGAGGGAATCGACGTGGCCGTCGAGGAACGCGATGTTCGCGCGGCCACGGTGGCGCGCGGCAACGAAGGAGGCGAATTCGTAGTAGGCCCATCGCTCTTCCTGGTCGGCGCTGTAGGTCGGGATGAAGGGCGGATCGATGATGTAGCCGTGATTGCCGATGCGCTGCACGTTTTCCTCGGGCGGCAGCGCGCTGTTGATGGCGTGGGGGAGCATGACCTCGTGCGGTTCCTTGGTGCCTGTCCCGTTCGAGCAGCCGAACGCGATCGTGGCGGATGCCACCGGCAAGGCGCTCAACGGAACCGGGAAACACTCGTATTCGCCCGAGTACAACTTGCGCGCGCTGCCCAGGAACTTGTAGTTGTAGCCGTAGGGTGCATTGCGTCCTGCCTGCCAATGAGGCACCGCCGGATCGCGCATCACTTCATAGCCGAACGTGATCTCTCGGGCGAAGTGGTTGAACCACCGCAAACGTGAGCCATCGGCGAATTTCTCCTGGTGCGGAGGCAGAAAACCATAGGTATCGGTGTAGAGGTGAAGACCGAGGGCCAGTTGCCGCAAATTGCTGCCGCAGCGCGCGGCGCGCGCCCGCTCCTTCGCCCGGGGGAGGGCAGGCAGCAACAGGCCCGCCAGGATCGCGATAATCGCAATCACCACCAGCAGCTCGATCAGGGTGAAGGCCTCCGGACGCCCTGATCCCTTCCCTTCGACGCCAATCCCAACCGCCAACCGAGTCCGGCGGCGAGTCACTTGCCTCATACCCATGTTTTTCCGCCGGGGACTTCGCTTCCTGGTAAGGTTGATCGAGAATCCTTGAATCTCAAAATGTGTAGTATTCAGGTCAAGTTCTCCCCCGTCGCTCAAGGATTCAAGGATTCTATGGAGCGAGGCGCGGGGGCGAGGGAAACGGAAGAGGCTGGGGCGGTTCATGTGGTTGAGGACTTGAGTTGGGTCTGAGGCGCGCCTCGCTAGGATGTCACTTCTGATGCTCCTGGTCGGCCGAGGCGCGCAGCGATTCCGCCAAACGATCAAAGACACCGAGTGCCTGCTGCACACGGACCTCAGGGCCAACGCTATTCGACAACACCATGCTCTCGAGTTGACCCGCCAACACCGTTGACTCGGGAAACCTTTTCTGACCCCAGTAGTTGACTTCGAGATCGTGGATCAAAGCGCCGATGCGGCCAAGGGTCGGGTCCGTGATCTTGTGCTTTTGCAGAATGAACTCGAAGCACGAGTGATTCGCATAACGGCGGTACTCGGCCTGAGGTACATCGAAGGGAATCCCGGGCGGCAGATCGCCTTCCCGGTCCGTGAACTCAAACTTTGCCTCGGGATCCAAATGCCGTTTGATCAGCCAAATCGAGGCGAGTTTATCAGGCTCGAGCGTGCTCCACGTGACATACGTTTGGCCTTTGGCAACGGAGGCGGGAGGCGACGCCGGACGCGAACAACCCGACACGACTGCCCCAAGCAAAAGCACAAGGGAGATCAAGCGGAGGGGGATGGCCATAGGACGCCTCACATCACCTCCAATCCGCATCGCGGACCTCAACCTCCGGGCGGCCCGGGAACGGCTGATACGGTTTCATGGAACCGTCCGCGACATTCACTAGCGCCAGGCCGTGCCGCCCTTCCCTCATGATGGTCACCAACATCTGCTGGCCATCGGGCGACCATGCCGGTCGCGTGATGGGGCCGGGGCCCTGCGTCACCTGACGCAGACCCGAGCCGTCAGGTCGCACGACCCAGATTTGGAACTCCCCGCTCCGGTCAGCGGCAACGGCGATCTGCTCTCCATCGGGCGACCACGCGGGCTCGATGTAGGCCCGCCCCTCCAGCAGGACCTGTCGCGCCTCGGCCCGCGTGAAATCCACAACCCACAGTTGCTGGAAAACCTGAACCGCCCCAAGGCGCAACGACACCACCTGCGCCGAGATGTAGGCCATCCGCTGTCCGTCCGGCGATACGCTCGGATAGTCCTGGTTGCCGGTCTGTCGCACGAGGCAGTCCGCGGATGGACGGTCGGGACCTTTCCCCCAAAGATCCGAGTCCTCGCCGGCCGCCGACAGGGTAAATCGAACGTAGACCCAGTCCTCAAAACCTGCATGCCAAGCCGGACGCACGGCCGACTTGTGTGTCAACGCGTGTTTCCACTGGCCAGACGCTGCGTCTTTGCGGAAAACCCTCACCTCACTGGCCGGGGTTTCGAACGCAATCAAGTCGCCTTTTGCTGAAATGCGGGCTGAGGTTTGATCCTCGCCACCCGCTGGGTCGATGCGCACCGGCTCGCCTCCCAAGGTTGCTTGGTGATACGCCACCCAGTGGCCGTCCTCCAAGGCCGAAAAGACCAATCCAGCGCCGAAAACCTCAAACGAGAAAAGCGCAACGCCCACGCACCCGAAAGCGCGGTACCACATGGTCGGAATCAACCGAGGTTGCCTCACGGCGTTTTCCTCTTCTCGACACGCACCTTCCGACTAGCCACGCCGACTTGCCCCTTGAAGCTGGAAACGTTCACCGTCAGAATGTGGTCACCCTCTGGCAGTTCCTCCGTTTCCCACCGGAAGTTGTACGGCAGATAGCCCCGCTCGGCCTCGGCAAAGAACACGTTGTCCACGAAGAAGATCACCTCGAACTGGTCCTTGGCCAGGTACTCCTTATCGGTCGGATCCACGTCCACCCGGACGCCGACGGTGCCGCGGATCGTGGGCACCCCCGTCGCGGCCTCCGGCAGGGCCGGGAACGTCATCAACACCTTGGGCGCCCGGGCCCAGGCTGGCGGCACTAGACCGGTCGGCCGGACCTGATTCTGACCTGCCGCCAGGGGGCTGGCTGCCGTTGATTTCTGCGCTCGGTCCTTCCCCCGCCCCAGCTTATATTCCCGGTACGTCTCCGTGTCGTTTCCGTAGGCGATCACCGTCGCCTTCGGCAACGTGATATAGGTGATCATGGCATTGAAGTCCTTGTGCTCTCGTAACGCGAACAGACCGTGTTCGTCACGCCCATCCCAGCTCTCTGTGATGCTTCCGCCGATCCGCGGTCTCCAATCGACCAGTGTCTTGTGCATAGGACCGTTCTTGATACCCAGCCTTACAAGTACTCTAGCCGGAGTGGGCAACTCGTAAACCAACGTGCCGCTCTCCCGATCACACCTGGCTCTTGTGATGTCTCCTACAATTCCACCGTTAGACATGGCGGTGTCATTGATTTCACCCACGCTAGTTTCAATTTTGAATGAGTACGCTTCATCGGGGACCACTTTGTTGTCTTCGTCTCGTCCATCCCAGACTTCGGCGTTGGCGCCGGCTTTGCGCACCGCGCCCTCCGCAAGCTTTCGCACCACTCCCCCGTCGGCGTCCAATACAACCACCGTTACATTCACGTCGCTGCTTAACTTGTACGTAAGCCGCGCCACTTCGCCATCGGAGGGGTTGAATGCGGACTGCTCAACCCGCGTTGCGGTCACAAGCTCCGCACCCACTAAAAGTGACGGCGCAAGCAAAACAAGCAATGGTCTCAGAGTCGGCCATCTACAGGTGGTTAGCCATCTCATAGTCAAAGCGAGCATAACGATTAGAATCTGCAGCATCACCCGATAGTTTTGGGTGGGACGCCCAAAATAATTTTATCAAACTGGCTCCGGAATGTCTGAGGACAGGGGATTTTCTCATGCAACTGATACCACGTCTCAATACTTTTCACAGAGTCTGTAAGACTACATAAATAGTCCCTTCCGGGTTCTCTCTCGGCCAGAGCGTTCAACACCTCCAGGAAGGTGTCATCATGTGCGGCACCCGACAGCCTACGAAGCAACGTCCACGTTAGGAGGCAGAAGTAGTCATCGTAGCCTACGTCAGCTTCGACCCAGACACAAAGCCACTCGATAAACCCCAGATACAGTCTAGCCACCTTTGGCCCCTCAACCCGCTGCAACGATAGCTGAACAACCGCATAGTGATAATCGCTCTCAACCAACATCGCCCAATCCTTCCGCTTGTTGCAGTACACATAGAGCGCCGCCAAGAACATCTGCATCCATACTGAGAAATCTGGCCATGATTCAAACCCGCTTTCATGGATTGCCCACTCATATTCATAGTGTCTATTCTGCGGGAACTCGTGGCTTGCTAACACTTGAGTCAATTCTTCCACGGATATATAGTCATTGGGACAAACAAACCCAGACTCCGTGCGTAGTCGGTCGAATTCTCGCACATCAATCTTCCCTGCAAGACTTCTTAAAAACTCTGAGCCTTCGCTTTGCCGCACCTTGAACATGCTCATGGCAAAGGGCACCTGCACATGGTGACAGCTTTGGCTGCACAACGAGCGACCGCCTGCTGCTGTTGGGGAAGATGACCTGGATGGTCCCTGCCACCGGGAAGGTGGCGGTCGCAGCCCTGAGCAATGTACGAGATTCTCAAGGTGAGCGCTGCACTTAGCGCGGACGCTTGGGCGCCAGTAATCAGGCAACACACGGGCGATGGGGTGCTGCAGGTCCTGCATCCCACAGCCTCCAAGGCGTGGTAGGCTCGGTTTATCGCAATACACCGGCAGCGGGGATCGCGAGCGCATCGGGCCAGCGCTTGCGAGAGCGCCCGCCCCGCAGCTGCTATGGCCGCGCGTATTGCGATATACACAGCGGGTGCCACTTCGCCCGTCGGATCATAGTTGCTCACCGGGTTGGCGTTTGCATACACGTACATGTTAAGGCCACCCTGCAACCCCATAGGATCCGCTTGCAGGTATCTTCCCAACGCCGGGTCATAGTCTCGGAAGTAGTTGTAGTGCAATCCAGACTCCTCGTCAAAGTACTGTCCAGGAAAGCGCAGATTGCAGGTCAAGAGGACGCCATCTTGATCGGCATCATTGTCAGGTATCCCAAGTCCAAAGGGGTCTGAATCCCAGCGCCACACTACTTTGTCTCCAGTATCCGTGATGACTCGTGGTGTGTCTATGTGATCTGCATACACGTAGTACAAGGTATCAACATCTGTAATTACCGCAACCGGGATGTTCCGGAAATACACAACTTCCATGATAACCGCGCCGGCTTCATTATAGACACCGACAATTCGCCCGACCTCGTCGTAAACGTAAATCTCCTTCACAGCGTCTGAGGCAGGGGCAGACTTTGTTACCC
Organism: Verrucomicrobiota bacterium; assembly: GCA_022710935.1. Taxonomy (GTDB): domain Bacteria; phylum Verrucomicrobiota; class Verrucomicrobiia; order Limisphaerales; family J093; genus MWFF01. The sequence continues at coordinate 51,260 of JAKLFY010000032.1, forward strand.
GCTGGCCAAGCGCGTTGTATCGGTAGGCCGTGGCTAGACTAGACGAGGTTACTTGCGCCATGCGTCCGCGTGCATCGTAAACAAACGATCGAGTGCCGTCGGCCACGACATTTCCAGTGGCGTCGTAAGCGTAGCTCTCGCTCCCTTCTCGTGCGCGCGTCGTCAGGCGGCTGCTGTGCGTGTCATAAGTGTAGGTTGTTGTCTGAACACCGTCATTGTACAGCAGTCTGTTCCCGTTCGGATCGTAGGTGTAGGATAGTTGTGTCATCGGTGTACGATAGCTTGTCAGCCTATCCAGCGCATCGTAGGCAAGTTCCGTCACAATACTACCGAGGATGTTTGTGATTCGGGTCGCTGCATCGTACATTACCGTTTGCGATGACAAACCTAGTGAAAAGCGTGTCAGATTGCCGTCTAGATCAAACTGTCGGTGGTTAGTTGTACCATTTCCCCAGGTCCACCCTTTTGGTGCTCCCAATGGTCGATAGACGACGTTGGTCAATAGCCTGTTGTTACCAATACTGACGCCGACGATCTCACCTCCCTCACCGTATGTGAAGCGCAAAAGCGCACCGGAGGGGTATGTGAGTGTAGCCAATCGGCCTTGTTGGTCGTACGAGTAAGCTAGACGATGTGTAACGCCTGCCACGCTTTGGGACATCGTAGATATCCGCCCCTGGCTGTCAAAAGCCCAATGAAGGTTCGCCTGAGGAGAAATGATGCTGGAAAGCCGACTCTGCCCCGAGGGACCAGCCGCATAGCTGCGAACCTCAGAGGTTGTGTCGCTGAAGACCTTGCGAGTGAGAAGATTGGCCGCGTTATACTCATATGTTGTAGTATGGCCTCGAGCATCAGTTTCGGCTACGACATTGCCGAATGCATCATGGCTGAAGGTCCTGCGGCCCGCCTCAGGACTATCCTCCCAGTCCACATCTCCGAAACCGTTCCGTCCATAGCTTGTCGTGTTTCCGAGCGGGTCGGTAGCTGAGGCAAGGTTACCAAGCACGTCGTACAGATAGTAAATCTGACCTCCGGCTTGATTTGTGACGTTTGTTACGCGGTTTAGTGCGTCATAACGATTCCTTACGACACGCCCAAGCGGGTCGGTTCGCATCACAAGATTGTTATTAGCGTCGTAGGAATAGTCGGTAGCGTGGCCAGCAGCGTCAATCGACTTTGTCATTCGGCCGAGCGCGTCATACTGCACACTTCGCGTTTGAACTAATTGACCCGAGCTATCAAAGGTTTCCTCCTTTAAGACATTCCCATAAGCATCTACTGTGAAATGGAGTCTATTCGTGTCAGTATCCAGAATGTCTGTAACGCGACCGAAGGCATCATAGCGGTACGTCGTGATTTGTCCGGTCGGCAAGGTTATCACTTCCGGGAGATTCATCATGTTGTAGGTTGTCGTCGTAATCTCCCCTGCAACATTTCTCATAATCTCGTTGCCCGCGCCGTCGTAGGTATAGGTAGTAACGACGCCGTTCGGTTCTGCCGTCTCAATTACTTGACCGACCTCATTGTAGCGCATTTGGGTTACCGCACCAAGGGGATCGGTGACAGTAGTAACATTTCCGAAATTGTCGTAAGCGAAAGTCGTCACATCGCTCGTATCCGTTCGAGGCCCATCAGATGCGACAAGTTGACCATTGGTATCGTACGTGTAGCGCCATGTACGGCTACTGTTTGCGACTGATACGCTGTGCTCGATGAGATTACCACTGGCATCGTAGCTAAAGACATTTGTGCGGCCGGGCTCGATCGTCCTGGTCACTTGGTTGAAGACCGAGTCATACTCGTAGGTTGTGACGATTCCAAGCGGGTCTGTCTTCTGGATTATGTTGCCTCTTGCATCATGGCTATAGACGGTAGCATTGCCGTTTTTGTCCACAACCCTCGCAAGGTTGTATTGCGCGTCAAAACCGAAGCGCTCCGTGTTGCCAAGGACATCAATTTTGTTCGTAATGTTTGCGTGCTCGTTGTAGAAGAGCGTTCTAGTTCCTCTGGCGCTGGTCTCGACGACCTTGCCGGCATTCGGAAAGTAAGTCATGTTATAAGTGACGCCTTCTTCAGTATAGCTCGACACACGGCCGTCACTATTGTAAGCGACTGAGGCAACAGTATCACCCGACGGAGATTTGACGGTTACCAAGTTCCCCCGATCGTCATAGGTGTATCTTGTGATTGCTCCTATAGGATTTATCACGCTGATGAGGTAGCCATTCGCATCATACTCGTAGTCGGTTTGTCTGCCTGCTGGATCGATGATCGCGCTAATCTTGCCGTTGGCGCCCGTCGTGATTTGAAGTGAGCGACCGTAATCGTCGCTGACGCTGGTTAACGATCCGGCTGAGTTATAGGTGAGAGATACTTTGTGGAGCGTGCGGAAATCAATCTGTAAGAGATTCCCAGGCTGGTCAAAGGTTAGGACCGTGCCGCTCTTTTGGACCAGATGCCACGTGTCGGAACCTTTCACTAGCGTGTCAAATACGCCAGGAGCGTTGTTGTATGTGCCGTCGGCATTCTCGTAAAAGCGATCTCGTTGCCCGTCCGGACGACGAATGATCACGAATCTGCTGGCCCCATCGGTTACTTCAATAAGTTTTGCACCATAGGTGAACATCCATCCGTGGCCGAGGAGGCCGCTGTGGCCATCGAGTGAGTGATAGGTACGCGTGATTTCGAGAGCAAGCGGGCCTGGGACGGAAATATCGGTATAGTGCGCTATGTAAGCACCGCTGGCCGGAATAAACGGGGAACTGCTGCTATTGCACTGGTTGCAGTCATCGCAAGGGAGGGGCGGCTCTTCCGGAATAAAAACGTCATGCCCTTGGTCCCACGGGAAGTGGTAGGCGACGCTGGTAGCGGGTAGAAGCCACAGCACCAGAGCGAGGATGCACAAGACACTGAAAGGCCTCGCCCAAGTTGAGTCACTTAGCTTCATGGCTTTGCTCCTTCTGGGTTGATTGTTTCGTGGTGGTGGCCACTGCCCCCCCTGCGGGTGCCCGATCACGGCCGCGCCGTTGGACGTATTCGCGAATCTCGGTACTCATGGCGTCAACCTTGGCTTTCAGCTCGGGCTTTGCATCGAAGTACTGATCGATTTCCTTGGCGTGTTCGGAGCCAAAGGCCAGGAAGTCTTTCTCCGTGGTTTTGTACTTTTCCCAGACTGGTTTGAGCTGATCCGGTGTGGGGCCATCTCGCAACCAGTACCAGCAGCTTCGCGTCACTTCGAGGCGGTCGATGCTGAGCTGGCAGTATTGCTCCACAGTGAGCGGTTGGCGCTTGGGCAGCTCTGCGGCCCAAGCCGTTGCAGCCCAGCCAACAAATGCAGTCAGAACAAGAAGAAGCTTCATACGAGGAAATGGCTCAATAAAAGACGCGAACGAGAGCATATCGGGTTATGGACTGGCTGCCGGTGGAATCGGTGGCCACCAAGCCCAGGCGATAATCGCCTTTGTCCGCGAGAATCCCATTGTCAGCGCGTCCATCCCACTCGATCTGGCGGCCGGTGCCGGCGGCGACCGAGTTTTGTCGGATGCGGCGGAGCACGCGCCCGTTGTCGAGGCGCGTGACGGTAAGTTCAACATTGGCCGCCTTGTCGAGGTCATACGTGACGACTGCTTTAGCTGCGCCAGAGGCGACGACCGCCGACGGATCGAAGAAGTTCGGGTCAACCTTCACGTTCAGGATGTTCGGGGCGGAAATGAGGAAAACCGTATTATCGGGCATGATGTAGCCCCAGATGCCGAAGAGGAAGGAATCGCCGGGCGGCGGCTTGGCGAAATTGCCATTGGCATCGAGGCCATCCCACTTGATCTGGTACGTACCCGCCCCAAACGGCTCGCGCTCGAGGAGGGTGACAAACCGGGTGTCGGTGTTGAACAGACCGACGAAAGCGGTGATCTCGGAAGCCCCCTGGTTGACGTTAAAGTTGATGTAGAGATGTTGGTCCTCGTAGGGGCGGAACCTGCTCTGATCGTACAGCGTGTTGCGCGGTGGGTTGTAGCGGGTGCCGCCGGTCGAGGCGGTCAGGTCCAGGACGCGGATGATGGATCCGACGCGGTACTGGAGTAGAGCGTAGTAGGGTCCATGTGCCAGAGGCAACCCCTGGTTGTCGGTGCCGTCCCAAACATCATCGTATGTCCCTGCGGCACGGAACTCGTTGGCCAAGTCGCGAATGATGTTGCCCCGCCGGTCCTTCAGGAACAAGCGGATGTTGGTCGGGGCACTGATCGTCGTGCGAATGGTGGCCTGCTGGCCGAGCGCTGGTGTGAACGTGTCGTTGGGCACGCTGAGAGTGGCCGCCATGTCCACGCTGAGGTCCACCGTGTCAATGCTGCTGAGACCGCTGTCATCGGTGACACGGAGGGCGGGGACATAGTTGCGCGCTTCGGTGTAGGTGTGGGCGGTTGCCGGCGAGGTGGGGGAGGAGTAGTCGTACATGCCGTCCCCGTCGAAGTCCCACTCCCAGAAAACGATCGAGCCGTCGTCGGTCGCCGAGCCGTTGAAGTTCACGACCAAGGGAGCAAACCCGGTGGTGGGGTTGGCAACAGCGGTGACGCTGGGGCTTCCCGGCGGTCCAGCGCGAATCACCGTGGCGGTCGCCGAGGCGGTAGCTGTGAAACCTTCGTTATCCGTCACGCGCACAATGGCACTGTAAATGCCTTCCGCATCGTAAGTGTAGTCAACCAGGAAGTCGAAGCGCTCGTTGGCATCAAGGGCAGTGGTGACCGTGAAGGGGGAGTCACTATACGAACTGTTGCACAAGCCGCGCGTTCGGCAGTCCCATCCTGACAGGTCGTGCATGCAGATCTTCACCGTCTGGTCGCCATAGACCAACTCGGCACGAATGTAGCTGACGTAGAGATAATAGTAGCCGAGCCAACTGACTTTGAGGGTATTGCCGCCGTGCTCGTCCCAGTCCGAGAGAGCCTCTGGATCCCTGATCTCATACATCGGCTCTTGCGAATTGCACTGACAGCCGACCACGGTGGCCGCCGTTGCCATCAGACCATCGTTCAGGTGGAAGGAGAACTGCCCCTTACTGCCGTAATAGTACTCGTAGCAGTCGGCGTGCTGGATGTAGAAACGAATCGCATCCGGTTTCGGGCGAGTCTTCTGGTCTAAAAGCAGGTCGAAGGTGCCGTCCCCCTCGAAATCAAATTCCACCTTGGCGATGGCCCCGTATCGTTTGAGACCGTATCCCTGGAACTGGACCGCGAGGGGCACTGCTCCGTTGGAGGGAATCAACTGGACGTACACCTCAGGTGGATTGCCCGTCACACTGATCGCGGAACTATCGGTGGCCAGCTCACCCAGATTGTTTTGTACTTCCAGCACGGCGACGTAAGTGCCTGGTTGAGTGTAAGTATGCGTAAGGTCTCGGGCGACCGAGTCGGAGGTGTCGAAGACGCCGTCGTTCTCGAAGTCCCAGCGATACCGCACGATACTGCCGCCGGTGAACTCACCGCGCGTTCGGAACGTGACCGTCAGGGGCGCCTGCCCGCTCGTCGGCGCACAATCGGCAATCGCGCGAAACACGGCCACCGTGAAACGTGTGGTCACGTTCATCTGGTTCCCCGCCAAGTCCTTAATGGCGGCTTTGATCTGATTCTCGCCCGTCGGCAGCACTGAGGTTGGTTGGTAGGTCGCCCCCGCAGGACCCACGGTGCTCGCGGAAGTCACATCAGCGCCGTTAAGCTCTAGGACGAAGGAGTTCAGGTCCAAGCCTGAACCCGCGTCGCTGTAGCTCACCTGGATCGCCGGTTGGCGCGTGTTCACAACCGCTCCATCGGCAGGAGCATCGACAGCCAGAAACGGCAAAGCCATGTCGCGTCTGACGCTGATGGCCGCGGAGCCTTTGTTCCCGGCTGCGTCCGTTCCATCAGCCAGGATTGAATTCAGGCCTTCCACCAGCGGGATCGAGGCTGACCACGTCCCGTCACTTGACAGCGTCGCCGCGACGCCGTTGACGACCACATCCACCGTGTCCGGCGAACTCGTCCCACTGACGGACACCGTCGCCGTCGCGAACAGGCTGCCATCCGCGGGCGAGACAATCGCCACCTGGGGGGCTGTCGTATCCCGGGTCACCGTGATCGAGGCTGAGCCTTTGTTGCCGGCGGCGTCGGTTCCCTCAGCCAGGATTGAATTCAGGCCTTCCACCAGCGGGATCGAGGCTGACCACGTCCCGTCAGCCGCCAGGGTCGCCGCGACGCCGTTGACCAGCAGGGTCACGGTGTCTGGCGAGGTCGTTCCGTTGACGGACACCGGGGCAGTGGCAAACAAGCTGCCGTCCGCGGGGGAGAGGATCTTGACCTCCGGCGGGGTGGTGTCGGGGGCGGTCCCCTGCAACAGAACAGTGCGGGTCAGGCGTTCGGTTCCCCCGGAGTTCCGAGTGAGAAAGGCGCGGAAGGTCACCCCTGCTCCCGCCGGTGGGGTGAGGTCCGCGGCCAGCTTACCTTTGAACTCGGCTGTCCACCCGCCTGCACTCCCCGCCGTGAACGTCAGCGGATAACGCAAAGTCTGAGGCTTGGTCGGTCGCAGATCGACAAAGAGGGCACCAGTGACTTCCACGGGGCTGTTCACCGTGACCGTGTATGACGCCCCCGGCGACAACGGGTCCGGGCTGATTTGCATGGTGACGCCCCCCGGGCTGCTCAAGCCAACCGACTTCGTAGCGCGCTGCTGCCCTCCCGAGGCGGAGACAGCGATCACCCGAAATGTGACTTGGGCGCCGGGCGCGGGGGCCAGCCCCGCCGGCAGTTTGCCCGTCACCTCCGCCACCCAATCGCCCCCGGACCCGGGAGTGAAAGTGAGCGGGAACCGAAGTACTTGGTCCGCCGTGGGCCGCAAGTCCAGGAACACGGCGCCCGAGAGTTCCTCGCTGGCTGCCACTTTCAGCGTGAACTCCTGTCCAGGGGCCAGCGGGTCGGGCGTGACGACGACCGACGAGATGGACTGACCCAGCACCCCGGGTGAGGACCACACGATGAGGGCCGCCGCCATTGCCGCCACCTGCCGTGACCGCGCCAAGCTCATAGGAACCTCCAGCGAATAGGGTTGGCCGCCGCCGGCTCGAACCGCCGGCCAACGTCAGCCCAACTGTCAATTGGAACGAAAACCAATCCGCGATCGGCGAACGAACAGCCAAAAGCCGCACACCACCCCGGTCAACGCCAGCGCACCCTGCGGTTCGGGAATCGGCCCCAAAGTGGTGCCCGCATCAGACTCGCCCGCTGCTCCGAAGGCCAGGTACTGCACCGACCCCGGCGGCAGGGCGCTCACAAAGGAGAAGCCGCCCAGGGTCGTCCCGATGCCCACGTCTGACGTGGGGGGGGTGAGGTTAATCGAGAAGAAGTCCTGGCCCACCGGCGGGATGGATTCGTCGCTGACCCAACCGGGAGGAACGACGACGTCACCTCCGCTGGCGACATCGAGCGGGTTCCAGTCGCGCAGGGCAGCCGCGAAGCCGAAGGCGAGTGACCAACTGCTCACGTCGAACGTGCCGCCGGTGTTGTTAATCGTATAGGCGTAGGTGAATGTACCGTCGCCGTTGTCAATGGGGCTACACTCGACAACTGCGGCTCTTCCGCCAAAACAAGCCGCGAGAGCCAAGCAAGCGGCTCCGATAATTGCGCGTTGCATTAGAAAGACTCCTCCTAACATAGACTTTCGCCGGATTGGTGATGTGCGACGATTCGTAAGCTATCTTGAAGCCATGTCAATCTTTTTTTCGGCCTCATTTTTGAAAAAGTGACAAAGATGTTGGAGCAAAGTGGTATGCAACGAGTTGGCGTGGGCTGCAGTGCGCCAGGTCTTCGTCGGCACGCTCGATCTGGCCCGCAGCCCGCAGGCGGCAAGACGCTCACGGTGCGCCTCCATCGGCTCAACAGTGCAATTCAGTCCAGCCATGAACGCAGCGGAAATCATCAACGAACTACCAATACTTCACCTTTTCGGGAATGACAAAACGCACGCCGCCCCTCGGATCGAACATCGCCGGCGTACCGCGGGATGACATGAACGTGGGCGTGCGTGACCGTTTGCCCGGCGGCTTCGCCGATATTGACCCCGACGTTGTAGCCGTCAGGATGGAAGTCGGCGTCCAGCTTCAATCGGGCTTGCGACAAAAGGTCGAGGGCGGCGGCCTGTTCATCGGCGGTCAGCGACAGGAAGCTCGGCTCGTGCCTGAAAGGAATGATCAGCAGGTGTCCATTGGTGACGGGGTAGCGGTCGAAGCGGGCGTAGCAGAGGCGGTTGCGCAGCACCACGTCCTCCGCGGCGGGCAAACAGAATGGGCACGGCGGGTTCACGGATATCGTCAATCCGGGCTGTCGAGCGTCTGGACGAACTCCGCAATCACTCGCAGGTCCGCCTCGTCCTCAGGGTAGTAAGGTCTTCTCCGGGTAACGCAGCGCAACGCTCGCAAGCGCGGGCTGATTCGTTGTGCTGTCGTCAGTCATCGCTGCGGCAAAGCTACGCCCAGCACACCGCCGATGCTGGGAGCGTCCGGACAGAATTCGCAGCGCGATGGTTTGAAGGTTTCATTCGCTCGCCGTTCATGTTTCGTTTTGAACGGCATCGAAACATGCTCTTGGCCCTCAAGGCTGTCGAGTCCCGAATCCCTCGCGCGCGCGTTCGCGCGTTCGCCGCCACTTGACGAACTGGTCCTGCGCGCCCTCGATCAGAGGCGGCAAGACGGCGAAGTGCCGCGCCCGCGCCGACTGGCGTTGATGAACCTGTTCCTCCACGGTGTCGAGCCGCACATCCACCTCGGCAACACGATCCGCGAACCCGACCGCGACGATTTCACCGTCGACACCAGCAACAAGCTCGACATCACGTGGCTCAAGGACGAATCGCTCGAGGACAGGGATGAACTGCCCGAACCGCAGGACCTCGCCAGGGAGGCCATCACAGAACTCGAAGCCGTGGTGGGCGACTTGCGGGAGATCGTGGCGTTGGTCGAGAAGGACGAAGGAGTGGAAAAGTAGAAGAATCCCGTGAGCATCACTGCGCTTTGTGGTAAGAATGGGGTGGAACGTATGCCAACACAGGAAGAACTGCTGAACCGCATCTCGATCGACGCGCGGGTTTGCTTCGGCAAGCCCTGCATCAAAGGGACGCGCATCTGGGTGTCGCTTGTCCTCGACTTTCTTGCCTCGGGGACGACCCCAGAGGAACTGCTCAAACAGTACCCCGGCCTGACGCCGCTGGATATCCAAGCCTGCATCGCCTATGGCGCGGAGATGAGCCGCGAACGCCATGTGCCCATCCCCGTCGCGTCGCCGGCATGAAGCTCAAGCTCGACGAGAACTTCGGCCAGCGTTGGCTTGAAACCCGGGCGGCTCACGGATTGCAGGGATGACACGGATAAAGGAATCCTCATCCGTGAAATCCGTGACATCTGTGGTGAATAACGAGCCCAGCATGACCGACGCACTGCCGCAAGGGTGGACGTCCATTTGCCTCGCAGAACTCGTATCGGCACGAAAGGGCAAGAAGCCCGGCGCGACAAAGCCAGGCCCGAGCAGGGGATTCGTTCCTTACTTGGACATTCGAGCCATCGAAAGGGACGAGATCTCCAGCTATGCGGAAGCGGCGAGCTCACGTCTCGGTAGCATTGATGATATCTTTGTTGTATGGGACGGAGCACGCAGCGGTTGGGTCGGACTCGGGCGTGAAGGGGCGATTGGCTCCACCATCATGGCGCTCATGCCTGTCGCTGGCAACCGCAGCTACATCTATCGTTGGCTGCAAAGCCAGTTCGAGCAGATCAACACGAACACTCGGGGCACGGGCATTCCCCACGTTGACCCGGATGTCTTCTGGAACTTGGAAGTCCCGTTCGCCCCCCTCGCCGAGCAGCGGCGGATTGTGGCGAAGCTGGAGACGGTGTTGGGCAAGGTGGACGCCTGCCAGCAGCGGCTGGCGAAGATTCCTGTCCTGCTCAAACGCTTTCGCCAGGCCGTCCTCGCCGCCGCCTGCTCAGGCGAACTCACCGAGGATTGGAGGGGGGAGAGAACCACGGATTCCACGGAAGACACGGATAACGAAGCATCCGTGCAATCCGTGGTCAGCGAATGGGCTTCCGAAGGTATGCCAGAGTTGCCCAAGACCTGGTCTTGGGGCGCGCTTGGCGAATACGGGCGCTGCTTTAGAGGAAGGTTTACGCCACGTCCAAGCAACGACCCACGGTACTTCGGTGGGAAACATCCGTTCATTCAGATTGGGGACCTTCCCCGTGAAGGTGGCTTGGTCACGTGCCACACCCAGACCTTGAACGACGAAGGGCTTGTTGTGAGTCGCAACTTCCCCAAGGGAACGGTGGTGATCGCCATTGTGGGGGCGACCATCGGCAACACGGGCGTTCTGGCTTACGACATGTGCGTCACTGACAGCATAGTCGGCATCGACACGGGGACCCCGGAGGGAAACCGCTACGTCGAGTTCTGCCTTCGTCACAAGAAGCACGAGATTCGACAGGCGTCGTATGCGAGCGGCGGTCAACCCAACATCAATTTGGAATTCTTGAACCCGTATCCACTTCCTTTGCCCCCCTCGCCGAACAACAGGAAATCGTGCGGCGGGTGGAGGCGTTGTTTGCTTTGGCGGACCGAGTCGAGGCGCGGTTTCAGAAGGCCCAGGCGCAGGTGGATAAGCTCACGCCCTCGATCCTCGCCAAAGCCTTCCGCGGACAACTCGTGCCCCAAGACCCGAACGACGAGCCGGCGGAGGGACTATTGCAGCGCATTAGAGTTGGAATGCATGCACGCATGCTGGTATGTCCAATGCCGCGGACGACTACAAGTGGCTTTTGAAGTGCGCCCGCCGCGGGATGAAGGTCAAAACGGTGGTTGATCATCGGCAGACTGCAAGACGGATGGCCCGAATCCGAGACACCCGCACGCTGTGAAAGCCGGTCGAACACCATGCTGAAACAGACCATCACTGAATTCACGGTGGCCACGCGGGGACGCGGCCTCCACGAGGTGACGCACGACGTCGCCGCGTGGGTGTCGCGCAGCGGGGTCCGAACCGGGCTGATCACGCTCCATGTGCGCCACACCTCGGCGTCGCTGCTGATCCAGGAGAACGCCGATCCGGACGTGCGTGAGGATCTGGACCGCTTCTTTGCGCGTCTGGCGCCGGACGGCGATCCCATCTACCGGCACACGATCGAGGGCGAGGACGACATGCCGGCGCATGTGCGCGCGGCGCTGACGGCCGTGAATCTGAGCATCCCGGTCATTGGCGGCGCGTTGGCGCTGGGCACGTGGCAGGGCATCTATCTCTGGGAACACCGCAATCATCGCCACACACGCCGGATCGCGGCCCATCTGATCGGCGAGTGAACAGCCGTGGTTCCCTGGATGCCCCGCCCTCTGTGTGCTCTGAGCCGGCGACGAATCTCGGAGGGCCGAGTTCCACGAGGCCCTGATCGGTGACGGTCATTGTCTCGAGACGGGGACTCTCCCGCAGCCGCGGGATCGGCCCTCCGACCTTTGGTTGCAGCCCTGCCGCTCTGTGTCTCTTTGGTTCAATCCGGGACGCTGACTGTCGTCCGATGGGATTCACCACAGAGGCGCAGCGCGGCAAAGCCGCAACCAACGCAACGGGAACCTGACGCACCTCCGGCGGCGACGCACGCCCTGGTCGCCGCGCTGCGATGGCGCTGACGCGCAGAGAATGGTGTGAAACGAACGGAAAGCTCACCGCACAATTCGCTCGCAGCCCGCGAGCAACTTGAACGATTGCAGTACAGAGGGAACAGTGGTTCATGAACCGGGGCGGATCATGAAGGACGGATGACGATTTCCGTTTCCACAGACTCTCGCACCCCAGGCCCAGTCCCCGCTCCGCTGGACGGCTTGGCTCACTGACCTGGGGCCAGCACGGCCCGGAAACCGAGGTCGAGGTAGCTGAACCCCGGGTCGAAGCCGTCACGGTGCGCTGATCGGCAGCGCCAGGCGTAGCCGTACCAGACGTCCCAGCCGCGGTAGTTGCGGCCGCCGCGGATCACACGGGACGAGCCCTCGGTCGGCCCCTGGGGGTCAACGACAGACCCGCCGGGATACTCGCCCAACAAGTCTTGGCACCACTCACCCACGTTCCCGTGCGTGTCATATAACCCCCACGGATTCGGCAACTTCTGACCCACCCGGCCAGGCCCTCGGTTCCCGCACCACCACATGTACGAATCGAACAGGGGGCAATACTCACACCCATCATCGCAGCCCAGCGCGTCCCCAAAGGAAAACCGCGTCGTCGTCCCTGCCCGACACGCATACTCCCATTCCGCCTCCGTCGGCAGCCGATAAACCGCATCGGTCCCGATCCGCCCCGCAGCCCGCTCTTGCTCCGTCAGCTTCTGGCAGTACGCCACCGCCTCATCCCAGCTTACAAACACAACCGGTTGGTCCAGCTCGCCCAGGTTCTCTGGGTCGTACCAATAGTAAGCAGGGGGGTAATCCCCCATCAGCGCCAGGTACTCGCCGACCGTCACCTCGTACTTCCCCAGCCAGAACCCCTTCGTCAACGTTACCTGCGTCCGCGGACCTTCCCGGTCGTCTCGCCCTCGCTCGGTCTCCGGGCTCCCCATCACGAACGTCCCTGGCGCAATCCACACCATGTTCGGAATGGTCTGGACCACCGGCTTCGTCACCTTCACTGCCCGGTAGACCTTTCGCGGCGAGTCCGTCGGCACCGGGTCCATCCAGATCGCTGTTGGCGTCGTCAGCTCAATCCACCCCCGCGTCAGCCAGAAATCCCCTTCGACCTCCGTTTTGCTCTCGATCACATAGGTCGTTCCCACCCCGCCGGTCACGCGGATTCCCGGATGGAGGGCAATCTCGAGTGAGACATGTCCTAATGCCGTCGGACGATCACCAAAGGTCTCGCCCCAGCCGGTCGTCCCCGGCAGGTAGTAGACAGTCGCCGGCGTGCCCTCGAACACCCCCGAGCCAATCTCGGTCGGGCGATCGCCCTCGAAATAGACGCCCCGCAGGTTACCGCAGCCTGAAAACGCCCCGTCTCGGATACTTGTCACACTGTCAGGGATCGTGACGCTGGTCAGGCCGGTGCAGCCCGAGAACGCGAATTCCCCAATGCTGGTGACGCTGTCAGGGATCGTGTAGCTGCCGGCCTTGCCCAGGGGACATCGGACAAGCGTGATCTGGCTCTTGTTCAACAACGCTCCATCCACGCTGCTGTAGGTAGCGTTGGACTCGTCCACCGTGATCGCGATCAGCCTGGTGCAGCCAGAGAACGCCGTTGCGCCAATACTGGTGACGGCCTTACCGATCGTAATGCTCTTCAGACTGGGGCACTCGGAAAAAGCTGCATCCTCGATTCTGGTAACCGGCAGTCCCTCGATGCTCTCCGGGACGATCACCGCATCTCCGGGGCCGGTATAACCGACAATGTTGACCGTGCCTCCAATCACATGGTAGGCAAGCAGACTCAGCGGATCCCACAACGCAGCCCGCAAGCCTTCGAAGGTCGGGCCCCAGCCGGTCGTCCCCGGCAGGTAGTAGACAGACGCCGGGGTGTCGCAGAACACACACGAGCCAATGCTGCTGGGGCGATCACCCTGGAAATAGACGTGGCGCAGGCCGGTGCAGCCCTCGAACGCAGAGTCCCCAATGCTGGTAACGCCGTTGCCGATCGTAACACTGGTCAGGCCGGTGCAGCCCCAGAACGCCCCGCCTCCGATGCTGGTGAGGCTGTTGCCGATGGTCACGCTGGTCAGGCCAGTGCAGCCCCAGAACGCCCCGCCTCCGATGCTGGTGACGCCGTTGCCGATCGTAACACTGGTCAGGCCCGTGCAGCCCTCGAACGCCACCCACCCGATGTTGGTGACGCTGTCGGGAATCGTTATGCTCGTCAGGCCAGTGCATCCCGAGAACGCAGAGTCCCCAATGCTGGTAACGCCGTTGCCGATCGTAACACTGGCCAGGTTGGTGCAGCCCGAGAACGCAGAGCCCCCGAAACTGGTGACGCCGTTGCCGATTGTAACACTGGTCAGGCCCGTGCAGTTCCCAAACGCCTCGTTCCCAATGCTGGTGACGCTGTCGGGGATCGTGATGCTCGTCAGGCTTGTACAGCCCCTAAACGCCCCGCTTCCGATCGTGGCGACTCTGTTGCCGATCGTGGCACTGCTCAGGTTGGTGCAGCCCGAGAACGCAAAGTCGCCTATGCCGATGACGCTGTCGGGGATTGCGACACTCGTCAGGCCAATACAGCCCGAGAACGCTTCCTCCCTGATGTTGGTGACAGTGCCGGGGATCGTGTAGTGGCCGGCTTTAGCTCCCGGGTATGCGAGCAGCGTGGTTTGGTTCTTGTCGAACAAGACTCCTTCCGCACTGCTATAGGAGGCGTTGAGTTCGCTCACTGCTATGCTGATCAAGCCGGTGCAGCCAGAGAAGGCTCCTTTCCCGATGCTTCTGACGCTGCCGGGGATCGTCATGCTGGTCAGACTGGTACAGACCGAAAACGCATAGTCGCCAAGGCTGGTGACGCTGTCGGGGATCGTCACGCCGGTCAAACTACTGCAACCCGAGAACGCCCCGCCCTGGATCGTCTTGACGCTGTCGGGGATGGTCACGCGGGTCAAACTGCTGCAGCCCGAGAACACCCCGCCCTCGATGGTGGCGAGTCTGTCGGAGATCGTTAGGCTGGTCAGGCCGGTGCAGCCAGCGAACGCTGTAGGCCCAATCGCGGTGACGCTGTCGGGGATCGTGACACTGGTCAGACTGCCGCAGCCCGAGAATGCCCCGCCCCAGATTGTGGTGACGCTGTCGGGGATGTTCACGCTGGCCAGGCTGGTGCAGCCCGAGAACGCTTCAAGCCTGATGGTGGTGACGCTGTTGCCGATGATGACGCTGGTCAGCCTGGTGCACAAGAAGAACGCCCTCCACCCGATCTCAGTAACCCTGTCGGGGATCGTCACGCTGGTGAGGTTGGCGCACAAATAGAACGCCCGGTCCCCGATGTTGGTGACGCTGCCGCCGATCGTGATGCTGCTCAGGCTGCCGCAGTACGAGAACCCAGCCTCGCCAATACCGGTGACGCCGTTGCCGATGATGACGCTGGTCAGGTTGCTGCAGGAATGGAACGTCGCATCCAGGCTGTTGGTGACGCTATCGGGGATCGTCACGCTGGTCAGGTCCCAGCATTCCGCGAACGCCCCGCTCCCGATGCTGGTGACACTATCGGGGATCGTGACGCTCGCAAGGCTGGTGCACGCATAGAACGCAGAGCGCCCGATGCTGATGACGCTGTCGGGGATGACGACGCTGCTCAGGGCACGGCAGTTGCTGAACGCGCTCTCCCCGATGCTGGTGACGCTGTTGCCGATGGTGACGCTGGTCAGGCGCGTGCAGTCCTCGAACGCCCCGTTCCCGATGCTGACAACGCCTTTGGGAATTGTGACACTGATCAGGCGGGCGCAGCCGTGGAACGCCGAGGATCCGATGCTGATGACGCTGTCGGGGATCGTGATGCTCGCCAGGCGCGTGCAGTTGGAGAACGCTCCGCTCCCGATGCTGGTGACGCTGTCGGGGATGACGACGCTGGTCAGACCGCTGCAGCCCGAGAATGCCCCGTCCCCGATGCTGGTGACGCTGTCGGGGATCGTGATGCTCGCCAGGCCTGTACAGCCCCCAAACGCCCCGCCCGCGATGGCGGTGACACTGTCCGGAATTATGTAACTACCACCATTCGAAGGTGGATACCGTACCAGCATCGTCTGGCTCACATTGAACAAGATGTGACGTATTGGGCAGCCGTAGAACGCCGAGGACCCGATGCTGATGACGCTGTCAGGGATCGTGATGCTCGCCAGGCTGG
>JAKLFY010000033.1 GCA_022710935.1 Verrucomicrobiota bacterium
CGAACCTGGGGCGGTCACAGGCTCGATTACAGCTTCAACCTGCCGAAGTCAGCGCCGGCCAAACGCTGGATCGAGGACGATTGCCTGCCCATCCAGCAGACCGAATGGGAACACGAAGGCATCCGGTACTCCCAGACGGCTTTTGCCACCCGGTTGGATCCTGGGGAACTCGGTTTTCCGGACACCCAGGCCGACGACACCACGGTACTGATGGTCAAAATCGCTGGGCGCAACGTCGCCCAAGAGTACAAGCCGGCACACGCGGGACTGTCGCTGCGCGTCGACGGGCGGCGCGTGCCGCTCGGTCTCAACGAGGGTGTGGTGCGAGCGAAACTCGGCGACGCCGAAGTCATCCGGGCCTTGATGGAAGGCCAGGGCCAGGCCAATCCCCCCGAAGTCAACGGTGAGATCAGATACTTCGGGAACATGCCGCCCGGCACGGACGGCTTCATTGTGGTCAAGATCCCGTTCATCACACTGGACAAGCCGGACGAGATCGAGCGTTTGCGCAACCTTGAATTTGACCAGGAATTCGGGCGGGTGAAGAGGTTTTGGAAGAGCCGGGTCGCGGCCAGCACTCAGATCGAGACTCCGATCGCCGAGTTGAACAACTTCTACCGCGCCCACGTGTCGCACCTTCTCATCAACTGCGGTCGCGAGCCGGGGTCGGATCGGCTGGCAGCGCGGGTCGGGGGGTTCTCCTACGGTGTGTTCGGGAACGAGTCGTGCATGATGATCACCGACCTGGACCGCCGCGGGCTACATGGGGAAGCCGAGCGTTGTCTGGACACCTTCCTGCACTATCAGGGAACGGTGACACTGCCGGGCGACTACTCATCGCAGGACGGCATCTTCAACGGGGCGTTCGGCTGGGAACAGGGCGGCTACAACCAGCATCACGGCTGGATCCTGTGGGCGATGGCCGAGCATTACGGGCACACGGGCGACCGGGCGTGGCTCGCCCGGAACGCCGCCAAACTCGTCAAGGCCTGCCATTGGATCGCGCGCGAGCGCGCCCGGACCAGAAACCTGGAGGGCCTGCGCCGGATCGAGCGCGGCCTTTTGCCGCCCGGCTCGCTCGAAGACATCGGTGACTGGCGCTGCTGGATGTCCAACAACGGCTTTAGCTGGTGGGGATTGAACACCGTCGCGCGCGCTCTGGCGGATATTGGTCATCCCGAGGCGGAGGCCCTACAGGCCGAGGCGGCGGGCTATCGACGGGACATTCTCGAGGCCTTCGGGGAGGCAATGGTGCGTTCGCCCCTGGTGCCGGTGCGCGATGGCACATGGATTCCCCAAATCCCCTCCGAGGTTCATCGGCGCGGGCGCACGTTCGGCTGGATCACGGTCACGCTCGAAGGACCGATCTACTTTCTCCGGACCGGTCTGATGGCGCCCGACGATCCGATGGCGGTGCCGATCATGCAAGACTTCGAGGACAATCTCTATCTGTCCGAGCGATACGGTTACTCGTGGGAGAGCCATGGCGCTCAGTGGTTCAGTCGGGGCGGCATCTCGATGCAGCCGAACCTGCTCTGCTCGCCTCACCCGTATTTGTTGCGGGACGAGATCAAACATTTCCTGCGCGCCTACTTCAATGCGTTTGCGTCCTGTTATTATCCGGACACGCAGATGATGTGCGAGCATCCGTTGCCCGATCTCGGCGATTGGCGGGGCGACCACTACAAGGCAAGCGATGAATCCAACTCGACCTACTGGCTGCGACTGATGTTCATCGAAGACGACCGGGGCGACGGAGTTTTGCGGCTCGGGATGGCCCTGCCGCGCGCCTGGCTGGCCGACGGCCAAAAACCCGCCATCCAACGCGCCTCGACTCATTTCGGTCCGATGGCGCTGCGGTACGAATCGAGAGCCAACAACGGTTCGATCGCGGCGGTCGTCGAACCCCCGACACGCCGGGCCCCGGAACAGACCCTGATCCGGTTCCGTCATCCTGAGGCCAAGCCCATCCGACGCGTCGAGCTCGAGGGCCAGCCATGGGCAAAGTTCGATCCGGACAAAGAGTGGGTCGAGCTCCCGAAAGCGGAAGCGGGACGTCCGTTGACCGTCGTGGCCTTCTACTGAGCTCACCAGCCGGTTCATGGAGAGAGAGAGTCCTCCAGCAGCCCGCGGGTGCCCGTCGGCTCGTTGAATGCAGGCGCCAACGCGCGGTTGGGCCAGCCGGGGGGAATTGCTGTCGCGGAAGGTATCCACTCGACACTGGGCATTTGGGGCCGATAAGAAATGGGCGTGCAAGACCAAATCCAAAGCGTGCCGGTGAGAACACTGTCCCCCGGACTGCGGCGGTTCGTCTTCCTGACCGCTGCTGTGGGCGGGGCCGTGGTCCTGATCGTGGAGATACTGGGCGCGAAGATGCTGGCGCCGTATGTGGGGACATCGCACTTCGTGTGGACAGCGCAGATCGCGGTGACGCTTGTGGCGTTGGCGACAGGATATGCGGCAGGCGGTTGGCTGGCGGACCGCTCGCCGCGGCTCTATTGGGTATATTGGGCGCTTCTCATGGCGGCCGCCTGGCTGGGGGGCGCAGCGATTGTCTGCGAGCCGGTCGCGTTCTGGTGTTTGTCGTTCCGGCTGGCGGTCGGGTCGATGCTGGCAGCCGGGGTGCTCTTCTTCGTGCCGCTGGCTCTGCTGGCGACAATCGGTCCCTTCCTGGTTCGCGTGCTGACCGAGTCGGTGGCGAGCGTGGGCACGACGATGGGGCGGCTGACATCGGTCAGCACCTTGGGAAGTGTCGGCGGCGCGCTGCTGATCGGCTACGTCCTCCTTCCGTTGATGCCGAACTCGGTCACGATGTTCACGGCGGCAGGGGTCCTCATAGCGTTGAGCCTTGTATATTTTGCGGTCTGGTGTCGGTCGCAGGCAGCGCCAGCGGTGGTGGGCGGGGCGGTGGCCGCCTTGCTTGGGTATCTCGGGACGACTCAGGCGCCGTTCGCCAGGGTACCAGGGACGCATGAAGTCCACCGCCGCAACTCAAATTACGGGCTCATGCAGGTCTTGGATGATGCGGAGGGCACGCACCGTTACTACATGCACGACATGTTGAGGCAGAACGAATATCTGCTGCGCGAACGCCGCAGCGCGTCGTTCTACACTTACATGCTCCACAACCTGGCGCGGGCTTACTGTGGCCAAATCCGGGAAGTACTGTGCATCGGGCTGGGAATCGGGATGGTGCCGCGGCAGTTTGTGGAGGAGGGGGCACGAGTCGAAGTAGTCGAGATCAACCCGGCCGTTGTTTCAGTTGCACAGCAGTATTTCGATTTCCGACCCGATAGCGTGCACTTGTACCTGGGGGATGGCCGGTACTATCTGCGGGTGGGTACCAACCAATACGACGCGGTGGTGCTGGATGCCTTTTTGGGGGAGGCACCGCCGTCTCACCTGATGACGCGCGAGGCATTTCAGGACGTCCAGCGGCGGCTGCGCCCCGAGGGCGTTTTGGTCATCAATACCTTCTGTCATTTCGAGAGCGGAAGAGACTTCCTCGGGGCGTCGCTGGACCGGACTCTGAAGCAAGTGTTCCGCTCGGTGCGCATCCACGCTGCGGGCAGCGGCAACGTCTTCTTCGTGGCCTCCGACCAGGCGGACTTGGTCCTCCGTCACCCGCCCGACCTCGCCGCGGTTCCGGCTGACGTCCGACCGACGATGGAACGTATGCTGGCCAGGGCCAGTACGGTGGTCCCGGAACACGGGCGCGTGCTGACGGACGATTACAACCCGGTGGATGCGCGTGACGCAGCCAATCAGATGGATCTGCGCTGGCAGTTGGGCCTGAACTATCGGTGGCGGTTGAGAAGGGAATAACTCCCCCAACCATGCTGGAGGACTCCCGAAGTCTGACGGCTCCGTGAGCCTCTCAAGGCTCCAATTCGTGAACCGCTCGATATTCGAGGCCGTTGGCCGTCAGTTCTTCCGCCGGGGGCCGCGGGCGCGCGTGATGTCTCGCATGAACTTCACGCTGGCGGTGGTGTTCTCGTCCGATCCATGGCATTCGATCGAAACGACGCCGTCCCATTTGGTCTCCCGCAGGTAGTCCATGCAGCGTTTGATGTTCTCGGCGTTGCCGCCGCCGCCGACCGGGACGATAGAACTGCCGATGCCGGTTTCCTCGCCGCGGGCCGCTGCCGCCAGTTCGGCGCTGACGTCCTTGATATGGCAATGGACGATGTAGGAACGGAGCGTTCGGCAGTACTCGATCGGGTCATGGCCGGCGATGAACGTGTTGCCGGTATCGAAGTTGCATCGCAGCCACTCCGAGTCGAAGTGGTGGAACAAGCGCTGCATGAAATCGAGGTCGTTGGTATATGGCCCGTGCGGCTCGACGTTGATGACCACTCTGGAGTCCTCCGCCCAGGAGAGGCACTGGCGATAGTTGTCACAGGTGATCCGAAACACCTCCTTCCGGCTCAGCCCGGGCCGGTTGGGCGTAGGCTGGATCACGACGCGCCCATCCGACGGCGTGGTGGACTGGACTCAATCGGAAACCGGGGATCAGTGGCAGCAGGCGTGGTATTCGGAGGACGGGTTGCGTCAGGCAACCTCGACGGTGCAGCGCGCGATCATCGATGGATACGATCCTGCAAAGCCGATTCGTTTTCGGGCCCGGTCCCGCGCCATCACCACCTTCAAACCCTACAGCGTCGTGTTCGGCGCGCCGGTGCTCTCGCAGGATCGCCGCCTGCCTGCGCTGACCCGCCCCCGAGGGGGCGATATCCTTCCTGGTCTTCAACGATGTCCACAACCGCGTGCCCCTTTACCCCCTGCTCACGGGTCGAGCTGGCTCTTCCATTGACTTCGCGGTGTTCAACGGGGACGTGTTGAACGATCCGCAGACCGAGCGGGAGTTGACGGATCACCTGCTAGTACCGATGGCCTGGTTCGCCTCGCGCTCGATTCCTTGTTTCTTCCTGCGGGGCAACCACGAGACGCGCGGCGCGTTTGCGCGACGGCTCAAGGATTACGTACATCGAGGAACAGTTGGCCTGGCTGCGGCGTGAGATTGCCGGGGAGGCGTTCCAGCAGGCGACCTGGCGCTTGGTGGTGATGCACATCCCGCCGGACTGGCGCAAGGAGGAGTCTATGCTGTGGCACGGCGAACGCCGCGTGCGTGAACGGTTTGCCCTCTCCTCGATGCAGGCAGAATCACCGCGGTGATCAGCGGGCATACTGACACGGTGGACATCATCGAGCCCTGTCCTGACAAGAGTCGCGGCTTCCAATGGCCGGCGTTCATCGGCGGCGCCCCGTCCCTCCCCCAGGCGACGGTCTTCCGGGTGGACGCCGACGCGACGGCGCTCAAGATCACGCGATTCGCCAGCGATGGCACCGTCGGCGCCCAGCGAAGCTGGAGGATGACGGAGGGCGCACCCCGGTTCATTCGACCGTGATCCGCACGCAGTCGCTGGCCCCCCCGAGCGTGCTGCAAACGATCCGGTGCTGGCCCCGCTCGATCGGCCAGAACAGGGGTTGCCCGACACGCGATCTCCCGACCGGACGGTCGTCCACGAACCAGTGCAGCGGATCGCCCGCGCGGTCGGTGGCGGCGTCCAACGCGAGGCGCTGGGCGTCGACGTCGAGGTCCGGCACATGGCGGTAGGTGCAGCCGCGCGCGGGTGAGAGGATGCGCAACGAACCGGCGGACTCCGCCTCCGCCGGCGCCGCGCCGCGGTTCAGGAACGCCGCCACGGACGGAGGCCAGGCCGCTTCGGTTCCCTCGCGGTGCACCGGACAGAGCCCGTGCCGGGACACATGGGCGATGGCCCAGTCCTCGCCGCGAGATTCACAATGCGGTCCTGGCGCGCAGCCGCTCTCGGCGCACACGGCGCGCGTCACGATGCCCGCCGGACGGGCAAACCACGGCGCGCGGTTGTCCGGATAGAGCCGCCGCAGCAGGTCCCAGGCGATCGGGGTGGCGATCTTGCGCCCGACCAGAAGCTCAGAGGCGGATCCGTCCGAGTTGCCCGCCCAGACGGCAATGACGACTTCCGGATTCCAGGCAACCGTCCAGGCGTCGCGCAGGCCCGCGGAGGTCCCGGTCTTCCAGGCCATGCGCGGCAGGCGCACGTCGGCGGTGTGGCCCGTGGCGTCCATGGCGCGCTCCTCGCCGCCGAGCATCTCGCTGATCAGCCAGCAGGCCTCCGGCGAGAAGACCTGCCGCGTCGCCGGCGGGTTCGGGGACTCGACGAAGCGCACGGGAGCCCAACCGCCGCCCCGCGCCAGGCAGGCACAGGCGTTGGCGAGGTCGAGCAACCGCACCTCCGCATTGCCCAGCACCAGGCCGAGTCCATAGTGCGATGCCGGTTTGGAGATTGAGGACAACCCCAGGTCGCGGAGAATGGCGTGGAACCGCTCCTGCCCCACCCGCTGCTCGATGTCGATGGCCGGTAGATTCAGCGAGAGCACCAAGGCGTCGCGCACGCTCACCCGGCCCAGAAAATCGGGCGAGAAATTCCGCGGAGCGAAATCGCGGAAGCGGGCCGGCACATCCGCCAGGACCGTGGCGGGGGTAACGAGCCCGCGGTCGAGGGCGAGCGCATAGGCGAACGGCTTGAGCGTGGATCCCGCCGCGCGCCGCGCGACCGCGCCGTTGACCTGTCCCGCGCGGGGCCGGGCGTAGTCGGGCGAACCCACCAGGGCGCGCACCGCGCCGGTTTCGACCTCGATCACGACCACGGCTCCGCAGTCCACCGGACCGCCCTGCAGGGAGCGTCGCAGACTGCCTTCGGCCAGGCGCTGCAGATCGGCATCCAGGGTGGTGCGGACGACGGATCCGGAAGCGGGGCGCGCGGGCACCCCGACCAGGTCGCAGAAGTGGGGCGCGCTGAACGGATAAACTCCGGGGCGCACACAGATCGGTTGGGCGAGAGCCTCCGCCCGTTCCCGTGCGGTGATCATCCCGCAGGCGTGCATGCGCTCGAGGACCCAGGCTCGGCGTTCCTTCGCCCGCTCCGGATGTCGGTCGGGCCGCAAACGCGATGGGGATTGCGGCAGACCGGCAAGCAGGGCCGCCTCGGCAAGACACAGTTCATCGGCTCCTTTGTGAAAGTAGCGGCGGGCCGCGGCCTCGATACCGACGATGTTGCCGCCGAAGGGCGCGCGGTCGAGATAATGCGCCAGGATCTCCCGCTTGCCCAGGTGGCGCTCCATCTGCAGTGCGCGGAAGGCCTCGATCACCTTGGTTCGGAGCGTCCGCCGGCGCGGCTCGATCATCCGAATGACCTGCGTCGAGATCGTCGAGGCCCCCGAGAGGCGGCGTCCAGAAAACAGGTTTTGGGCCGCCGCGCGCGCGATCGCGAGCCCATCGACGCCGGGATGCGACCAGAACCGCCGATCCTCCGCGGCGACGATGGCCTTGACGATCCAGTGTTCGGGGGCGGGTGCGTAGCCCGGGCGTCCGTCGAGTCCACCCACGGCCAGACGCACCCGCAACGGCTCGCCTCCGCGGTCCGTCAGCACCACCGAGGGGGTGTAGCGTGTCAGTGCGTCCGTCGGAAATGGCGTCCAGCGCACCGCCGCTTCAAAAGCGGCGGCACAGGCGGCTCCGGCCAGGACCGTCCGCCACGCCCACGCGCGTTTCCCGCGGGGGCCGCATCGACGACGTGGTGTTGTTCCCGCCTGGTTCATGGAATCACGCGCACCTGACCGCCTGCGGCGACGCCCCGGATTTCCGGCTCGTACATTCCCGAGACGGTGACAGGAGGCAGCGCATAGAGACCCGGTGTCACGGCGCGCACGGCGTAGTGGAAGCGGGCGGTGTCCCGGATCGGCCCGGTGAACACGAGCATCCGGTCGTCGCGGACGTCGCGGTGCGAGTCGCCCTCCTCCTTCTGGTTGATCCAGTCGCATTGCTGCGAGGTGGCCAGGTGCGCGTTTTCGATCTCCCACCCGGCAGGCAGGAGATCTTCGATGACCAGTTGGTCGAGCCTGCGCCCCTTCGTGTCCACTGTGAATCGCACGACGATCAGCTCTCCCTGGGGGAGCTCCGCCGGATCGATCGGTTCCCCTTCTGGATCGAGGAACTCCCGCCGGATTGAAACTCCCTGTTCCAACGCCCCTTCGGGCGTGGCCGAGACCCCCTCGTGGCGGATCAGCAAATAGAGCGTGCCCGGACCATCGTTCTTCACGGTCACGGCGCCGCCCCGGCCGGGGCCGAGCGACCAGGCGACGTCGTTTGTGCCCGAGAATGCGCGCACCGAACCGTCCGGCAGCGCCAGGGTTCCGGCGAACGGCTGTTCGGCGGCGGGGAGATGTCGCGCCAGCTTGCCAAAGGCCAACAGTGCGAGGGCGTTGTCCTGCGTGTTGCCCCAGTGTCCGTCTCGCTGGCAATCGCGCAAGTGCTGCGCCAGCCGCGTCACGGCCTCATGTTGCGGATTCACCTCGATCCAGGCGGCAAGCAGCAGCGCGGCGTCGCGCACATCGCTGTCCAGCAGCCGGCCCGGCACGCGCGCCCGCGCCGCCGGCAGGCCCAACGATTCAATCAGCGGGAGGGCCCGACGCGGCTCTCCGGCGAGGATCATCGCGGCGGCAAGGTGAGCGCGGGCCGCCAAATTCAGGCGAGCGGACTGCTCGTTCAGGCGGGCATTCCAGCCTGCATTCGCGCGTCCGGCGAGAGCGAGGATATGGCATTGGTAGGCGCGGTCCTGCATCGCGACAGTCCAGTCAGTTTCGGTTGCCGCGCTGGACACCGGCGAATCGAGGCAACCCCGCACCCAGGCCAACGCCAGGTCGAGGCGATCGGCAGGCACCCGGAAACCGGTCGCCTTCGCTTCGACCAGGAAATGTGTGGCATACAGAGAAGCCTCCGGCGCCACACTGCGCGAGAACGGCCACGGCGCGAAGCCGCCGTCCTCCTGTTGCATTGAAAGCACGCGCGCAATCGCCCCGGGCACCCAGGCCGACACGTCGCCAATCGACCGGTCCGAAGGCAACAGGCGCGTCGCCCACCCGGCTGCGTACAGCAGCGGGAAGGCGCCCGACACCGTCTGTTCGAGACAACCGTACGGATAGTGCACCACGTGATCGAGCGCACGGCCCATCTGCAGAGACGGGAGTGCCGAGAGCACACCCGAGACCGACAGCGACGCCTCGATCCAGTCTTCCGGCGCGGCCACGGTTGCGCTTTCACCGGCCGCCAGCACACGGTTCACGGCCTTGACGCGGCTGCCTGCAGGCGGACGCACCGCCAGCTCGATTGTGTCCCGAAACGACTCATCGCCGGCGTCGACCTCGATCGTGCAGAGCGCCTTGCCCGGTCCTGGTCCCGCCGTCAGCGGCAGCGGCGCCTGGACCGAGCCGCCCGCGGGGATTTCGATCCTTTGCTCCGCCCGGTCGGTTCGCAACGGGCCGCCGCAGGTCGCGCGCAGCGTTGCGGTGAGAGGTTCCCCGCTCTCGTTGTGAAGCGAAACCGACGCCGCGCACGCATCGCCAATGGCCAAGAACCGTGGCAGTGCGGGATCCACGACCAGGTTGCGTTTGACCCGCACGGGGAGCGCGGTCGAACCGGTTTGGGCCTCATTGTAAGCCACGGCCATCAACCGCAGCTCCCCGCCAAACTCGGGCAGATCCAGTTGGAAGCGGGCCTGCCCATCGGCATCCAGTGGCAAAGCAGCCAGCCACATCGCCACCGGCTTGAACCGATTGGCCTGAATCGGGTTGAGCCGTCGCCGCAGGAGGCTTCCAGCGTCGCCGCCCGGCGCAGCCGCCTTTTCGACCTCGTCGCCAATCAGTGGCATCAGCTCGCTGTAAAGATCGAAGGCGTCCACGCCCAGCGCCCGCCGCGCGCCAAAGACCTTCGCGGGATCGGGCGTCTCGAACTCCGTCAACAGGCAGATGGCTTCGTCGACCGCCAACACCGTCACCGCGCCTCGCGCGGGCTTGCCGTCTTCAGCGCGCACGGTCACGGTGCCGTGGTACTGGGTCCGGGGGCGCGCCGTAGCCGGCCCGTCCAAGCGGAGATCGAGTCCGTGGCCTGGGCGATCCACCGGCAGTGCAATCGCCCCCAGCGCACGATGCGCGCTCCAGACCGCCTCGGGGCGCGCGGGGCGAATGAGCGTCAACGTGCAATACAGATTGGGGGAATCGTCCGCGTCCACACGCACTTCGAGCTCGGCGGTGTTCTTGTCCAGCATCACACGGCGCGCTTCGCGCACGCGATCCGTCTCCACCGTCAGCAACGCCGAACCGGCGAAAGGCGCGCGCACCTGCAGGCGCGCCACGTCCCCGGGGCGGTAACGTTCCTTGTCCCACGACAGTTCGACGCGGCCTGGCCGCTCGCGGCTCCACGCGAGCCAGCGGGAATCCGTTGCACCGGCGGCGAACGAGAGGCTGCTCGAGGCGCCCGAGGCGGGATCGGACGCCGACAGCAAGTATTCCCCCGCGCTGTCGACCGCGAAGGCCCAGTCGCTCGGGGTGCCGCCTGCTCCCAGTGTGTCCTGGCGGATGACGACGGCCTGGCGTTCCGACTGCCACTCATAACGGCCCTGGCTGTTCTTCCGCAGCACCGAGTTCCACGTCACCCGCGACAGCGTGAGGACCAGCGGCTTGCCCGCTGCCATCGGCGTTCCGTCGGGCGCCACCTCGACCACCGCCACCCGCTGCGTCTCGCCTGCGCGGACCGCGCCCTCCCAGGCCTGTTTGAGCCCGACGTAGAAGGGATAGACATCCAGCCGCGTCCCGCCGTAGGCCGACACAGCCCGTCCGTTCGGTTCCATCACGGTCGCCCCCAGCACCACGCGCAGGCTTGCCGGCGGGCGCCAGGCCCGCAGGCTTTCCACCTCGAACCCGCATCGGCCCTGCGCGTCGAGCCAACCCGCTCCCAGCTTCTGGTGGACGGGCGCAAACTCCTTCTCGCTGTCGCCAAACCACCATCCGGGCCAGTCGGGCGAAGCGAAGGGCGCCGGGTTGATGGTGGCGGCTCCGGTCACCCGTAATCCGTGAGCCGCGCGTCCGAACAAGTAGGCGGCGCGGACGCCGAAGCTGAGCGTGTCACCCGCCTGGGCCGGTCCGTTGGGCGCTTCGACGTCGACTCGGATCCGTGGCGGCACGAAATCCTCGAGTGCCACCGAGGTTTCGCCCAGCACCGTGAATGTGCCCGGCATGGCCAGTTCCACGTGGTAACGGCCCGTCGGCAGGAACTCAGGCAGCCTGACCTCTGTCCGCGCGGATCCGTACTCATCGAGTCCGACCGGGACATCCTGGAAGACGCGCCCGTCGGGCCTCCGGACGCGCAACAGCGCGGGGAAAGGCTCCGGTGCACGGCTCCGCGAGTCACGGACCATGGCTTGGAGGAACATCGTCTCGCCCGGACGGTACACGCCTCGATCGCTGAATACGGCCGCTTCCACCTCGCCTGGCGCCAGGTAACGCGCTCCTGAAAGGCCCTCGCCCTGATCGACCTTCGTCCCGGCCAGATCGAGATAGGACAGGTCGCCGTCGAGCGCCGCCGTGATCACGAACGGTTCCGTCCCGTCGTCTGCCGGCCACTCGAACCGCGCCAACCCGTGTGCGTCGGTCGTGCCGCGGGCCAGGGCCTGATTGTTCCGGGCCAAAACCTGGACCGCGGCCCCCGCCGCGGGCTCCGCCGTCCGCAGCGAATTCACCCACACCAGCACCCCGCCCCGGAACGTCCGCGCGGCGATGCCCAAATCCGTGACGACCAGAAGCCGGCCGTCACCATTGGCCTGCGGACCGCCGACCTCGATCCAGTAGACGCCGCGCGGTTCCGCGCCCGCCAGGGCGCGCAGGTCCACCGCCGCACGCACCGTCGCGCCGTGCGTCGAGGCCGGCAACGCGTTGGTCGCGGCCCGCCGGGGGCCAGCCAAGTCAGCCGTCAGGGAGCCCCAATAGGAATCCGACTCGCGACGGGCCAGTTCGACCAGATTGTTTTCGAACACCGGCATCAACGCCACGACCATCTCTTTCAGGTTGACGGCCCGAACCGGCACGCTCAGCGCGCCGCCCGGTGCCAGGTACCGCCCCGGTTCGTCCAGTCGCACCGCCGGTGAGGGCACGGGAAACTGCACCACCCGCCTGACCGTCTCCGGCAGGCTCGACCCGTTGGCCGCCGGCAGCCCCGACCGGAGAGTGACGGTGTAGATGCCGCCTGGGACGAAATCGCCTCGCAACAGGAAGCGTTTGCCCTGCCACGACTCGACCGCCTCGATCGTGTAGGCCGCCGCCGGCTCGATCAGGATGAATTCCTTTGCCTGGCTCGCCTCCGGAAACGCGGTGAACTTCAGGTCGAGCGACGGCGATTCGAACGAGGGGCATTCCGCAGCGACGCCCCGCAGCAGCATCTTCACCTCCATCGTCAGGACCCCGCGCTCCTCGCGGTCCAATGGTTTCGCGTCCGATGCCGAGGGCAAGCCCGGGGCGAGATGGTATTCGAGTTTCTCCGCCAGCACCGGCTGCGTCTCGACCATCGCCGTGTTCGGCCCCATTGCCCCCGCCAGCCGATACTCGACATCGCCCTGTCCCTCGGCCGAAAGATGCAAATGGCGTGTCAACTGTTCCCGCTCGGGCGTCTCGTTGAACTCGAATACCAACGTCACCGCCCGATCTGGCGACACGTCCGCCTGCTCCACCTTGAGGAGACGCAGAACCTTGTCCGCCGGCCTGGCGATTTCCTCGAGGCGAACCGGCTCCGGCCCCGGCGCCGGCTCACCCCGCGACGGCGACTGCGTGGTCCACTTCCACACCCCGTAGGCGTTCACCAACAGGAACGCCAGTCCGAGCGCAAACCAGCGTCCCGACCCACGGCACGAGGACGCCGGGGCGGCGGGGGCCGGCGCGCCGGCTGACGCCTCCTCCGCGAACGATTCCGGCGGATCCATCTCGGCCAGGATCCGCTCGATGGCATCGAGGCTCGCTTCGCCTTCCGCCTCCGCGCGCCGCATCGCTTCGGCGATATGGTCCCGCAGACCCGACAGGACCTCCCGGCGCGCCGCTGCCGGACGGTGCGCCAGATGCCTCTCAACGGCGGCGAGATACGCCTCGACGCTCCGTGCGGACGCCTCGTTCCACTTCATGATTCCGCTTCCTTCCCCTGGTCGGATTTCAATCGCTCCAATGCGTGTGTCAACATGGGCCAGTACGCGTTCATCTCCGCCAGGCGCACCTTGCCTCGCGGCGTCAGCGCGAAATAGCGGCGCGGCGGCCCGGCATCCGAACGCACGTCCCGCGACTTGAGATATCCGTCGTCGCGCAGCCGACCCAGGATCGGATAGACCGTGCTCTCCGAGACCGAGAGATCCTCGATGCGTTTGAGCGCCTGGACGATTTCGTACCCGTAGTTCTCCCCCCGCCGCAGCACGAGCAGGAGGCAGTACTCGATCAGCCCCTTGCGCAACTGGGTGATCCAGCCCTCGATCATGAGCTACTCCGTATCACATATTACGCAATACATAATAGAGGCCGGCCCGTCAATCCTCATCGAGCCCGCATGGGGTCCGCGTCCTGGACGTCTCCGGCTTCGCGGTCGTCACAACTCGATGAAACATGCGGGCGGAGCCTTGCTCGAGGTGCGGTTCACAAGAGAACAGGCGGCTTCCCCTCTGGCTGTGAAGAAGGGTACGCTGGCCTGATGAATGGTCTGACGGCGCGGTTGATGGTGTTCACGAGCGGGTTCATTGTCATGGTTCTCGAGATCGTGGGCGCTCGTTTCCTGGGCAGGGATTTCGGCGGTTCATTCTTTGTGTGGGTCAGCCAGATCGGGGTCATCCTGATCGCCCTGGCCGCGGGCTCGTACCTCGGCGGCGCGTGGGCGGACCGGGCGCAGCGGCTGCGTCCGATCGGCGTCTGCCTGCTGGTCGCGGGCCTTTTCACGGCGCTCCAGCCCGAGTTGGCTCCGCCCCTGATCGTGTCGATCGTCGCGCGACATCCCGCGGACGCCCCCATTCCGATGGTGTGGCAGAAGTTGGATCCGGTCCTGGGCAGCGCGGTGGTGTTTCTCCTGCCGGCGCTGGCCCTGGCCACCCTGCCGCCGTACCTGATCCGGTGGTCGACTGGCAGTCTGGGCCGGCTCGGACGCTCCAGCGCGGCGATTGTCGCGTCCAACACGCTGGGCGGAATTGCCGGCGTGTTCGTAACGGGTTATGTGTTGCTGGACGTGATGCGGATATCCAGCATCTTCCGGCTGATGGGCGCGTTGATCGCACTGCTCGCCCTTTGTTGTCTATGCGCGGATCGCCTTGGGCCAAGGGGGGGGCGGAACCTGGCCCCGTTGCCGGCTGCTGCCGGCGCTTCCACGGATTGCTCATGACACTGCGAAAACAGGGCGTGTTGGCGGCTCTTGCTCTGGGGTTTCTCGCAGCCCGGGAAACCATCGCCGGCGGCGGAACGGTCGTGTTCGAAACCACGTCGGTCTACCACCATATTCGCGTGGTCGAGGCGGGGGAATACCGCTCCCTCCTGTTCGACAGCTCTGAGCAGTCGCGGATTGCGCTGGCCGACCCGGAGGCTGGCCGTTTCGAGTACATTGATTATTTCTTCATGCCGTGGCTTTGGAACGTGGCGATGACCAACGTCCTGATGATCGGCCTGGGCGGCGGTAGCGCGCAGCAGGCTTACGCGCGTTATTGCCCCGGGGTAACGGTCGAGACGGTCGAGCTCGACCCCGCCGTGCTGAAGGTGGCGGAGGACTATTTCGGGTTCCGCCAATCGCCGCGGCAGCGCGTCGTCATTTCGGACGGCAGGATGTTTCTCCAGCGCAGCCGGCGGCAGTACGACGCGGTGCTCGTCGACGCCTATGTCGAGGGGCGTTATGGCGCCTCGATCCCATATCACCTCGCCACGCAAGAGTTCTTCCGGCTTGTCAGCGACCGGCTCGCCACCAACGGCGTCGTGGCCTACAACTGCATCGGCGTGTTACAGAACGACAAGGCGGATTTGGTCGGGGCGCTCCATCGGACAATGAAATCCGTGTTCTCCCAGGTCTACCTCTTCCCCGCGCGCGAGAGTTGGAATGTGGTGCTGGTGGGGACGCGCGATGCCGAGGCCAAGAAGGCTCACGAGCTGTGGCCCAACGCCATGCCAGCCTGGCAATCGGGCCGATTGCGGCTCCCGACGTTCTTTCAGCGGCTGGGTGTCTTCCGCGTCGCGCCGCCCGCGAGCTCCCTCAACTCGCCTTTGCTGGCGGACGACTACGCGCCCGTGGACGGGCTGTTGGGTGGCATGCGGCCCTTGGCGCCTCAACTGCGCCGCCAGACGGCTGCTCCTCGCTGACGGGCGGGAGGACGGGCGGACGGCGGGACACTCGAAGCACTTAGCAAACCCGCGCCTAAAAAGGAAACCCGGGGCATTCTGTCGGTCCTGAAGGCATTCTCCCATGGGACCGGTATCTTGCATGTCTCCATCTCCCGGACCTGGCGCGGTTTTGCTTTTCTAACCCGCATAGCAGTCCTCTTGCGAAATCTGACCACCCTGTGCACGGACGGGGTGTAATATGCGGGTTAGTTCCACGAGAGATCTTCGGGGGACTCCGCCAGGAGCCGATAGCGCCATCCTTTCTTTCGCAGGATATCTTGCCAGAGGCTTGCGGGTTCCGTGTGGAAAACCAAATCGAGTGTGGCTGGGTGAACCAGCCAGGCGTTGCGACGCATCTCATCCTCGAGCTGGCCCGGGCTCCAGCCGGCGTAGCCGGCGAAGAGCCTGAACTGTTGCGTGGATGAAAAGGAGTCGCCCAGCTCGACAAGCTCGTCCAGCGAGTGGCTCAATCCGAGATTGGGCAGGACGTTCGCATTCGGGAGGTAGGCATCGGTGTGCAGAAAGCTCATGGCGGTCCCCTGAACGGGGCCGCCGACAAACAGCGGAAGTTCCTTGATCCGATCGGGCAGGTCGGCGACAAGTGCGTCCCCCACCTTGTTGCCGCTGAGTTTGTTGAGGACCAGACCGAAAGCCCCCTCGGCGTCGTGCTGGCAAATCAAGACGACCGTGCGATGAAACCACGACCCGTAGAGGTTGCCGCCGTCCAACAGCAATTGGCCTTTCAGGAACTTGGGTGCCTTTGGCATGGTCCGATCTTCAGTCGACCGCCTGCGGTTCCGCGGCGCTCCAGCCGAACGAGGCGGCTTGCCGATGCCCGCGGGCCGCCCGGCTGTCATTTGCGGCGCGACATGACTGTGCAACAAGCTTGTCAGTCTGACAACCTCGATTAGATTGACGCCCATGAGTGCATCCGGACGAAGACTTGGATGGCTGGGATTGCTGCTGGCGTTGGCGACCTGGCTCGGCGCGGGGTGTGCCAGCGATTCGGGCAGCAAGGAGTTCATCCCAGGCAAAGGCTGGAGATCGACGGCGGTCGAACCCGGGCAGGCGCGGGGCGGTTGATCTGGGGAGCGTGACTTCATGGCGTTTGGGCGCCTGACGTGGGAGCGACTCGCGGCGGCCGGCCAGGCCTATTTGGCGCGCCGGTGGCAGCGGTTGTTCGCCCTGCGACAGCGCCTGCGTCTCAGCGAAGATGCCATCAACATCGCGCTCGCCGTCGCGATCGGCCTGGTGGCTGGACTGACCAACTTCGTCTTCTTCGGCGCGACGGAGCTCATCAAATGGCTGACCCTGAACCGGCTGGGTGATCTGACGGAGATCGCGGAGGGATTGGGGCCCTGGACGCGGCTGGCGGGGCCGGCGCTGGGCGGTCTGGTGGCGGGGCTGGCGCTGCATTGGGGCCTGCGCGTGGTGGGCACTCAGGGGTCGACCAACTTGCTCGAGGTGGTGGTGGCCGGCGATGGCCGACTGCCCTTTCGCACAACCGCCATCAAATCGCTCTCGTCCCTGATCAGCATCGCCACCGGCGCTTCGATCGGACGCGAAGGATCGCTGGTCCAGCTTTCGGCGACCTTCGCGTCGCAGGGGGGACAGCGCCTGCGCTGGCCACCCTATCGCTTGCGGCTCATGGTGGCGTGCGGCGCCGCCGCGGGAATGGCGGCGGCCTACAACGCCCCGATTGCAGGCGCAGTCTTTGCCGCACAGATCGTCCTCGGCAATTTCGCGATGAACCTGTTCGCGCCTCTGGTTTGCGCCTCGGTCTCGGCGGCGGTTGTCTCGCGCAGCTTTTTCGGTATCGAACCCTGGTACAGAGTGCCGGACTTCAACTTCACCAGCCTGACGCAACTGCCGTGGTTTGTGGTGCTCGGGGCGGCCTCGGGAACCCTCGGCGCCCTGTTTCTCAAAATGCTGAGGTGGGGGGAAACCCTGTTCGATCGGACCGGATGGCCGATCCATATCCGACTGGCCGTCGCCGGTCTGGTGGTCGGATCCCTGGCGATCCAGGTGCCGGAGGTGTGGGGCAACGGCTACGTCGTCACCTCGCGCATCCTCGGCGACGAGGGAATCTACAGTCCGCTCTTCGTGCTGGCTTTGCTCGGCGCCAAGCTCGCCGCGACCGCCTTGACCGTGGGCGCAGGGACGGTGGGCGGCGTGTTCACGCCCACTTTGTTTCTCGGCGCGGCGATGGGGAGCCTCTTTGGCCACGGGCTGCACGCCTTGGGTCTGGCGGACGCCCTGCCGGCTGGGGCGTTTGCGCTCGTCGGCATGGGCAGCGTGCTGGCCGCGACCACACGCTCGCCCCTGCTCACCATGATCATCGTATTCGAGATCTCGCTGAATTACTCACTGATGCCGGCTTTGATGCTCGCGTGCGCGGTCGGCACGCTGGTGGGACGCGGCCTGCACCCGGCATCCATCTACACCGAACCGCTGCAGCGCAAAGGACTGTTTGTCGAGACCGAGAGCGCGCGGCTCGGCGCGGCCATTGATCGAACCGTCGGCGATCTCATGCTGGCCCCGGTCGCGCCGGTGCGCGAGACCGCACCGCTCCAGGAGATCGGCCAGCGTTTCCTCACGATCCCGAACAACTACCTGCCGGTTGTGGATGCCCGCCAGCGCCTGGTGGGAGTGGTGTCTCTGCACGATCTCAAGGGGCATCTGAACGCCGGAGACGAGCTCCGGGCCGTGATCGCGCTGGATATCATGCGCCCGCCTCCCCCATGCCTGACGCCCAATCAGAGGCTCCAGGACGCCCTCCCCGTCCTTCTTTCGAGCGAAATGCGCAATGTCCCCGTGGTGAACAACCTGTTCGAATTCCGGCTCACCGGCTCCCTCTCGCGCGGCGAAGCGCTCAGGCTTTTCACCGAGGCCATCGCCGCCCGGCAGGCGGAGCACGATTGACCGGCACGCCGTCAGTCCTGGGCACGAATTCGGTCTTTCTTGGTCTCGAGCTCGGCCTGGAGCTTCGCGCGCTCGGCCGCAAGGGTGCGCCGGGCCTGCTCGGCCGCTTCGATGTCCCCTTTGATTTCCGCGGTGCGGACGTCGTTTGTGAGCGCAATCTCACGCTCGGCGATCTTGGCCGCGTAGATCGAATCGAGCTCGGCAAGTTTCGTCTTCTGGGCACCCGAGAGCTTCTTGATCGGCGAGGCTCGATTGAGTCGCTCGATGGCCAGTTCGTAAGCTGACTTCATAAATCCTTTTGACAAAGGCCCGTATGACACGATTCTGCCCGCTGCGCAAGGGCGCAACCGAACCCTTTGGACCTCGACTCAAATCATGTCATTGCCCGTTCAGCTCATATCCACGGATTTCGATGGCACAATCTTCGCCGAATTCGAGAACCCGCCGGTGCCCGAAACCCTGCAACGACTGCTCCAGGATCTCCAGGCCCAGGGAGCCCGCTGGGTCATCAACACCGGACGCGACCTGACCAGCCTGATGGAGGCAGTGGCGCGGTCCGGCCTGAGCGTCCGGCCGGACTACCTGGTGCTCGTGGAACGTGAGATCTACATCCATCAGGATCACCGCTATGTCGGTCTGACGGATTGGAACGACCGCTGCGCGCGCGACCACGCGGCCCTCTACGAGCGAATGCGCGCCGATGTTCCGCGCCTGACGGCCTGGATCAACGAGCACTTCAACGCCGAAGTATACGCCGACCCCTGGTCCCCTCTCTGCCTCCTGGCCCGGTCCAATCCGGACACCGACGCCATCGAGGCCTTCCTCCGCGAGTACTGCCGCACCGTGCCGAACCTGACGATCACGCGCAACGACGTCTACGCCCGGTTCAGTCACACAGCGTACTCGAAGGGAACCGCCCTGACCGAGATCGCACGCCGCCTGGGAATCGCATCGGCCAACATCTTCGCGGTCGGCGATCATCTCAACGACCTGACCATGCTGAAGAAGGAAATCGCCGGATACCTGGCCGCCCCGTCCAATGCCTTGCCCGAGGTCAAGGCCGCCGTCCAGCAGCAAGGCGGCCTCGTCAGCCATCTCCCCCACGGCCACGGCGTGGCGCGCGCCTTGAAAACCGTCCTGACTCGCTTTCTTGCTGACTCGACACGGCCCTCTCCCTAAAACTCGACGCCACCTCGTATGAACCCTCGACGACGTCCCGTTTCACAAGGCCCGACCGGACTCACCCGGCGCTGTTTTCTCCGTCGCGCCATCGCCCACTCGGCAATCCTCGTTGTGCCGGCGCGCGTGCTCGGGCGCGGCGGCCAGACCGCGCCGAGCATGAGGCTGAATCTGGCGTGCATCGGGGCCGGCGGACGCGGTCAAGCGGATCTCGATGGCGTGAAGAGCGAGGCCATTGTGGCTCTATGTGACGTCGACGAAACACGCGCCGCCGGGGCGTTGAAGGCGTTCCCGAAGGCGAAGTTCTTCACGGATTATCGGCGGTTGTACGATCGCATCGAGAGCGAGATCGACGGCGTCGTGGTGGCCACTCCCGATCACACGCACGCCGTCGCCGCCCTCGGGGCGATCCGCATGGGCAAGCACGTCTATTGCGAAAAACCGCTCGCCCACTCGCTCGCCGAGGTCCGCGCCCTCACCCGCGCGGCACGCGGCGCCAAAATCATCACCCAGGTCGGCAACCAGGGACATTCCTCCGATTCCATCCGGCAGTTCGTCGAGATGGTGCGGGCGGGCGCCATCGGCACCGTGGGGGAAATCCACTTGTGGAACCAAAACTCCTACCGGCCGCGCGCTCACCGGACCCGGCCCCCGGCAGGCGACGCGCCCCCCTCGACCTTGCACTGGGATCTCTGGCTCGGACCCGCGCCGCAACGCCCTTACCATTCGGTCTACCACCCCGGTCGATGGCGCGGCTGGGTCGATTTCGGAACCGGCATTATTGGCGATTGGACCTGTCACCAGCTCGATCCGTCTTATTGGGCGCTGGATCTGGGCAGTCCTGTCTCGGTCCAGGCGCAATCCGAGGAGTACGACGATGCCACCGTGCGCGCCGAGACTTTTCCCGCCGTGTCGACAGTCACATACGCATTCCCCGCCCGCGGCGAGCGACCGCCGGTCACGGTGAAGTGGTTTACCGGACGGCTTGCGCCGCGTCCGCAGGAACTCGAAGCCCAGCGTCAAATGCCACAGATCGGCGCCCTGGTCTTTGGCGACCGCGGTACCATCATGCACGGGTCGCACGGCGCGGGCGGAGCCCAGATCATCCCCGCGGAGAGAGACCGGGCCTACCAACGCCCGCCACAGACCATCCCGCGCGTCCCAGGGCACTACGAGGATTGGATTCGCGCCTGCAAGGAGGGCCGGGCGGCCGGGTCCGGCTTCGAGTATGGGGGGCCGTTGACCGAGGTGGCGTTGTTGGGGGTCCTGGCCCAGCGGTTCAACGGACAGAAACTCGAGTGGGACGCGGACGCGTTGAAGATCACGAACCATCCCGAGGCCAACCTGTGGGTGAATCCGCCCAGCCGGCCCGGTTGGGCGTAAGATTCTTGATGCGGCCTATTGAAAACCGCGGCGGTCTTCCTATAGTGCCGCCCACGATTGAGAAATGAGCAACCTTAGGGACGACCAGCGGCCTTGGGACATCGCTGCCGCGCGTGGTCTTTATCACATTGACCGTTGGGGGGCGAATTACTTCGACATCAACGAGGCGGGCCACGTGATCGCCAAACCGCAACAGGATTCTGGCGCGGTGGTGGACCTGACCGATGTCATCGAGGAAGCGAAGGGGCGGGGATTGAAATTCCCGCTGCTGATTCGTTTCCAGGACATCCTCAGGCACCGGGTCGAGTCGGTGAACCAGGCCTTTCGCACGTCGATCAAGGAATTCGAGTACAAGGGATCCTACCGCGGCGTGTTTCCGATCAAGGTCAATCAACTGCGCGAGGTGGTCGAGGAAATCCTGGATGCGGGCCAGTGCTACCAGTTCGGGCTCGAGGTCGGCAGCAAGCCGGAGCTCTTCGCGGGGTTGGCGCTGCAAAGCCAGGTGGGCAGTCTGATCATCTGCAACGGTTACAAGGACTCCGCCTACATCCGGATGGCCCTGATGGGTCTGAAGCTCGGCAAGACGGTCATCCTGGTCGTCGAGAAACTCGAAGAATTGACCCAGATTCTCAAGGTCTCCAGGCAGGTTGGCGTCGATCCGCTCATCGGCGTCCGCGCCCGGCTGGCGAGCAAGGGCGGGGGCAAATGGGCCGAGAGCGCCGGCGAGAACGCCAAGTTCGGGTTGAACACGACCGAGTTGCTGGCCGCCGCCGATCTGCTGCGCGCCGAGAATCTCGGTCATTGTTTCAAACTGCTGCACTTTCACATCGGATCGCAGGTGCCGGACATCCTGACGATCAAGAAGGCCGTCCAGGAGGCTGCGCGTTACTACGCCAAGCTGGTCAAGATGGGATTCCCGCTGCAGTACTTCGACACCGGCGGCGGCCTGGGGATCGATTACGACGGGAGCCGCTCCGCCTTCGACAGTTCGACCAACTACACGCTGCAGGAATACACCAACGACGTGGTCTATTACCTCGCCAGCGTCTGCAACGCCGAGCAGGTGCCCCATCCGGACATCGTCAGCGAAAGCGGGCGGGCGATCGTCGCCCACCACAGCGTGTTGATCGTCGAGGTCCTTGGCGCCATCGCCAAACAATGCGATCTGCCCAACCTGGTCTACGGCGACACCGAGCACACGATGGTGCGGGAGCTGATCGACATGAAGGAGAACCTCGACAGGCGCAACAAGCTCGAGGCCTTCCACGACGCCCTCGATCGCAAAGAGCACGCCCAGAACATGTTCACGCTCGGCCTGCTCGATCTTCCCGACCGCGCCAAGATCGAGAACCTGTACTGGGAGATCGGCGAGAAGGTGGTGCAGAGCTTCCGCGGCCAGGCCCACGTGCCCGAGGAAATCCTCAGGCTCGAAGACAGTCTCTGCGACCAGTATCTCTGCAACTTCTCCGTGTTCCAGTCCTTGCTCGATCATTGGGCCTTGGGCCAGTTGTTCCCGATCATGCCGATCAGCCGGCTCGACGAACGCCCCACCCGCGAGGCCATCCTGGTGGACATCACCTGCGATTCCGACGGCCAGGTGGACAAGTTCATCGATCTGCGGGACGTCCGCCACACGCTGCCCCTCCACAAACTGGTCCGTGGCAACGGCCAGCCCGAGCCGTACTACCTCGGTTTCTTCCTGCTCGGCGCCTATCAGGACATCATGGGCGATCTCCACAACCTGTTCGGACGCGTCAACGAGGTCCATGTCTTCCTCGAACCGGACGAGCCGTGCGGCTATTACGTCGAGGAGATCATCGAAGGCGCCACCATCGGCCAATCCCTGGCCTCGGTGCAGTACGACGAAAACGAGCTCAAGCGACAAATGAAGGCCCAGGTGGATGAAGCGATTCGCACGGACCGCCTCAAGCCTTCGGAAGCCATGCGTCTGCTCGACGAATACGAGCACGGCCTCAAGGAGTACACCTATCTGGCCAAGCATTGACAGCGCGTGCTCCTGCCCCAGGTCAATGCCCCGCCCCGCCCGGTCGAATCCGCATCGGCCACCGATCTGATGGTGGCGCTCAGCCGCCTGGTGCGCGGCTTGTCAGCCCTGTTCTGGGGGTTGCCACTCGCGTTGGTCGTCTCGGTGCAGACGGCCCGCACCAGTCTCCTCGCCGGTCTGGGCCTGCTCCCCCCCCTGCTCGCCAACGGCCTTCTCTGCTACGCCCTCCACCAGATGCGCCACTTCCAGCGCTCCGAACGGGTGTGGCACCACGCCCGCGAGCGCGCCCTCGTGTTCGCCTCGATCAACGTCGGTCTCTCGCCGTTCCTGTATTGGTGGCGGGTCATGCCGGATGTGATCCACTTTCAATTCGCCGTCCTGGTCCTTGCCCTGTCCGGTCTGATGCTCCTCTTCACCGTCAATCAAATGCTCCAGCGCCTGACGGCCATGCTGCCCGACGAGACGCTGCGAATCGAAGCCAGGCTTTTCACCACGCTCAATCTCTATCTCATGCTCGCGACGGCTCTGCTGGGCGCGGGCTGGGTCGGCCTGGCCCAAATGGGACAGCCGCCTCTGGCGCTTTTGCTGATGCTCGACATCGCCACCCGGGTGGGCGTGTTGCTGATGTTGTTGCTTGTCCTGCTCCCGCTCGCGCTGACCATGGCCCTGATCTGGAGGATCAAGGAGACCATCCTCGCCAGCGTCTTCACCTCGCGCTAGCCTGCATTTCCCACCACTTCTTGCCACCGCGAAGCCGGAGTTCACAAGAGAAGTCAGCATGCAGGCCAGGAAAGCAACACCACGCACGGGTTGTGTCGAACTGACATCCGATCTGCTCGCGCGGGTGGCGGGCTGGCGCGTGATGCAGGAGGCCCGCGCACTCCTGGCCGGCGGCAATGTCCACGAGTCGAGTTGGGCGCCGCCACGCCTCGAGGGTCTGGTCCGCGAGGGTGCGACCAAATACCGGACCGGCCTGGTGCTGCGGAGCGCGATTGACGTCGACACCCTCTGCTCCTGTCGCCGCGCCCGCATCGAAGGCGCGATCTGCGCCCATGCCGTTGCCGCGGGACTCCATTGGCTGGCCACCCGGCAACCCGCCGCTCACCCGATCCCCCCCTCTCCTCCCGCGCGCGGGGCCACGACAACAACCGTCCGAAAGGATGCCGCGTCTGGCCATCCGGGTTCGCGCGCCCCGGAGTTGCAGCCCCGGCGCGCCCTGCGGCGCGCAGCCCCCGGCGAAGCGGCCGAGGAGATCGAGATCCGGATCATCTTTCCGCCCAACCTCGAACAGGCGATGGCGAAAGGGAAAGTGATGCTGGTGTTCGAGGCGGTTCGCTCAGGGCGCTGCGTCCCGCTGAATATGCTGCCGCTCGATGTGCCGTTCCTGCTCAGTCCCGCCGATGCGTCCGTACTCGACACCATCGAGATCCTGACGGCGGACGGGGTGCCGGCGATGCTGCTCCTTGGCGGATCCGACCTGGGACAGTTGCTGCCCAAGCTGGCTGGACATTCCGGCCTGTCCCTGGGGCGCGGACGCCCGCTCGAAATCTCGCTCGATGCGATTTCGTGGCCGGTGCGTGCGGCACTCGAAGCCTCGGGCCAGATCATGCTGCGGCTCGATGGATCGGTCCCCGCTGTGTTGACGACAGGCGAAGTCGACTGGTGCCTGCGCGGCAACCGGCTGCAACCGCTCCGTTTGCCCACAGCGGCACGGGGTTTGGCGCGCGGAGCGGTCCGCCTCGAACGCGCGCGCGTGCCTGCCTTCCTCAGCCAGGACTGGCCTGGCCTTGTCGCAGACGGTCACGCGCAGGCCAGTTTCGATCTGTCGGACTTTGTTCTCGAAACGGAGCCACCGCGCTTCCGACTGCGCCTCGAAGGCAGTCTCGCCCGGATTGAAGCCCGACTGACATGCGACTATGCCGGACACGCCGTGGCGCCAGTCCATGGTGTCGTCGAGCCGCTCTGCTTCCCCGATGCCGCGTGCCCGACGCGCTATACCCTGCGCGATCCCGGGGCCGAACAAGCGGCGCTCGAACGCCTCGCCCAGTGCGGTTTCACCGGGCCGGATCGAAACAACCGTTTTCTCCTGGACGGCGAGACGGCTGTTCTGAACTTTTTCGCGCGCGTGTTTCCCCGACTGCAACGGGAGTGGGATGTCGAGTTGGAGCCGCGGCTCGATGGGGCGGCGAAGACCAGGCTCGAACGGATCGAGCCGGAATTGGTCGTCACGCCTTCCGGCGAACAGTGGTTCGATCTGACGGTCGCATTTGCGTCGGCTGGCGGCGAGCGATTCTCCGCCGCGGACATTCAGCGGCTCGTGTTGGCCGGCCAAAGCCATGTCCGCCTTCGCAGCGGACGGCTGGCGTTGATCGACACGGGCGCTGTCGAGGAACTGCAACAGGTGTTGCTCGATTGCGAGCCGCAGCAGACCGCCCAAGGCTACCGGCTGGCAAACGCGCAGGCGGATTTCGTCGAGTCCACATTGAGGAAGCACGCAGGATGGCGACTCGATGCGCCCCGCGCATGGCTCGACCGCACGGCTCGGCCGGTCGACGCGGCCGCGCGCGAATGTCCTCCTTTGGGGAGCTTGGACGCCGTGCTTCGTCCTTATCAAAAGCAGGGCGTGGCGTGGCTGTGGTTCCTGCGCAGGCACGGTTTTGGCGGGATTCTGGCCGATGAGATGGGTCTGGGGAAGACGCTTCAGACGCTGGCTGTTGTCACGGCCGCCCAGACCCAAATCGAGCCGGGATCACGCCCCTTGCCCAACCTTGTAGTCTGCCCGACGAGCCTTGTTTTCAACTGGGTCGCCGAGGCGGCCAGGTTCGTTCCCGCCTTGCGGGTTCTCCCGTTGCAGGGGCCGGAGCGCCAGACGCGCTTCGCGGAGATTCCGCGCCACGATCTGATCGTCACCAGCTACGCGCTGATCCGGCGCGATCTCGAGCACTATCGCGCGATCGAGTTTGACACGGTTGTGCTTGACGAGGCGCAGCACATCAAGAACCGCGAGACGCAGAACGCCCAGGCGGTGAAAGCCATCCGCGCCCGGCACCGGCTGGTGCTCACCGGCACGCCGCTCGAAAACTCGGTGCTCGATCTGTGGTCCATCTTCGATTTCCTGATGCCGGGCTATCTGGGCAAGGCGCGGGACTTCCGCGAGCGCTATGAAATCCCCATCACGCGCGATCGCGATCGCGCCGTGCAGGACCGTCTCTCGCGCCGGGTCCGCGCGTTTCTCCTGCGCCGTGTGAAGCGCGATGTGACGCCGGATCTCCCGGAGAAGATCGAACAGGTGGCCCTCTGCGACCTGACGTCCGACCAGGCGGCGGTCTATCGCCAGGTGCTCGAAACCGGGCGACGCGAGGTTCTCGAAACAGTCGGCTCCCAAGGACTGGCTCGAAGCCGGATGGTCATCCTCACCACGTTGTTGCGGCTCCGCCAGGTATGCTGCGACCTGCGGCTTCTCGACCTGCCGATGGTCGAAGGCGCCGCCCCCTCGGGAAAACTCGAAATGTTCGAGGAGTTGATCGAGGAAGTGATTGACGGCGGGCACCGCGCGCTGGTGTTCAGCCAGTTCACTTCGATGCTCGCCCTCATCCGGGATCGGCTGACGGTTCGAGGGATCGAGTTCTGTTACCTGGATGGCGCAACACCGGATCGGGGCGGAGTCGTCCGCCGTTTCCAGGACCACGCCGACATCCCGGTCTTCCTGATCAGCCTCAAGGCCGGCGGGACCGGCCTGAACCTGACCGGCGCGGATACTGTGATTCATTTCGATCCCTGGTGGAACCCGGCGGTGGAAGCGCAGGCGACCGATCGCGCCCATCGGCTGGGCCAGAAACGCGTGGTGACGAGCTATCGCCTGATCGCGCGAGGAACGGTCGAGGAAAAGATCCTGAGTCTGCAAAGCCGCAAGCGCGAGGTCATCGACGCCCTGCTGGACGGGGAGGACCGGTCGGGCGGCGACCTGAGCTGGGAAGAGATTCAGGATCTCCTTGCCTGACCGTGAACCGTCCAGACAAAAAAAAGAGCCCGCAGGTGGACCTGCGGGCTGTGTGGGGGGTTGTCTGGGGTTGGGTGCGAGCGGCTCTATTGGGAAGAGGGAGCGGCCAAGGCCTTCTTGGCCTCAGCCAACAACGGCTCCTTCAACCCGGCCGCAATCGCCTTCCGAAGTTGTTCCTTGCCCTGATCGGTCTGCTTGATTTGGCATTGGGCCATGCCGAGGTAGAACAGGGCCTCGCTGTCGTCGGGCTGCCTCCGGACATAGGACTCGAGCAGCGTGGTGGTGTAACGGTAGTCCTTGCGCGCGTAGCTCAGCAACGCCAGGGCTCGAGCCACGCCGCCATCGTCCGGAAAGGCCTCGCGCGTTCTCGATAGCAGATCGTAGGCCCGCTGCCCCTGGGCGGGATCGCCCGCCAACACCAGGCCCAGCTCACGACTGGCCGGCGCAAACCTCGGGAACACCCGAAGCACCCGCTCGTAAAGCGTGGCCGCCGACTTGCCGTCAGCCCGCGCGCGAAACAGAGCCGCTTGGGCCATCAACGCAGGCACATGATC
Organism: Verrucomicrobiota bacterium; assembly: GCA_022710935.1. Taxonomy (GTDB): domain Bacteria; phylum Verrucomicrobiota; class Verrucomicrobiia; order Limisphaerales; family J093; genus MWFF01. The sequence goes on from JAKLFY010000033.1 coordinate 27,305, forward strand.
CGGATCAGCCTTTAGAACCTCCCGGATCCGCGGTTCTGCTTCGGCCAGTCCCCGCGGATCGAGCGCAAGGGCCGTCATCGAAACGAAAGCGCGCGCGGCATCGGCCGCCTGGAAGTCGGGCTGGATTTCGAGGGCGCGGCGCATGGCTTGGTGTGCGTCGGCCACCCGTCCCATGGCGTAGGCCGCCCACGCGTAGTCGTATTGCAGATCGGCCTGCTGCGGACTTCGTTGAGCGGCGGATTGCAGCAGGCCGTAGGCCTGGACGTGATCGCCGCGCCGAGCCAGGAGGCGTCCAAGCAAACCCGCGGCCTGCGGGTCGTTCGGGGCGAGTTCGTGCGCCTTGCGGGCGATCTCGAGTGCCTTGGCCTGGTCGTTCAACGGCCCGGCGTTCAGTTCGGCCAGGCGCAGACTCGCCTGCGCGGCCTTCGGGTTTTGACGAAGGATCTCCTCGTATTCAGCCGCGGCTTTCGGAAACTGGCCCTCCTGCTCGTAAACGGCGGCGAGGCGGGAGCGGGCGGTGAGATCCCTGGGCTGGTCTTTGACACGCGCTTCGAGCGTCGCCCTGTCCTCCGTGCCGCCGGCCGCGGATCCGGACGTAAGCAGCGCGAGCTGACGCTGGGCCTCGGCTTTGCTCGGGAAAGACTGCGGCGCGGCCACGGCCCGTTCGAGGGCAGCCCGGGCGGCGTCCGGCTGGCCGAGCATGTAGCTGACCATTCCCAAGTGGTATTGAATCTCTGCGTTGCCGGGGACTCTCTGGGCGGCCTCGCGCAGCAACGGCAAGGCCTGCTGATCTTCGCCGCGCTTGTGCAAAACCCAGGCCAACGTATCCATGACCGAGGGATCTTCCGGGACCAATTGGCGCGCCTTTTGGGCCAATTCATGCGCGCGCTCGAGTTGCGGCAGCCGTTCGGTGTACAGGTATGCCAGGTTGTTGAGCGCGGGAACGAACTGCGGATTGATCTCGAGGATCCGCTCGTACTTGGCGCGCGCCTGTTCGGGCTGATCCATCCGCTCGTAAAGCGTCCCGAGAATCGCCATCGACTGAACGTCGTTTGTCTTCTTCGAGATCAATTCCTCGAGCTGCCGGGCTGCCCCGGCCAGGTTGGTGTTGGCGATGTGGATGTCGGCCAGCAATTGGTACGCCAGCGAGAATTGCGGGTTGAGGCCGATCGACTCCTCGAGCGATGCCTGCGCCTGGGGCCAAAGGCGCTGGGCCGCAAGCGCCCGGCCTTCAAGGTACTTCAGAGCCGCCGAGTTCGTCCGGGCCAGCTCGGTCTGCACCGTCTTGAGCGCGGCCGGCGCATTGGTGGCCGCAATCTCGAGATCGACGAGCTGGTAGAGGGCCATCAGGCTGCCCGGTGAAAGCTCGAGCTCGCGCCGGAACGCGTTTCGAGCGTCCGCCATCCGCCCCTGCTCGCGCAGCAGCATCCCCAGCATCAGGGGAAATGCCGGCCTGTCCGGATGGTCGCGAATCAGTCCCTGGCAGGTGGCCACCGCCTCGTCGAGCCGCCCCGCCCCGCGCTGGGCGTCGATCAGGAGAATCCGCGCCTCGAGGACGTTGGTGATGCTGAGCAATCGCTGCAGGGATTCGACAGCAACGGCCGGAGTGCGGCCTTCGACATGCAGTCGGGCGCGCAAGAGACGGGCTTCGATGGCCACCGTGTCGAGCCTGTTCGAGCTGGCGATGATGGCCTGGTCGAGCGCGGCGCCCGCCTTGACGCTGTCGCCGCCAGACAGGTGGGCACGCGCCACCTGCAACTTGATGAACGGGTTGGGCCGCACGCTCTGGTCGAATTGCTCCCATTCGAGCGCCGCTTTCTCCGGCTGGCCCTTGGCTCGGTGCAATTCAGTGCGCAACTGGCGGGCCTCGATATTCAGCGGGTCCTTCGACACGATGCGTCCGGTCAGCGCGAGGGCTTCATCGAGCCTCTTGTCCTGCATCTCGAGACGCGCCAGCAGGAGCGCGGCCGGAAGGTAATCAGGCGCCTGGCTCAAGACATCCTCGAGCAGGGCCCGCGCTTCGTCCGGTTTGCCGGACACCATCTTGCTCTGGGCATAGGCCGTGTGCACAGGCGAGCGCGGCGGCGCGAGTTTGACAGCCTTTCCGAACGCTTCGTCGGCCGCAGCCAGGTTGGTCCGCAGGAGATGGATCTGCCCCATCTGCACATGCGCCTGCGCCTGGTTCGGATCCAACTGCAGCGCGCGCTGCACGAACTGTTCAGCCGTATCGAGCTGCCGCTGCCGGGTCAGGAGCGCCGCACGAGCCAGAAGAACCGCCGCGGAGTTGGGATGCTTGGCGTCGAGTTGCTCCAGGTAGACCGTCGTGTTTGTCAGTTCCTGGGATGGGGTGCCGGGCCCGGCCAGCAATCGCAAGGCATCGCTGTTGGTTGGCGACTGCGCCAGCAGATCGAGCAGTTCATTGCGTCCTCGAACGGTGTCCCCCGTCGCCAGCCGAAACTCGGCAAGCCGGCAACGCAGAGCGGGATCGTCCGATTCGAGATGCGGATCGGCGGCCTGCATGGCCTGCATGGCCTGGACCGGCGAGCCTTGCTCGAAGAAGATGCGCGCGACGCGCAGCAGCGCCGTGCGGTTGGTCGGATCCAACCGCAACACGTTGCGGTACTCGATGATCGCCTTCTCGTATTGCTCCGATGCGAAGTACTTCTCCGCCCGGCCGAAGTGCCGGTCGCGTTTTGCTTCGCGGGAGCATCCGGCCGCCCCCAGGAGGGCGGCGATCATCAGCACGGACAGGAGACTTCGATTTGCGTTATTCATTCAGGGTGCCCGTGTTTGAGGGGCATGTTGCTCTCAGGGTTGAACGTTGCGCGTTGAGTGTTGCGCGTTGAGCGTTGACATTCAATAGTCTAATGCTCACGTGGACAACGAACCGCTTTGGTTTGTAGCCGTCCCGCATCGCGGGATGAGTCGGCGCTGATACCCGCCTTTGACGGTGCGAGATGGCGCGGACTGACGTCCGCGGCTACGAAAGGGACGGTTCACGGGCGGCAATGACATTCGACATGACATTCGACGGATCAATGCTGACGTGCACCATGGACCGGTTTGTAGCCGTCCGGCATCGCGGGATGAGTCGGCGCTTGGGGTTTCGACATGATTCGGATCGATAAGCATCAAGAATGTACAAACTCCAAAGCGGCGGTGAACCGCCGCACTCCAGACGCTTCGGGTCTTCGAGCGCGTCCGGCGGAGTGAAGCCTTTGGACTGCGTGCGCTTCAGCGCCGCCTTGGATTTCGGGTCGGGGCAGAGCGAAGTTTCTACTCCGCAGGCATTGCTTTACCGTCCCGATCCGGGCGTGCGATCGCGAGCTTCTCGATCAGCTCATAGAGCGTCGGACGGCTAATATCGAGTTCGGTCGCGACGGCGGTCATCTTGCCGCCATTGCGCCGGAGAGCCGCCTGGATCACCTCGCGTTCCGCGGTCTCCCGCGCCTGCTGAAGGGTGCGCGCGGTCTGGCTGGCCGAGACCGCAGGCGTCAACTCGAGATCTTCCGGCGTCACGCGGGGGCCGTCGGCCATGATCACGGCCCGTTTGATGCGATTCTCGAGCTCGCGCACGTTGCCAGGCCAGGAATAGCCCTGCATCGCCGCCAGGGCCTGCGGGCTGAAACCAGCCGAATCCCGCCCAAACTCGACCGCGAACTTGTTCAGAAAGACCCGTCCCATCAACAACAGATCCCCTCCCCGATCCCGCAATGGCGGCAGATGCAACACCACGACAGCAAGACGATAGAAGAGATCCTCCCGAAACTTGCTCTCGCGAATTGCCCGCTGCAAATCGGTGTTCGTGGCGGCGATCACACGCGCATCGACCTCGATCGGCACCCGGCCGCCCACCCGCTCGATCCTGTGTTCCTGAAGATAACGCAACAGCTTCACCTGGATCGCCAAGGGCAACTCGCCGATCTCATCCAGAAACAGCGTGCCCCCGATGGCGGATTCGATCCGGCCCTTGCGCTGGGTGTGAGCGCCGGTGAAGGCGCCCTTCTCATGCCCAAACAACTCGCTCTCGAGAAGGGTCTCCGGGATGGCGCTGCAGTTGATCGGAACGAACGGACCGCCCTTGCGCTGGCTGCGGCGATGGATCGCCAGCGCGGCCTTCTCCTTGCCCGTGCCGCTCTCGCCGAGAATGAGCACCGGGGCATCGGTCGCCGCGACTTTGCGGACGGTGTTGAACAGTTGCTGCATCGACGGGCTCGCGCCCAGCATGTCCTCGAATCCGTCCTCATCGAGCCGGTGATGCAGGTCCCGGTATTCGCGCTCGATCCGGGCAAGGTGAAAGGCGCGACGCAGGATGACCTTCAATTCGTCGAGATCGACCGGTTTCGACAGAAAATCGTAGGCGCCGGCCCCGACCGCCCTGAGGGCATTCTGCTTTTCACCTTGGCCGGTTACGATGATCACCTTGGTCAGTTTCTCGATCGCGAGCAACTCGGCAAGGATCCCCAGGCCCTCCTCCGGCGAGTCCGGGTTGGGCGGCAGCCCCAAATCCAGCAGCACAACCATCGGACGGCACGCTCGGAATTGTTCCAGCGCGCTCGCACGATCCCCCGCCAGCAGAAGCTCATAGGCCCCACCCAGGGCCCATTTGAGCTGGGAGCGGATTTCGTCGTCGTCGTCAACAATCAGGAGCCGAGATTGCATATCCTGAGATTCAAGGCTAGAACATCGAAAACCGTTCAGGCACGTACACGATGTCCGACGGACGAAGGTGAAAGGGCAGCGCGGGCCCGCCCGCCATCACCGGTTTCAGATCGATGATGAAGGTCTTCATCCGCTCCCCGTCGCGACGCATCACCCGCACGGCCTTCAGGTTGGCGCGTGTGTAATCGAAGCCTCCCGACTCCATGATGGCTTCGAGCAGGGTGATCGGGCGGTCCGATGTCACTTTGCCCGGTCGCAACACCATGCCGGTGACAAAGACCGAGAAGGCCGTGGACTCGAGACTGACGGTGACGTCGGGAGCAAGCAACTGGTTCCCGTACACGGCCAGGATCTCCTTCTCGAGCGCGCTCGGTGTCAGACCGGCCGCCTTGAGATCCCCGACCAAGGCCAGGTTGATGTTGCCGTCGCGCCGGATTTGCTGCGTCGTGTTCAAGTTCGGGCTTCCCGGGAACGTGACCTTCACGACATCCCCCTCGCGCAGCACAATCGCCCGGTCCGGCTCGGCGTCCGCCGGACTGATGAAGGTGGGGCGGTGCGATTGACAGCCCGAGGGCAAGAGAATCAGCGCCAGAGTCAGGACCGCCCACGCAAGCGATGCGCTTCCAGCCCGCACAGCAGGAAACCCGCGAGTTTCGCCTTGCAGCAATCTGCCAAGGCCATGAATGATGCCGTGACCCGGTTGCCGCCAACTTCCAGATTCAAGAATCCCGACGTCCGTTGTTGTCTGTTTCATTGTCTATTCCTCGCTTGTTTCCTCCGAATGATCCCAGATAAGACTCCGACGTTCGATCCCCAGTTTCTCCATCAACGAGTAGAACGTGGGCCTGCTGATCCCCAACTCCATCGACGCCGCCGTGATCTTGCCATGGTGCTTCCGCAGCGCCCCGATGATCACAGCCCTCTCGGCGCTTTGACGGGCCTCGCGCAAACCGGCGGCCGCAGGCTGCACGGTCGATGGCGTCAGCCCAAGATCGTCCGCCCTCAGGATGTCGGTGTCCGACATGATCGCCGCGCGTCGCACGCAGTTCTCAAGTTCGCGCAGATTGCCCGGCCACGCATGCCGCTCGAGCGCGCGCAGCGCCTCGCTGTCGAATTGCAGATTCGGCCGGTCAAACTGCGCCGCAAAGCGCTTCAAGAACCCCTCGGCCAACTGCCGGATGTCCTCCTTGCGGTCGCGCAGAGCGGGGACCCGGATCACCAGCACCGCCAACCGATAGTACAGGCCCTCGAGGAAGCTGCCCTTGGCGATTGCGGCGGTCAAATCCTTGCTCGATGCAGCAATGAGCCGCGGCGCGATCTCACCGGATGGCCGCTCTTTTCCCCCATCCGCCACCCGCTCCTCGAGCAGCCGCATGAGCCGAACCTGCGACCTCAGCGGCAAGTCGCCCACGTCCTGAAGAAACAGCGAGCCGCCGGACGCCGACTCGAGCCGGCCTTCCGCGGAGGCCCCGTCGCTCTGGGCATCGTCCTCGCGCCCGAACAGTTCGCTCTCCAGAAGGCTTTCGGACGCCATGTCGCAGTTGAGTTTCACGAACGGTCCGGCCCGAAGCGCGCTCTGCCGGTGAATCGCCAGGGCCACGACGTCCTTCCCCGTGCCGCTCTCGCCCAGGATCAATACCGGCGCCTCCGTCGTGGCCACCTTCCGGATGTTCACAAGGAGTTCTTCCATCCGCGGGCTTCGACTTTGAAGAAGCTCGAACGGCTCAGCCTCGGGATGCTGCCGGATCTCCTCGTATTCGCGTTCGAGGGCCACCACGTGGCGGCAGTGGCTCAGAAGCAGCTTCAGGCTGTCGATTTGCACCGGTTTGAGCAGGAAATCGCAGGCCCCTTCACCGACCGCCCGAGCCGCTGTCTCCTTGCCGCTCAGACCGCTGATGACAATCACCTTCGTATGCCGGTCCAGATTTCGCATGTCCGCCAGGGCAGCCATCCCTTCGCGTGGATCGTTCGGCAACGGCGGCAGACCGAGGTCGAGCAACGCCAGATCCGGACGCCGCGCCCGAAATGTCTCGATAGCACTCGAGCGGTCCTTGGCCAGCAAGACTTCGTATTCGTCGGCCAGCGCCCATTTCAACTGGTCGAGGACAGCCTCGTCGTCGTCGATGATTAATACGGTAGGTTTCATTGGATAAAAGTGTTTAAGTATGCAGCGGCAACAGCACACGAAACGTCGTGCCGCGACCAGGCTCGCTCTCGACCTCGACTCTCCCGCCATGCGCTTCAACGATCATCTTGCTCTGGAACATCCCAATCCCCAGACCCTTCTTCTTGGTCGTTTGAAAGGGGCGAAAGAGCCGCCGGCTCAGGAACTCCGCGCTCATCCCGCAGCCCGTGTCCGCCACGGAGACAACCGCATGCCCGCCCTGGACCATCGTCGCCACACGAATGGTCCCAGACCCCGTAATCGCTTCCCGGGCATTGAGCAGCAGGTTGGTCAGGACCTTGGGTAACTGCTCGAGATCGACCGGCAATCGGGGAACCGACTGCAAGTCCTGAATCACCTGGATCGAATCCGCACCGTCAATCTGCCCCAACACAGTCGTGACCAACTGGTTCAGATCCGCCAAAACGGGCTTCACCTCGAGCCCGCGGCGGATCAGGGCAAGCCGCTGAACCAGGCCATTGAGTCGATCCACCGAAGCCCCAATCCCGCGCAGAGCATCCGCCCTGAACTCCGGGTCGCCGAAATGCACCGGCAGGTTCCGCAACATCAACGAGAGCGTCGACGCCGTGTTTTTCAGGTCGTGGACGAAGAAGGCCGACATCGACTGAAACGCTTCGAGTTCCCTGGCCTCGATCAGTTTCCGCGATAACTGCAGATTCAGCAGGCTCGCAGCCACCTGATCCCCGATGCACTTCAGCAAATCGTAATCCTCATGCGAAAACTGGACGCCGCTGACCCGATCGGCCAGCGTGATGAACCCAAGCACCTCTCCCGCGGCCACCAACGGGACGCAGACCCGATTCCCGCCTTTCTTGAAATAGTCCGGATTGCACCGCTTCAGGGTCTCAACCCAGCCGCCCTCGGAACGGTTGAGATCCAGCGGCGTCGGCGCCGCGCGCACGGCCGCGATCACCGCCGCGCTGTCGTCTCCCAAATCGAGCAGTTCGTTTGCCGCTTGCTCGGTCAAAGCCGTCGACGCGCCGAAGCGCAATTGCTGCCGATGCGGGTCCACCAGCCAAACCGTGACCGAGAGCGTGTTGAAGGTCTCGGCAATCAGCGTCGCCACGGCCCGACACAAATCCGCCTGGTCGAGCCGCGACGTCGTCCGTTCGGTAAACGCAGCCCATACACGCCGATAATCATAGACAGGGCGCCGCAAGTGCCGGCTGATGAATTGCTGCGTCCGGTGCCGAACGCGGTCGGACATCAACACGACCGCCAACCCCACCAGGGCCAGCAGCAACAGCAACGCCTTGAGCGCAAAGGCCTGGTCGCCCCCAAACCGCGCGACGACTTCGGCCAGCACACCGACGCTGAGCAGGTAGACCCCAGCCAACAGAACCGTCAATGAACCGTACAGAAAGGCATGGGACGGATAGACGTCGACCTCGCTCAAACCGGTCCTCAGGAAGGAGAACGCCAGCAGCAGCGTTCCCAGCAGCAGACTCGTGCCCAACACGCCGACAATCGGGAGTTGAATTCCCGAGAACAACACCGCCTGGCTGCTGACGTACATCCGGCCTCCGAGAATCACCGCGAGGCCGAGCATGACGAATTTGACGCGCCATCGCATCATTCCCACCGTGCTGCGGAATGTCTTCTCGAGGTTGATCAGGACCAGCAACAACCCCAACAGATGGATCACTTCGAGCGCCTTGCCCGCCCAGCCTAGCGGAATGAACTGGACCGGCCCCCACACCGGCTCGATCGACTCCCCGATCAAATCCGAATGAAACCCCGCGGCCAGCGAGACCGGGATCAGCACCGCGCCAACCAGCACCCATCGCCATCGGTCGAGGAATTCGCGATAATTGCCCCGGGAATAGCATAGACTGTACGCGAGCCACACACTCGGCAGCACCGCCGTCAGCCACATTCTCCGGCCCTGCCATAGAAACGCCGACTCCGCAGATTCGCTGCCCGCAAGGACCCCGGCCAATGCCGTGTCCGCCGCCGCCAGCAACAAGCCGATCGCAAAGCTCCAGTGAGTCGCAATGCGGTGTTTGAACACCAGCCACGTCAGTGCCAGACCGCCGGCACACGCCGCAGCCGCAAATGCCGCTAGTGCATTCAAACTCATGCGGGACAAGTCGGCGGCGAGGCTGCGGCGCGCATCGACTGTGGCGGTTCACCGCTCCTCGAACACGGCGGCCGCTGCTGCCCAACCGGAGGCGGTGCTTGAGGGCCTTCGGCCTTCCTCGGCCGCTCGGTCTTGCGCAGCCACAGCAGCAGCAAAAAGAACGGGATCAGCGAGAGCATGAAGAACACCGGCCCGCCCCGGCGATGGATCGGCGAATCAATCATCTCGGGCGACACATGCACACACAGCATCGAGATGGTCAGAATCCGGAACCCGTTCCTCACGATGCCGAGCGGTATCACTGCGAGCGCCAACACCCAGCGCCTCCAACCCGTCCGCAAAAGCACATGTCCGCCGAGCACGGCCGTAATCAACAGAACATAGCTCGACCGGATGCCGCTGCACTCCTGCGCCACCTGGAGCGTGATCCCGGGCAGGTCGAACACCTTGCCGTCCCGCACAAAGGGAGTCCCCGACACCGCAAGGAGCACCGCCGCGGCCTCCGCCGAGGCATACTGCAGACCGATCTCGACCGCATCGATCATGGCCGTCGGCCACGGAATCATGAAGGCGAGGAAGGCGATCGGGAAACACAGAGCGCGGACAATGCCCGTCCCGAGGCAACCCAGCGCACACGCCAACATCAGACCCAGATAGGCCGTGGTCATGAGGCTGAGGTAGTCGACTGTCGGCAGCGGACCGCGTGCTCGCAAGCCGGTCCAGTACCACACCAGCAGTGCCAGACCGATTGCGCCCGGCAGCGCTGCCCAAACCGATCGCGCCGACTGCGGCAGCGACACCGACCCGAGCCGTTTCCAAATCAGATAGCCGCTGATCAGCGGAATGAGAAGGACATGGGAAAACAGATCGCTTCGCAGGGCGAACCGGCCCAAATCCCAGAGCGGCCACGCGAACGCGAGCGTGACCAGCGCCCCGCAGACGGCGAACCCGCGCCAACCGCTGCGTTGTAGGCCGGGTCCCTCGACCCAGCGCTGCGCTGTGCCCGATGTCATGATTCGCGCCACTGCCGCCCTGTAGGCCGGGTCCCCCGACCCGGCGCCGGCGTCTGTGATGTACCCAAGGTCATGATTTCGATGTCACCCTTCGCGCCGCGTGAGGCCACGCGGCCTACAGCATCGTTGCCGGCCGCGTTGTAGGCCGGGTCCACCGACCCGGCGCCGGCGTCTGTGATGTACCCAAGATCATGATTTCGATGTCATGATTCGCGCCGCGTGAGGCCACGCGGCCTACAGCATCGTTGTCTGCCGCCTTGTAGGCCGGCTGCCCTCAGCCGGCGTCAGTTGTAGGCCGGCTGCCCTCAGCCGGCGTCAGTTGTAGGCCGGCTGCCCTCAGCCGGCGTCAGTTGTAGGCCGGCTGCCCTCAGCCGGCGTCAGTTGTAGGCCGGCTGCCCTCAGCCGGCGTCAGTCACCGAAGACGTTCTTCGCGCCGCGTGAGGCCACGCGGCCTACAGCATCGTTGCCGGCCGCGTTGTAGGCCGGGTCGTCTCAGTCTTCCTGCTCTTCCACGAGCATTCCGGTATCCAACAATGGAGGTGTTCCACGCTCGACGCGCGGACCATTGGGATCGTCGTGGAGAACCTCCCCGCCGTACGGCCATTGTTCTGGCCGCTCAACGTAACCATAACGAACTGGGTTGAGGCACAGATACACCCACTTGCGCTGCTCGCTTTCGCAACTGCGGAACTTGTGATCGTGAAAGCCCGCTTGCCATCGCCAAGCCCGTTTCGTGCGAGTCAATTGGTGTTGTGACTTGATCTCAGGCCCAAGCACGCCGCGGGCCGCATCATTCGCCTGCTTTCTGGTCGATGCCCGCGGGAGAACAGACGTTGAGTGTTGCAGGGGTTCAAGGCCGGCCGTCACGGCTTTCAGCGCTTTCACCCATTGCCCAAGGCGCACCGCTTCGCGACCCTGTTGGGCGATCAGGTGAATGTGATCCGGCATGATAATGAACCGCCGCGCAAACCAGCCGTATCGGCTTGGACTGCCGAGCAAGAATCCACTCAACCGCTCGAACGTCAGTTCATTGGCAAGCACATGGACCCGACCATCGACGCACAGGGTTAACAGATACGAAATGTTGCCGCCAGGATCGGGCCAGACCCGGTGAAGCCGCCGCAATCGCCGCGGTGCTGGTTCGGGTTCGTTGGGTTGATCTCTTCTGATTCGCATCGCCACATCCAGCCTCCTCTGCTCCGCGCAGATCCATTGCCCTCCGGTCTGCGCAAGCATTCGAGCATACCACCGAAATGCGTCGATGTCACCCTTCGCGCCGCGTGAGGGCACGCGGCCTACAACATCGATGTCTGCCGCTCTGTAGGCCGGCTGCCCTCAGCCGGCGTCAGTCACCGAAGGCGTTCTTCGCGCCGCGTGAGGCCACGCGGCCTACAACATCGTTGTCGCCCGCCTTGTAGGCCGGCTGCCCTCAGCCGGCGTCAGTCACCGAAGACGTTCTTCGCGCCGCGTGAGGGCACGCGGCCTACAACATCGATGTCTGCCGCTCTGTAGGCCGGCTGCCCTCAGCCGGCGTCAGTCACCGAAGGCGTTCTTCGCGCCGCGTGAGGGCACGCGGCCTACAGCATCGTTGTCAGCCACCTTGTAGGCCGGCTGCCCTCAGCCGGCGTCAGTCACCGAAGACGTTCTTCGCGCCGCGTGAGGCCACGCGGCCTACAACATCGATGTCTGCCGCTCTGTAGGCCGGCTGCCCTCAGCCGGCGCCTGTCACCGAAGACGTTCTTCGCGCCGCGTGAGGCCACGCGGCCTACAGCATCGTTGTCAGCCACCTTGTAGGCCGGCTGCCCTCAGCCGGCGCCTGTCACCGAAGGCGTTCTTCGCGCCGCGTGAGGCCACGCGGCCTACAGCATCGTTGTCAGCCACCTTGTAGGCCGGCTGCCCTCAGCCGGCGCCTGTCACCGAAGACGTTCTTCGCGCCGCGTGAGGCCACGCGGCCTACAACATCGATGTCTGCCGCTCTGTAGGCCGGCTGCCCTCAGCCGGCGTCAGTCACCGAAGGCGTTCTTCGCGCCGCGTGAGGCCACGCGGCCTACAGCGCATACGACAACATCAAACCCACCTGGTTGCCCCCCGACGTGTAGCCCGCGTTGTCGGACGAGTTGTCTGTGTACCGATAGAACGCCGACACCTGAATGCGTTTGCGCAGCACCGTGCTCAGACTGACCTCGACATACGCCCGATCGTCCTCGCGTTCGACCGTGTCGGTCGCGAGCGTGCTGCTGTAGCTGGTGAAGCTGTATCCGCCGCTCACCCCGAGCGACAAATGTCGCAACAGGCGCTGCCGCACAGACGCGCCCACACTGCTTGTCTCGGTAAACTGATCGCTGAAATAGGAGGTGCCGATGTCGTGCGAACCGAACAACGACACCGTCGTGTCCTCGGCGAGCTGATAGTCGATCGCCCCTTGAACGGTGGGCGAGAGTTTCGAGGACGCGTCGGTGTCGAGGAACTGCCGGATCTCGACGCCGCCTTCGAGCGTGTAGGAGAGCTTCCGCGCCACCTCGCCCCGCACCCGCCCCAGGACCCGCTGGCTGGTCATGTCGGTGCCCGGATCCAGTTGGTCATAGGCAAAGCCCGCGCCGACGGCCACCGCAAGCCGCGGTTGCCACTGGTAATTGATCCAATCCGTGGTCGACCAGGTGCAACTGTCCGTGTAGGCCGTCGTGAACCGAAGCACCTGAGCCGCGCTCAACTCGAGCGTGGTCCGGTCGCTGAAGGCGTAATCGGCCCCCACCCGGGCGTTGTGGGTGTCCTGCTCCGTCTGGGCCGCCGTCTCGATCAACGGCGAACTGGTCGAGCCGTAGGCGTAGCCGGCGGTGAAACGCCAGCGATTCCACGTCGCCCACCCGCTCAAATTCACATGATGATCCACGGTGTCCTCATACGCCTCGTTCGAGTAGAACTTCAGGCTCGCCGTGTAGTCCAAGGTCCAATGCGGACCCAGTTGGAACGTCAGGCCCGGCGACACGGTCTGTTGCAGCGTGTTCTCCTCTTGGTCCGGTCCGGACAAGATCCCCGTGCCGTAGAGCAGATTGTAGGAGACGTGCGGATGAAAGCTCACATTGCCCCATTGGAGCAGTTCGCGCCGGGGCGCAGCCGCCGCGGCTGGGGCCGGAGCCAGCACACCCATCCGGGGCGACTCGATCTGACCGGCCGCAGGCAGGGCTTCCGTGCCCAGATTGGGCGTCGGGGGGAGCGGCGGAAGGCGTTGGGACCCTGCGCTTGTGTAGGGCTGGGAGACATACGGCGATGGCAGAGGCACGGGTGTCAGGGCACTGTCCTGAGGCAACGCCTCCGCTGGCGGTTGGGTGGTGACCGCCTGTTGTGCGGACGCAGGCAGACTGGCGGCCAGACACGGCAAGAACGCTCGCCAGCACAAGTCGGCGAGTCGTCGTTGTCGACGCGCTGTCCGCCCTTGGCGTTGTCTATTCATCGTCTGGTCTCCCCCCTTTGGATCCCGCCGATCATCCCCAGTGCCGATAGCAGAAGTCCCCCAGCCACCAATAGACCCGGTCCGGCGCGTGCGCGCAAAAGTACCGGGCCAACTGGTGAAGGTTCCGGCGCTGCGCGAAAGTCACGCGGGGCCGCCGTCGTCTGGGCAAGAACAGTACCGGCAGATCTTCCTCGACTGTTCCCCAGCGGCGCTTGTAGTCGAGCAACCCCACGTTATCCAAAGCTGTTCGCCCGAAACTGAACACCACACATCCGAGCTGCAGAGCTTCCTGGATGGCGCTCCAGTACAGGAACTGACTTGCCCCCGTTGCCCGGCCCTCCTCGCTATCCCCCGCATATTCGAGTGTAAACGTGTTGCGAAACCGCAAGAACAAAACAGCGCTCACCGATCTGCCCTCGTGGCACGCGCAGCGGACTCCGCAGTGGGTCGGCCCCAGAACATCGCGCAGGGACTCGAACAGGCGAAAAGGGATCGGCGGCAGTGAATGCCGGCGCCGTGTCTCGGTTGCCAACGCATGGAAGTTGGCCAGGACCGTATCGGCCGGTTCGGACACAACGGTGATTCCATTTCGCTCCGCCTTGCCCAGCCACTGGCGAACACAAGTGCGGGAACAAGATTTCTTGATCTCGTCCAGAGGGCGGTCCAGGCGAAGGTAATGATGCTTGTAGAGGCTGCCGGGGCAGAAATCGGGTGATCGAGGCTTACCTGACGTCTGCCAGGGCCGGATCTCGAAGGCCTGGGCTCGCTCCCGGCTCATCATCGCCCACACGGCGGGCAGGAACCGGCCCCAGTCTTCCTCACTCGACAGCAGAGGATCGCAGAAGGATGCAAAAGGGACCGAGACGAGCCGGTTACCAAGCAGCCAACTGCGCACGGTATAGATGGGCATCCCTGCCAGAATCTGGGTCGAAATCGGATCCCACAAGACCAGATAGTCGGCATGCATATGGGCAAACGAACGCTCGATCGCCCGCTGCCAAAGGGAGAGATGATAGATAGACCCATTTGGATGACGTGCGACGAACGCGTCCCATATATCGGCGTCGGCTGAGTCGAGCCACGCGAGCTTCCCCTCGACTCGGACGGGGCGTGCGTCTGCCGAGACTGATGCCCCGTGCCGCGGGGGATTCGCAGTCAAAACCTCGTGCATAGGATCACAGGGAGTATCGCCCAGCGTTTGGGCGCACTACGGTTCCCTCCCGTTGACCTCTCGCCCTTACAAGCTCACACCGCCAATCCGTTTGAGCCATATCTCGCGCCATAGATGGTGGGCGTCGCGCGGGCATCCGCCCCATCGACCGTAGCCGTCACACGTGACGCCTTCGAGGATCACAGTATGCTTGATCTCACGCATTTCGCCGGTGGTCTCGAGGATGATCCGGCCCACCCGCTTGCGGACCCGGTACCGCTCTCCGCAGAAGGGGAGCATATGCACCGGAAATTGCAGCCCGCGGTTGCGGCCATGTCGATCCAGTGTAAGGGCGATCTCGTCGGCGCGTTTCACCTCGACCCAGTCCCCTCGATCGAGATCGAGAGTCACTGTGGGCGTCGGTCTGGCTGCGCCCCGCAGTTTCACGCTCGACACCCCGCAGAACACCGCTTTCAACCGAAGGCTGAACGCAGCCCACACAAAGCGGCGCATCTCCGCCGGAGACCATGTCCGGGTGCGCAGGTCCCGATAATACTGCCGAAGATCCGCCTTCGAGAGAGGCTGTGTCGCCCCGAGGAGTTCCGTGGACTGACAGATGTACCGCCCATTGGCTTGTTTGACCGGATAGCCATAGGCAGGTGCGGACGGCCTCGGAGAGGCGTCCGGCTCGGGATCCGGGTCGTGGCTACAACGTTCAAGCCAGGACTCGTGCCAGAACAGCGCGCACTCCTTCTCGCACCCGTCGTGGGCCGAGCCGTCGCACCGGAGCGCGTCGAGAAGAACCACATTCCGCATCCGCCGCACACGATCGCCTTCAACACACGTCTTCTCGATGCGGCGCCACACGTGAAACCGGCGCCCACAGAACGGGAGCATCTCAGGCATGAACGGGAGCCCATCGTGGCAACCCCTTTCATCCAACGTTGCCTGGACCTCCTGCCAGCGCTTGACCGCCACCATCTCGTCAGGCAGCAAACCCAACCCGCGTCTTGCCGATCGAGCATCCACTGAAACTGAGCTGCTTCTTCGAACCTCTTTGATGCGGCACACCTAGCCCGGCGCTACAACATCTTTGTCGACCGCGTTGTAGGCCGGGTTCCCCGACCCGGCGCCTGCACCGATGTCTGTCCTTCCGCCGCGTGGGGGCACGCGGCCTACATGATCGTTGTCTGCCGCGCTGTAGACCTGGTCCTCCGACCCGGCCCTGTGCTGTTCCCGGTGCGGCATCGGTGGGTTCACCGCCCAACCACTCTCGACAACCTCGATCCCACCGCTTGACGCAGATTGTAGACCGAGGTCGGGTCGCCAAGCGCCCTTTGCACGAGCCGGGCAACGAGCTTCCGTAACTGAAGAAAGCGAATCTTGCTCCAGATCAGCATCTTCATCGGCAGCCGATGGCGTTCGCCGAAGGTCAGCACGGACGGACGCAACAACCAGGGCAGGAGACAGCGCGGCACAAACCCAAGCCGATACCCGGTCACCTTGCCCTCCATGAGCGACAGAAGCCCGTTGAGATAGAGATTCTTGAGCTTCCAGGGATGAGACTTGTACTTGAGGCCGCTGCGGTAATCCAGTTCGTAGCCGCTGTGCGTCTTGCCGTCAATGAGGCCGTCCTGGACCGCCCGATCGTAGAGAGCCGTCCCCGGAAAGAAGACCAGATTGTACACCTGCAGGTAGAACGGATGCGGAAGGTGCTTGAGGAAGTCCACCGTCTCAAGAAGATCCTCAGGCTCCTCGTACGGATTGGCGACAATCATGAAATAGCAGAGGACAACCTGCCGGTGCCGCTGGATGATCTCGGCGGTGCGCCGCACGATGCGGTTTGGCATGTTCCGCTCATACACCTCCGTCTTCGTGCGATCACTGCCGCTCTCGAGACCGAGGCGGATCCGCCACAGCCCCGCCTTGACCAGCAATTCTGTCTTTCTCTCGTTCAAGACGAGCGGCGAACTCATGCACTCAAAGGGCAAACCCACCTCGCGTGGATAAGTCTCCGCAAACTCTTCGAGTTCCGCCACCGGCCGCGCGCAGAAATCCTCGTCGATCAAATAGACGTACTTGGCGTTCGGAAAGAGGGGCAGGAGCTCGCGAATGCTCCGGACATATCGCGAGATCGTCATCCGGCGCACGTAGGGGCCCTTGTTCTCGTAGACCGCTTTGAGCTTCTTGTTGCTGCAATAGGTGCAGTGAAACGCGCAGCCCCGCGACCCGTTGAACATGATCGGTTCGCGCACATCAAAGACCTCGCGCGGCCGGCGCAAGCCGCGCTCGCTCAGGTGAAACTCATTCTCGTGCGCGAAGTCGAAAAGCGGCAACTCGTCCAGGTCACGAATCAGACCACGGGGCGGATTCACAACCAGGTTGGCGTCCTGGACGTACACTGCGTTGTCCAAATCACGCCAATCCCGCTCATGCGTCAACCGCTCGAGCAACTCGACCATAAACCCCTCGCCCTCCCCCCGGCAGACAACATTCGCCGAACGCGCGGCGTCGGACGGGTCCAACGTGGCGTGCACGCCTCCCCACACAACGAAGGGCTTCCGGGGACCCAAAGCCTCCATAACCTGACGCGCTTTCTCGGAACCCCGCGCCAGGCAACTCAGCCCCACCACCCTCGATCCATCGACGATCTCGCACACTCGATCGAGCATCTTCCGGTCGAACCGATGGGCCTCGATCGAGCAGAGAAGCTTCGTCGTGGTGTGCCCCGCCCGACGCAACTGTGCCGACACGCTCCGCAGGCCCAGGGCCCATGGATCGCTCTCGGTGTAGATCAGTGTGACGTGCATCTCTCGAGTGCGCGTGCTTCAGCACCGCTTTGCACCTCGCGTCTCATGGAAAGCGGCCTTGGCCGCGCAGCCATGCACAAACCACATGAACCGGCCACCTTGATCGGGTGACCATCAACCCATCAACCCATCACCCATCAACCTGTTCACGCAAGCATCGCCGATCGACCACCTTGACTTCGTCCTCGGCTGCGAGCGGCGTTCGAGCTCGCGGGCTCTCGAGGAACAGGCGATTCGTCAATTGCGTCGAGAGAATTCCCGCCAACGCCATATCATCGGTCTCGCCCAGGGCTTTACCGTCGTCCAACTTCGCCACCAAATGGGTGACGGCCGACGGATTGAAGAAGCCGGTCCGCTTCAGAGCAGTCTCGCCCAACAGCTCACGAACGTAGTCCGGGGTGCGTGCATTGTAGAAACTGCGGTGAATCGGCGCGCGGTAGGGGCGTTTGGAGCGCCGGACAATCTCGGGCGGCAGCCAGCTTTCGGCCACGCGTCTCAGGAGGTATTTCTCCGTCAACGCTCGGAGTTTCAATCTCGCCGGCAGCCGATTGCAGAACTCGACCACGCGATAGTCCAGGAACGGAAATCGCCCTTCAACCGAATGGGCCATTGCCGGTCGATCGCCCTGAGACGACAAGAGGTATTGGGACAGGAAGATGCTGATCTCGCAGTATTGAGCGCGGGCGAGCGGATTCCACCGCGGCATCCCGGATGGGAAGGTGGGCTGGCTGTCGGCTCCACCCCGATCGAGCGCCACCTTGTTCTTGACATCACGGGAGAAGAACCGGCAGGTCCGGCGGTTATTCTGCCAGCGCACCGCGTGCGAGTAGTCCGGGCGAGCGAGGTCGGTCAGGCCGATGCCGAAGAACGCCTTGAGCATGCTGACGCTCGACGCCCCCAGGCGGCTGATGTCCGGATAGAGCCGCTTGAGGAGCAGCGGACGCCACGTCGAATCGGGCTGCTGGGCCCAAAACCGGCGCACCTTCGCTTCCTTGAAAATGTCGTACCCGGCCAGGAACTCGTCGGCTCCTTCGCCCGTGAGCACGACTTTGTAACCTCGGTCGCGGACGAGTTTCGACAGCAAAAACATCGGCGCCGGCGAGGTGCGCATGATCGGCGTCTCGGTGTGCCAGATGACGTCCGGAAAAACGCCTCCGATGTCCTCATGCGTGGCCAAAACAACCTGGTGCTCGGTGCCAAGGAACCTCGCCATCCGGCGCTGATGCTCGCTTTCGTCGAACTGCGCATCGGTAAAGGCAATCGAGAACGTGTCGAGGCGGCTGACCCCGAGAGTCCGGATGATGGCGGCGATGGCGGATGAGTCGAGGCCGCCGCTTAGATAGGCCCCAACCGGCACGTCGGCCCGCAGTCGAATACGGGTCGCATCGACCAACAAGGCGCGGAGTTCCTCGACGTAGCTCTCGATCGGTCGGCCACCCCGCTGCTCCGCTCGCTCGCCTTCCTCAGGAAACCCGATTGTCCAATACGGAGTCACTCGCAGCCGACCACCCTTGGCCACCATGTAATGCCCCGGTGGAAGCTCGACGATGCCCCGGAAACAGGTGCGCGGCGAGAGCGTCGACCAGTAGGTGAAGATCTGATCGAGCGCAACAGGGTCGAGTTCGGCTCGAACCTCGGGATGGGCGAGGATGGCCTTGATTTCGGATCCGAACACCAGCGCCCCTTCGAGTTGGGTGTAGAAGAGCGGGCGCACACCGAGCCTGTCCCGGGCCAGGAACAACGAGCGGTCCTTCTCGTCCCAAATCGCGATCGCAAACTGGCCGTTCAACCGATTCAGACAGTCGGGTCCATACTCCTCGTAGAGGTGCAAGATGACCTCGGTGTCGCTGGCTGTCGTGAACCGGTGCCCGCGCGTCCGCAAGTCCGCGCGCAGCTCGATGTAGTTGAACACCTCGCCGTTGTAGACGATCCAGAGGGTCTGGTCCTCGTTGCCGATCGGCTGCTGGCCGGTGTTTAGATCGAGAATGCTGAGGCGGGCGTGGCCGAGTGCCACATGTGTGCCCAGGTAGATCCCGAACTGATCCGGGCCCCGATGTCGGATCGTGCCGAGCATCCGCCGCATCAATTCGTCAGTCGGTGCCGCGGTGCCGTGTCGATTCAGTACACCTGCAATTCCACACATCTTGATGAACTGCTTCGCCAGGGCGCTTCCGCACCGCTCTGGCGTGGGGCGTCAGCGAATACCGTCATCGGAAAGCGGCGGCAGACCGTGCGCTCCACCAAGGGTGTCGGGCGGCGAGCGACAGGGGCGTGGACGGCCCCGTCCACAGCCGGTGCCGACAACCAGTTCGTTTGCCGAAAAGGACAGGTCACCGGGATCGGTCGGGGACGAGGCCGTCCCCACTCCAAAGACTTCGCCACCCCGGACGCGCTCTCTTCGCGTCGATTCGCGTCCATTCGCGGTTCAAGACCTGAACAGTCAGGTCTGCCGATCACGCCAGGCGGGTCTTCATGATCTTACCCGACTCGGTCTTCGGGAGGTCTTTCCTGAACTCGACGTACTTGGGCATCATGTAATCCTCGAGTCGGGCGCGGCAGTGGGTGAGAACCTGCTTCGGCGTCAACGCCCCATTGCGGACCACCACAAACGCCTTGATGGCCTGCCCGAGCAACGGGTCCGGCACACCCACCACCGCCGCCTCGACAACGTCCTCGAGTTCATACAGCACATTCTCGATTTCCTTGGGCGCCACTTTCTCACCGCGGCTCTTGATGATGTCGTCGCTCCGGCCGACAAAGTAGAAGAACCCATCCTCGTCGGTGCGGAAAAGATCGCCGGTATAGCAGAGCCGCTCGCCGGAGATCGGCCCAGGGCGGAAACGCCTGGCAGTAGCCGCCGGATCATCCCAGTAACCGCGCATCACGTGGCGCCCGCGAACGACAAGTTCCCCGATTTGCCCCGGACCCACTCGCTTCCCAGACGGGTCTTCGATCCAGGCTTCGGTGCCTGGAATAGGTATGCCGACGGAGCCGGGCCGGCGATCGAGTTCCTCGGGCGGCAGATAGAGCGTCCGCTTGGTCTCCGTGACGCCGTACATCGAGAAGAGGGTCGCGGCGGGAAACCGCCGTCGGATCTCGATGATATGATTGACCGGAAGGGCTGCCGCCGTGTTCGTCAGGTAACGCAGACTCGAAAGGTCGAAGCCGGACAGATCCATCTTGAGCAGCATTGCATAAAGCGTCGGCACACCGGGCAGACCCGTGACGCGCTCCCGCTCGATGGTCTTGAGAATCGACGCCGGGTAGGCGAACGACTTCTCGAGCACCAGCGTCCCGCCGAAGCGGAAGGTCATCAGGAGTTGGTACAGTCCATAGTCAAAGGAGAGCGGCAACACGTTAATGATGATATCGCTCTCCCTGTTCTCGAGGTACTCGATGATCGATCCCGAAGCGAACACCACATTGCTGTGGTCGCTCATCACGCCCTTCGCTTCCCCCGTCGTGCCGGATGTGTAGACCAAGCACGCCAGATCCAGATCGATGTTTTGTCGGAGGGGCTGGGTGCCCGGTGATCGAGCCAGCGCCTCGCTGAAAGTGAAATCCTGGAGAGCAACCTGTTCCTTCGTGAACTGCTCAGTCACCATCAACCCTTCCCCCTCACCCGGCCTCGCCACTCTCTCCCATCGGATGGGAGAGGGACTGGGTGAGGGGCCTGGTTCATGGGGAGTGTTGACACTTAACGGGTGAATGCGCAGCGGGACCGTGAACCGGTTCGGAGCGGCGACGGCCTCGTCGCCGCAAACCCCGTTGAAAACACCCTTCGGCGGGGGACGAGCCGTCCCCCCTCCAAGGCTCGGCTCATGGGAACCACTGTGTTCGCAGACATCGTCTGCGGACCTGACCATTGGCTTGCCGCACCGGATCAACCCGCGCAAAGTCGTGAGCTGAGCGGGACAATCGACCATCAACTCCTCCAACTCGATTCGGTCTTCCGCGACCAGGACGGTCGCCCGGCTGTGTTGGAGAATGTAGCGCAGCTTGTCACGCTTGGTGGACGGATTCACCACCGCGAACACACCGCCGGCTTTGAGCGTGCCGAAGATGGCGACCACCGCCTCGACGCCGTTCCCGAGGTTCACCGCCACGCGATCGCCCCGACGAACACCCAACGCGATCAAGGTCCAGGCAAAGCGATTCGCCATCGCGTCGAGATCCGCGTAGCTGAATCGCCCCCCCGCGCACACGAGCGCTGTCTTGTCAGGCAGCCGCGCCGCGCTCTGCTCGAGGAAGTCCTGAACCAACGGAGGTGTCACGCCGTGTTAGCCCGTGTAGTCCGCCGCGCTGTAGGCCGGCTGCCCCCAGCCGGCGTCAGTCATCGAAAACAACCTCTGCGCAGCGTGGTGCACGCGGCCTACAACACATTTGTCTGCCACGCTGTAGGCCGGCTGCCCTCAGCCGGCGTCAGTCATCGAAAACAACCTTTGCGCAGCGTGGTGCACGCGGCCTACAAGGTCCATTTGCGGTTCACTTGAGCGGCTGCCCTTTCAGAGGAGAATTGCCCAGACAGATCAACCATCAACCATCACCCATCCTTTCTCCTCGAGCTTACGTTCGACGTATGCCACGACTGCGTTGATCGAATCCAGGTTGTCCGGCGTCAACTCCTCGTCGCGGACTCGAATGCCGTAAGTCTTCTCGATGTGGGACACCAGCTCGAGCACACCCGTCGAGTCGATGATCCCCTGCGCCAGAAAAGAGGCGTCATCGGTCATGTCGCCATTCTCACCGAACAGAAAGTTCTGCACGACAAACTCGCGGATCTGGCTTCTAGGATCGCTCATAGTGTATGCAGGAGAAGCGGCGCCATGTGCAGATAACGTGTGCCCGAGCGTTTGCGATCGATATCCGCCCAGACGGCCTGGACCTGCTCGGGCGTCAGGCGCGCCGCTTCGGCCACGACTCGAGCTTCGAGCCCCTCGTTCTTGCCGTAGAGGCACAAATCCATCTGCTCGAAGGGCAGGCCGAAGAAGAACTCGTCCTGGCCCTGGGACATCGAGTACGTGTCGGAAGTCGGAGGCCGCTTGCGTATCTCTTCCGGGACATCCAGGTATTCGGCAAGCTGATAGACCTGGGTCTTGTACAGATGCGCAATCGGCTTGAGATCGGCCGCGCCGTCCCCGTTCTTCACAAAGAAACCTTGGTCGTACTCGAGTCGATTCGGCGTGCCCGCCACCGCGTAGTTGAGACGGTCGGCGTGGTAGTACTCGAACATCTTGCGTGTGCGCTGCTTGAAATTGGTGGCCGCAACGATCTCGAGGTAGACCTCCACCGGCAGGCGTTGCCTCACCTCGAGACCGTTCGGCGCACGGGCAATGACGGAAAAGACCGGGTACGGACGCCCCGCGGCCACACCGGACGTGACCAGCTTGGACGACCAGCCGCTCCCAAACTCGGGAATCACCTGGTGCACAGCGGCCTCGTATCGACGATAGAAACCGAGCGCCTCGAGAACTCCGGTGATATCTTCTTCGACGACACGGACCCCCAAGCGCTCTGCGACCAGGCGACTCAGATCGAGGGTTTCGGGACTGGAATGTCGCTCCGGCATCAGCAGTACCAGCACCCGCTCCTTGCCAAGGGCCTGAGTCGCCAGCGTCGCCGTCACAGCGCTGTCCACGCCCCCAGACACTCCCACCACCACCCCCCGACGACGCAGTGTGGTCGCCAAAACGCGGCGCAACCAGTGTGCAATACGGCTGCACTCATTCCCAGGGTCAAGATCGAGACTGTGATTACCAGGGGCTTTCACGGTGCCACTGCCCGGCGTGTTCAATCCCACCGAGAAAAAGGCAAGAACCACCTCACAGCGCTCGGCCTGAGGTCGGCTTCACCCGGCAGAATCGGATGCCATAGCGACGCAGATGTTGCACGACTTCTTCACCGAGAGGATGGACCAGGTCGGCACGTTCCTTGGTCGCGAGATCCAGCCATACGACGCCGCGGCGGCTCAGAGCCGTCCGAGAGGCGTCAGGAATGGCTGACAGACTCACCAGCACATCGGCGGCGGGAATGGCGTCCGTCTCGCCCCCTGCCAGGGTGGAATTCAAGCGGAGTCTCCATGTTGCGGCGCGGCGGAAAGGTCCCCACCCGCGGAAGCCGTTTACCGTCCACGTCGAGTCGGAGCGTCGCGAGGGGAATCCGTGCTGCTCGAGAATGCCCATGCACTCGACGATCATCTCCTCGACCCAACGGATCCTATCGTCGTCGCTGACCGGGCGTGGGAACTCGGGTTCGCGGCTCACCACGCGTGCCGGGAAACCGACCGCCAGACAGCGCGGAGGGATCTGACCCCGAACGAGGGAATTCGCCCCGACGACCGCCCCATCGCCGATCCGGGTCCCGGGAAGCACGAAAACGCGCCAGGCAAGCGAGACGCTCCGACCGATCTCGATCGGCTGGAAGTCGACCGGGTATCCCTCCAGCTTGCTCAGCCACGACGTGTGCCCGAACAACAGACAGTCCCCGCCGATCCCAGTGTCGTCCCCGATGATCACAGACCGGGCCGGGTTGATGAACGTCATCTGCATGATTTGGCAGTTGCGGCCCACAACCAACTTCGAGTCCGGAAACTGCAACCCTCCGACGAACACCTGCTCGTTGATCCGTGTATCGTCGCCAATCTCGATATGAGGCGTGTCCAGCATGGTGACTGCGCCAATGTGGACGCGGTCGCCCATGCGGATGGTGTCTGCACGGACGAAACTAAGGAAACCGAGTCGCGAATGCGCCCCAATCGTCACGTCGCGTCCGAGCACGACCGAGCCGAACCCGAACGAGACATGCCGGCCCACGCGATAGCCCCAGAAACGGTACAAGAGCCGCTTTAGACATGAAGGAAGCCAGCCGTGACATAACATTTGCCGGATGGGCAACCTGGGTTTTGCAGTGAGCATTGGCGTGATACACCATGGCAGCGCCGCGTGAGGGCACGCGGCCTACAGCATTGTTGCCTGCGCCGTTCTAGGCCGGCTGCCCTCAGCCGGCATCGGTCAGATTGAGTTGACATCCTTCGCGCCGCGTGAGGCCACGCGGCCTACAACATTGTTGCCTGCCCACACGGACAACCGAAGAGTCGCCATTGATCCTACCCACTTACAAGCCGCGCGCCGCCATCTACCACCAGCGTGTGCCCGACAATGCCCCCCGCCGCCGCGGAACAAAGGAATTGCGCCGCCAAAGCCACTTCCTCCGCGGTCGTTAATCGCCCACGCGGATTCCGGCGCACCGCCGCCTCGAGACGGGATGCCGCATCGGGCAAAACCTCCCAGGCATCGGTGCGGACTGTGCCTGGGCGAAGGACGTTGACGCGGATTCCTCGAGGGGCCATCTCGACGGCGAGGTGCCGGACCATGGATTCGAGTGCTCCCTTAGTGGCGCCGACCAACGTGTACTGGGGCACCGCACTCACTGCCCCCTCGGACGACACAGCCACCACGCTCGAATCGCCCTCGAACCGCGCAAGGAGTCGTCCAACAAGATCAAAGAAAGCACGGATATTCAAACCGAAGGTCCAGTCGTAATGCCGCAGCGTCAGTTCCCCGAACGGGCGGTGCACCCCCGTGGCTGCTGCGAAGACCAGGATCGAAAGCGGGTTCCACCGATCCGCCACCGCCTCGCAGAGCGTTTCGATCCCCTTCACGCTGGTGACGTCCGCCCTGACCACCTCGAGATCCAGATTCGCTTCGCTGGCCTCGCGCGCCAGAGCCGTGGCTGCGGCCTCGTCTCGGACGTAGTTCGCCGCCACGCGCGCCCCCCCGCACGCCAGACGCCAGGCAATCGCCCGCCCGATGCCCCGGGTGCCTCCCACGACAAGGGCCCGCTTGCCCTCGACCGAGAACAAGTCTGCTGTCTCAAGCCCGCGGTTCAGCATCTCGATAGTCACATCTCAGCTTGCCGCCCCCAATCGAGGCGTTTGCCTCGCACGTTGCCGGCTGTCCTTCGAGATAGGCCTGCAAGACCGGGTCCCGATACCCTATAACAAACTGCTCGGCTGGCACGAACGCAAACATCAACTCAGCCGAACAGACCGTGCGCTCGGCCACCTCGATGTGGCAGCGCGCAGTGGCATAATCCGGCTGACTCACAACGATTGTCGCGAAGATCCGAGCCGTCTCGCCCGGCCGCACCCATTGCCGAAAGCTTGCCGACCTGATCTGCGCCAGCATGGCGTAGCCGCGGGGCTGCGACTCCGCGTCCAAACACTTCCCCCCTGCCTGGGCCATCATCTCGATCAGCAGCACGCCCGGGACCACCGCAAAGCCTGGGAAATGATCTCTGAAAAGCTCCTCCTCGGGCGAGAGAGTCTTCTCTGCCACGATGGTCTTGCCGGCAACCAGCTCATGGATGCGGTCGACGAGAATGAACCTCACGGCGGTGCCTCAGGCGAGTTTGCCGTTCGACTGGAGGACTTCGAGAATGTCGCCCACGGTCTTCATGCCGGTAAGTTGGTCGGTGGTCATCACGATGCCGAAATGCTCGTGCAAGGCCGCCATCAGCGTGAGAACGCCCAGAGAGTCCCAGGTAGCGACCTCACTGCGCGGCGTACTCGAACTCAGCCGTCCGGGTTCTTGCTCGAAGACCTCCGCAATCCACCGCAATGCCTGTTCCTGATCCATAGGATCGATGGGCTTCCAACGACCTCAGCGCGCCATGTAACCGCCGTCAACCACAAGATCGGCACCCGTCATCCAGCGGTTCTGCGGCGCCAACAGGAAGACGGCGCAGCGGGCGACATCCTCGGGCGCGCCCACGCCCAGCGGATAGGCGGCCTCCAGTTCCTTCACCTGCTCGTCCGAGAGCAGTCTGAGCGCCCCGTCGCTCAGAGGCGTATGCACCAGACCCGGGGAAAGCGTGTTCACCCGGATCCGGCGCCGGGCGAGCTCGACCGCCAACACGCGGGCAGCCGCTATCATAGCGCCTTTGGTCGCACTGTAGGCCAACTGTCCCGGCATGCCCACCCAGGCATAAATCGATGTCACAAAGAGCAGCGCGCCGCCCGCCGGCTCGATGACGTCCTGACGGGAAACCGCCCTCGCCATTTCGAGGCCGGCCGTCACATTGACGTCGATCATCCGCGCGAAACGCGCTGCCTCGAACGACGCGAGCGGGCGGGTCTCGACCACGCCGGCGCAGTAACACAATCCGTACAACCGCCCGACCTCTCGGCTCACCTCGCGCATCCTCGATCCGATCACCCCAACCGAGCTCAGGTCTTGCACCACCACCCGCGCGCGTCCAACTGGCAGGAGCGCCTGCGTTTCTTCGAGCTTTTCTTGGTTTCTGCCCACCAATATCACCCGAGCGCCGCACCGTCCCAGTTCCAGGGCAATCGCCCGTCCGAGCCCGGAGGACGCGCCCGGGACCACCACCCAGCGGGCCTCGAAATCGATGAAAGGGGCATCGCTCATATGTGGCAACTCACTCGGTCGATTCCCTCACCACCACATGATCCAGAAGCGCATCCGCCGAGAGCGACACCAACGCCGTCCCCCACGAGAGCCCGACACCGTACCCGACGATCAAGAGACGCAGGGCCCGGTCCAACGGCCGCTCCAGCCCACCCTGGGCGAGGGTGAGCGGCACCGACGGACCTCCCGCACTGCCGAATCGCTGAATCGTGATCGGCAGCTTGGCTTCCGGAATGTGCAGGACCTTGGCCAGATGCCGCATGATGAACAGATTCGACTGGTGAAAGATGAAGTAATCCACGGTTTCGGGCGTATTCCCGGACTGTCGCAGGGTCTCCTCGACAACGCTGGGCACCCGCTTGAGGGTGAAATTGAAAATCTTCGCGCCGTCCATCGCCACGCAGTGAAATCGGGGATCGTCCGGCTCCCGGTTCCGAAAGCCGCCGCCTTCGAGGATCAGGTCCCGCCATCCCGACCCGTCGCTATGCAAGTTGAACCACCACTGCGCCCCGTCCGATCCTGGCCACGCCTCGATTGCGGTCGCCGATCCGGCATCGCCAAAGAGCAGCGCCACCGCGCGATCGGACTTCGCGGCAAAACGGCTCGGGGTCTCCCCGTGCAGCAACAGGACACGGCTCAGCCCACCGCCCGTGAGCATCATGGCAGCCAGCCAGAGCCCGTACGGATAGCCTGAGCACCCCAAGCCGACATCGAACGCCGCACAGGTGTCGGCGAGTCCCAACCGGTGCTGCGCCAGGCAGGCCGTCGAGGGAAGCAAGTAGTCCGGCGTCTGGGTAACAAAAATCAGGGCCTCGACGCTGGCCGGATCCCAATCGAGTCGATCCAGGACACGCCAGGCTGCAGCCACGCACAAGTCACTGCTGCACGTCCGCTCCGATGCCAGATGCCGCGTGCGGACCCCGGCCATCTTCACCACCTTGTCCACTTCTTCGGGCGTGAATTCGGTCGTCTCCGCGCGATTGTCGAACAGGCGTTCCGGCACGCTCGAACAGACGGCGCGGATGCGACAGGCGGGAAGCGAGCTGAAAGCCATAGGAAACCAAGCGGGTCAGACTTTCGGTTCACGAACGCCGGCTGAGGGCAGCCGGCCTACAGAGAAAGCCGACGATGCTGTAGGCCGCGTGCCCCCACGCGGCGCGGAGAATGTTCTCGGTCACGGACGCCATGGATAGAAGCAGCCAACCTACAACGTGGCAGACCACGATCGGTTAACTCACACTCCAGTCCGACTTTCCCACCAACGGATGGGTATATCGGAAATCCGGGCTGTGGCAAAGCCGCGCCGGGACAGGGGGGAATCAGGGTCTGGTCGTGGAGGGAAGCGCAGTTGCGAACGAACACTCCGTTGCCTTCGTCCCTCCCTCTATCCCGGCCCGGCTTTGATTGGCCAGCGCGCATGAGTGCACCTTTCGATGACATCGGCTCCGCATTCTTCAGATGTTGGTGAGAAATGCGCGCTAGAAGAACACCCTCGCATACACATAAGCAATCGCCTCGCTAAGAACATCCCGCACACCGGCACTGCTGGCCCACCAGCGAGCCGGATCGTAGCTCGGATCCTCGATCGCGATCGCACCGATGCTGACGCCCGGACCAAAGGCCTTTTCGTAAAGCAGACGCGACCGGCGGCTATGGGTTGCGAGAGTGGCGACGTCCAGAGACGCGATCGGCAGCCCGTTCTGATCCAGCCACTCGCGCACCGCCAATGCGCAGTGATAGGTCCGGTCTTTCCGTACCACGGGACAAAAGAGAAGATGCACCGATTCCTTGGGCACCCCGAACTCGACAAGGTCCGCTGCCACGTAATCGGACGTGTATTGTCCGGACGACCATTTATCACCGCCCTTGTAGAGATCGCGGACCACCACGACGCATTTGTAGCTGCCTTGCTTGTAAGCCGTCGCCGCCTCGTCGATTCGGCGTCCGCCGATCCAGCCCTCGACCACCAGCACCTCGCCTCGGCCGCCGTTGTTGACTGTCAAGAAGGGGTAGCCGCCGAAGAGAAAACCGAGGAAGGCGCCGGCCAACGCGATCGAGACGACGAATCTGCCCCGCCAAGACAACCTCCACGCCTCGCGTCGGACAACGAGACCGCCTAGCGCGCATTGCTCACCACTCTTGCTCAATGCGAAGCCGGAGTGCACAAGAGAAGTCGGCATGCAGGCTGGGGAAGCAAGACCGCGCCCGAGTCGAGGGATGGAACCGGGCAACAGAGTGTCGCCGCACTCGCGAGATTTCGGAAGCGCTCCGAACCTCGTATTTCCCCGTGCGGGCGCGGTTTTGCCACAGCCCGGATTTCGTTGTCATCTTCCCGGTCGTGAGAAATCCGGGCCAGCCCCCGCTCGAACGCGGCTGCCCGTTGTGCCCTCTCTTGGGGCGGGCATCTGCGCTCTTCGTGCTACGCTTCGGGCAGTCGTTCCAATTCAGGACTCATGCAGACACTCGCGAAGAATCTCCTGTTGCCGTTGGGCGGACACCTTTCCGTGCCACATCGCCCGACTATCGCATAGATCCTGCAGGGCCTCAGGCACTGGAAGTGCAGTTTCCATTGGCCCACTGCACCACCGGAGCGATTTGGGGCAACAGAGAACGGAGAGAGAACTGCGGGACTATGGACCGTCCGCCTTCGTCTTCGAGCTACGGCGCGGCGAGCCGGAGGGCAAGCCGCCCACGGACGATCACAGTTCCTCCAGAAACTTCGGCACGGACAGTCCGGCCTGTGCGATTAGACCCTTCAGTGTCCCAGGCTTGAGAGACTTGTGCTGAGGCACAACCACGCTGACACTCGCTTTCCGCAGAATCTGGTGCGAGCCGGTCTGGCGCACCAGAACAAATCCGTGCCGCTGCAACGCGCGCACCGCCTCCGCTCCTGTGACGTCGCGGGGCAGCTTCACGTCAGCGCGAGGACCGGGTCCTGGGCAAAGTGCAGGCGCACGCGTTGCGGTTGTTTGGCTGACTCGAAATAGCCTTTGACGGCATCGGTCACCATGGCGTGCAGTTCCGCCAATGTCTCACCCTGGGTGGTGATCCCCCCCCCTCTCGGATCATCCCAGCGTGCCACGAACCCGCCAGTCTCCGGACAGGCCTCGACGAGAAAGGTGACTTCGCTCATGACAAAACAGTGACCACACCCCCGGCAAAAGGCAAGAAGGCAATCACGACGTTCAGCCCCCCATTTTCCATCCGCCTACTGACGCACCGGCCACCGACGTACCGACCACCGGCGCACCGACGCACCGGCTACCGACGCACCGTCCCACCGCCCCCCATCTCCGATCTCCCATCTCCCATCTCCCATCTCCGCCCATTTCCCCAACTCGATCGGTTTTGCCACTGCGCACATGGACAGCTCACTGAAAAAGCCGGTCCGGCGGTATCTGGCTCAGGCGCGGCGCGTGAGCGTCCTTTGCCGACAGCACCGGATTGGCAATCGGCCAGGCGATCGCCAACTCGGGGTCGTCCCAGCGGACCGCGCATTCGTTTGCCGGCGCGTATGCTGCGGTGCACTTGTAATGGAACAGCGCCGTCTCGCTCACCACCTGAAATCCGTGGGCGAATCCTGGGGGGAGATAGAACTGACGTTTGTTCCCCGCCGAAAGCAGCACCCCTTGCCAGCGGCCGAACGTGGGTGAGCTGCGCCGGAGATCCACCGCCACATCGAACACCTCGCCTTCGAGTGCCATCACAAGTTTGCCTTGAGACGACGGATTCTGGAAATGCAATCCCCGAAGAATGCCGCGTCGCGATCGGGAGAGGTTGTCCTGCACGAAGTCGATGTCCAGGCCGGCCTCGGCATAGCGCCTGCGGTTCCAGGTCTCGAGAAAGAACCCGCGTTCGTCTCCGAACACGTCCGGCTCGATCAGGAGCAGACCGTCAAGCTGGCCAGGAACGACTTTCATGGTCACCACTGAGTCAGGCTTCGAGTCCGGTTCGTGCTCGAGTACCAAGGTATGTTCCACGAGCCGGGGGGAGAATTCACCACGAAGACATGAAGAAGGGCAATCTCGGCCTCTTCTTCGTGGACTTCGTGCACTTCGTGGTGAAGAAAACGGTTCATGTTCGCTGGCCAGCTCGGCAAGGAACAGAACCAGGCAAGTCCGATAGGTTGATGGATGATCGTTGAGGGTTGATGGTTCTGGCAACCGCGAACCGCGAAAAACCGGCTACCGCAATCGGGAAAGGCGATCACGTTCCGCTCAAAGGCGCTTGCGCCGGAACTCGGCGTAACGCTGGGCCAAAGCGCTCAAGAATTCATCCCGGCTGACTCCCGGCTTGCGGGCCATCGCCTCGGATAACCACCGCTCGAATGTGGTTGCCCGGTGGGCTTTCTCCTGGGGCGGGCATGTGCGCTTTTCGTGGTACGACACACCGAAACCAGCGTGTCGAGAGGGATACTGGAGGTCATTGCCGAGAAAGGCGGCTGACCACTTCATCAAGGTTTGATAGTTCTATGCACGCCAGCCATTTACGCATCCACGATTCTGTTCCTTTCACAGAAGGCAACGAAGGGAACCAAGGGAGTTGCAGCCTCTTCTTCGTGCACTTATCACCGACGGAAAGTCATTGGTTTCTGTCCCCCCCTTTTCGCGTATTTCGCGTATTTCGCGGTTGTCCCACCGACCTCGAAAAAAGCCCGCACATCACGATTCGCAGCCTTTGCGTTTCTTCGCGGCCTTCTGTTGAAAACACGACGCGGCTCGCCCAAACGAGATTCTCGACAGAAGCCCGAAAAGGACCGCAAGGTCGGAACAACGCCTCCCGGCCCTTGCTGTATTCCCAAACCGCGAACCCATTCACCCACCCCCATACTCATACCGGTCCTCTGATCTCTGATCTCTGACCTCCGACCTCTGTCCTCCGCCCTCTGACGTTCTGTCTTCTGTCTCCTGTCCTCTGACTTGTTGAAAGCATCGCGCACGACGCGGCAGTCGTCGCGCATTTCTTCGAGCAGCGTTTGGAGCGCTATATCGTCCATTCCTCCCCCTCGAGTCGGATCTTCTGGCGGAACCGGCATTGATCCAACCGCACCACATCCACGGGCCTGGCCAATCGTTCCATGAGATGCGCCGTCAGTTCGAGCGGGTCAACCGGTGGCGGCGAACCGGGCAGTGCGAGGTCGACGTCCGAGCGATCGTTGAAGACGCCGGGCCGGGTCAGGGAACCGAACACGATGACTTTGTTTCCGGGCATCAACTGGGCCAGCGCCGCGCGGAGCCGGGCCCGCGTGTCCAGATAGACCTCGAACCGCCGGCGGCGGCGGGCCAAATCGCGTCTCTGGAGCAAAGTCATGTCGGTGACCATGCGCCTTCGCCCGCCTCTCGACAACAAGGAATCTGCCCCGCTGAAACCACCCACCCCCATCCTTGCGTATTTCGCGGTTGCCCCACCGACCTCGAAAAAAGCCCGCACATCACGATTCGCAGCCTCTGCGTTTCTGCGCATTCTGTTGAAAACACGCCGCGGATCACCCGGGCGAGATCCTCAACAGAAGCTCGCAAAGGACCGCAAAGTCGGACCAGCTCCTCCAGGCCTTTGCTGTATTCCCAAACCGCGAACCAGACGAACCACGCGAACAGTGCGTTGCAGATTCAGGTTGAGGCATTGGACGCATCTTCAAACCGCAGTCGAAGGCTTTGGCACTGTAGGGATGACTTCCCGGCCGTGTCGCCGATACACCTTGAAATCCTCCCAATCCAGCGTGAGCAACAGCGGATTCCTGCGCTCTTCGCTCATGACGACCAGGCAGGCATCGGCCAGGTCCATTGGCTGGTCCGCGTACTTTTCCAGCAAACGCCGCACGCGCACCAGGTTGGTCGAGAGGTCGAAATCCAGCGTGAGGCTTCCCCGCTCGACCAAGGCGAGTACCTTGTCCTGGTCCAGCCCCTTGTACGCCAGTCGGGCACAGGCTTCGGCAAGCACCGCTTCGCACGTCACGAAACTCTCCTGCCGCTGGAATTGTGTCTTGGCCCACGGATGCAACACCTTCTCCGCCCGGTCCAGGTAAGCCACAATCGGCCCGGCATCAATCAGCGTTTCGCTTGGCATACTGTTTCAGGTAGACCCGGCCCCGTGCCATCCCCCCGGCATTCAAGCACCCGCACAAGTCGGCCGACTTGTCGTAGGCCGATTGCCCATCGGTCTCTTGCTCTGCCAGCCGGCGGGCCGCGGCCCGGAGATAAACCGTGTACCCTGAAATGCGCCGCAACCGCCCCGCAACGTCATCGGGAACTTTCACGCTCACTGTTTTCATGGGCAGCAGCGTAATACGCTTCTGTCAAAGGCACAAGTGCCGCGCCGCGGCGCGAAGGCCGCGGAGAAGTTGGCGGCCTGAGGGTTGCCCGCGAACCACACCAGCCACCCCAAGAGTAACCATTCACCCACCCCCATTCTCATCCGCTGTTCTCTGACCCTCCGTCCTCTGTCCTCCGACGCTCTGACTTCTGCCCTCTGCCCTTGACCCGTCCCTCCAGAACAAGCATATTGCCGGCCATGAAGACGCTCACCGTCTCGATCAGGGAGGCGCGGACTGACCTCTGCACGTTGATCAAACAGGTCCAGGCCGGCGCTCGAATTACCCTGACCAGTCATGGACGCCCCGCTGCTCTTCTCGTCCCGGTGGAACCTGCTTCCGCTCCGTGGCGAGTTCAGCACCCCGACGACCCCAAGCGATACGGCGACCTGCAATCGCCGGTGATCGACCCCCGCCCCACCGAGACCGAACTCCGCGCCTGCTATGATGATCCGGAGGAGATTCGCCTGCTCAACCGCTTCGGCAACGAAAGCATGTGATGGCCCCCTGGGAGGTTTGGACTTACGATTTCGAAGATGAACAGACCCACCCGATCGTCATCTTCAGCAACACCGTACGCGTCCAGAACGCGCATCTGGAACGTGTCAACGTACTGCTCTGCACGACAATGCGGGGTCAGAAGCACTGGAATCCCAAACCTCACGAGGTCATTCTGGACACGGCAGATGGACTGGACTGGCCAACACGCTGTCGCTGCGACGCCCTGTACTATGTCCCCAAGACCAAATTGAGGGAGCGTCGGGGCATCGTCTCGATCGAGCGACGCCGGGCCATCAGCCAAACGCTGCTGAGGTTCTTTCCGTTCACTGTTTGAACGGTTGTCGCGATGGCCGCCCGCCCCCCGCCCCCCGCGCCCCAGGCAACCACGAACCACGCGAACCGCAGGTCATTGTTTTCTGCCCCTCCCCTTTTCGCGTATTTCGCGTATTTCGCGGTTGTCCCACCGACCTCGAAAAGAGCCCGCACATCACGATTCGCAGCCTTTGCGTTTCTTCGCGGCCTTCTGTTGAAAACACGACGCGGGTCTCCCAAGCGAGATCGTCAACAGAAGCTCGCAGAGGACCGCAAAGTCGGACCAGCTCCTCCCGGCCCTTGCTGTATTCCCAAACCGCGAACCCATTCACCCACCCCCATACTCATACCGGTCCTCTGATCTCTGACTTCTGACCTCCGACCTCCGACCTCTGTCCTCTGCCCTCTGCCCTCTGCCCTCTGACATAGCACGCCAACCCCAGCAACATCCACGCCTGGGACCAGCGCATGTAATTGATCCGATTCGTCCACCACCGCCATTTCTGATAGTAAAACCACCCCTGCGGCGCCCGCATATTCCCGAGTGCCCATTCGCAGACCTTCGAGGCCACGGCCAGGCTGCGGTCGTCGTACGCCGCCAACCCCGTCAGCGTCACCAGCGCCTGGGCAATCGAATGCGCGTCAATCGGATAGGTCGAGTTGTGGAAGTACTTCGCTCGCCCATCCGACTCGAAGAAATGATCCAGATAGAACCTGTACCCGCTCCGGATCGCCGGCTCGCACTCGGTCATGCCGAGGCATTCGCGCACTCTCTCGAGGGCCATCAGATTGAATCCGGTGTGGAAACTGTCGATCCAGCGCTGCTTCGCCCCTTCACCGTACGGCCAGGAACCGTCCGGACGCTGTCGCTTCAGCGCATAACGCGTCGCCGCCACCGCCGCGGACCGGAACTCTTCGGACGGCTGGTAGGTATGGAGCCGCGCCAACAACGCCGCGCCGAGCAGACTCGCATTGTGGACCTCGCTCGGGACCAGCGGTGTGTAACTGAAACACAACGTGTCGCCGTCGCGCGTGGTGTGAAGTCCCTCGAGCAGGAAGGCGCCAGCAGTTTGCGCCGCATCGAGCCAGCCCGGATCGCCAAAGGCGTCATATGCATCCAGCAGCGCATTCGCCGCGAATGTGGTGCAGACAATGTTCGGGGTGCCACGCGGAACAAGATACGTCCGCGTCTGCCAATCGAAGTTGTACCCCCAACACGACCGCGGCTGATTCACCGAACGCAACTCGATCAGGCGCGCGGCCAACGCCCGCACATCCTGCTCCCCTGCTAAACCGACACCATGCAGCCGCACCATCGCCGCCAGGAATACCGCAATCCCTTTCGGATTCTGCTCCCGCGGCACGCCCAGTAAACCGCGCAGATTGACCGGACAGCGCTTGAGGAACTGCGTCGCGGCAAGACGCGGCAGTGGCCAACGCAACAGCCCCAAGGACCGCAGCAGGCGGCTGTTCAACGCGTCGTATGGGTCGTGACCGGACCAAGCGTGACTGCGGCAATAGGCCAGCTGAACCCCAGCAGCGAGCCTAGAACCACCAAGGTCGCGAGCAAAACACCCCACGACATCGCGACGCCGATCAGTCATCACGGCTACGTGTGGACTGCTTGCTGGACAGTGCAACTCCTCGCCTCGCACATGCTTCCAGTTGAGTACATTACGCCACTCGTCAGGAGGACAGACCTGAGAGCGATACGAACCACCGATGAGCATTCGGATCTCTGCACCTTCGCACTTCTCGACGTTACCCCCTCAGTACCCTCTGCCACTGCGGATCCTCGCCAACCCCACGAACAAATACTCTCGCTGGCTCGACTCCCATTAACGATAACCGCCCTCCACGGACGCGAAGGATCCACAGTGTCTCTCGATCCACTTGACAGCCACATTCAGTTTCAGGACTACATTGAAAGCGCCTTCACCCCAGAACATGCTGCCGTAAACGGCGCCAGCCTCCACTTCGAGCCCAACATAAAGTCAAACGACTCTGGCAACCATGGGCCCGCCCCTCCACTCGGATAACACGTCATCTCTCCAAAATACACACGACCACGCACGCTGAACAAATCCACGCGGATGAAATCGATACCATTCGCTAAGGTTTCTGCCACATCAATCATCTCGCCGATGTTCTCCGGCAGATCGACCGAGCCTGAGTACCGCCTCAGCCCCTTCTCGTGTACTTGACACGCACGACAGTCTCTATCAAAGAACAACACGCTGTGGTCACGAAATCGATCAAAGTCGACCTTAAAGACCTCTACCTTCCCGTCAAACACAAAGAACTTGTAATCCAGTGGCGCATTCTGGCCGTCGCCGATAAAAGACTCCACCATAACGACAGGCTGAATGTTTCGATAGGCCCACGCTGCTCCCACAACATAGTCATGACAAAAGTTCTCACCCAGCCACCGCTCCAATTGGCGACGTGCGCGCGAACGGTCCAGCTGTGCTATATCGTTGACAATAATAGTATACCCGCATCCGTGATTTGTCTTCAACACACACTGGCGCGGTAGCACGTCAAACGGTATGTCGTCCGGCTTTGCACCGCTCCACAAGAGCGGGATAAGAATATCGCTTCCACATTTACCAGCTACCCACGTGCGCACCCGCAATTTGTCGGACATTGTAGTCCATCTTGGATCACGATCAAATAGCATTCGCGCATTGACTTTTTCTTCGAAGCTGCGAGGTCTCCGAAGCCACGGCCAATACCCGTGAACGTACCAAAAATAGACACTAACTAGCCACGTCATCGCAGCGTCTGCCGCGCCGTTTCTCACGACGACACGGCTGTACGCGCGACACGCGGGTAAGTAGGTCTTGCGGGTAATGGCATCTAGCACCTTCATTGCAAATACAGCGTCGATGATAACACGGTCGGCACGCCCCATAGTCTACCGTGTTGCACAATCAAGCGAGTAGCTATGTGTGCGTGATAAGAACACTCTAGCAATGCGACACGACGACCGACAATTCGCACTTAACCCGGACTTCTCACCGATAAATTGAATGAAGCGTGGCTGACGGCAGTCAACACGTTGATGTGAAAGACGTTGCGACCGCGCGAGTCAGCCACACTTCGGAGACAGACTGTATCCTGCGGACGTTGCTATTTCCAGAGCTCACTGCGAAGGCGGTCACGGTCAGTCTCAAGGCTGGCGAGGCCTCCAGCGACGGTGGCGGTGTGCTGCTGGCGCGATTGAATCGGTCCTATGGCTACCTGCAACGTTTTGCCACTTCCTTTCGGGACCATCGTGACCCCGAGTTGATCGAGCATCAACTTTTGGAAGTACTGCGCCAGAGGACGTACGCGATGGCGCCGGGCTACGACGACGTCAATGATCACGACCAACTCCGGGCTGATCCTCTCTTGGCCACTTTGTGTGGGAAAAGAGGGCCTCGTCGGCAGAATCTGCGGGTCAGAATGGTCAGGATTTAAACGCAACATATTCACCAGGAGCATCTTGCCACACAGAACGCGGCAGAGTGAGTTGGTACCCACAGATTCTGCTACGGACCGGAGAACAAAGCCGTCATCCATACGAGGCATGGTGATCGTTGCGACCAGTTGTTGCACGTTCACGCTGTCTGAGCGCATTTCCCACCAACAACACAAGGACAGCGTTCATAATCGCACCCACCAATGAGTAGAGGAGGACTGTCTCGCTTGCCTCGAGGTGCAGCCCGCCCAGCACTAGAGCAAGCGTCCGCAACGCAAGCAGGACCAAGTCATACATGAACACCATTCGCTGTACTCGTATAATTCGAGCAAAAAGGGCCGCAGGCAGGTTGCAAAAGGAAAACAGCAACCATGGTACGAGTCGACTCGCCAACTCGCCGGCTGAGTACCATTGATTCCCGAAGATGGTCGAGAAGATCCACGGAGCCCATATTCCTAGCACCAGCGCGGGCAGAACTGCCACACACAGTAGTCCCAGGGTCGTCCTAATGTAGAGGGGGCTAAGGCGCTGTCCATCGTGCTGAGATTCCGCAGCTCTCTGAAGAAGTACTTGCCGCAACGCCCTATGGACGAAGGCCATTGGCACACCTAGAACCCGCATCCCGAACGCATAGGCCCCCGCGACACCGATTCCGTAGTACTGGGTCAGCAAGAGGACCGGCAAGCCTGTCGACAAAGCGTTGATAACGTTCTGCGAGGCAGAGTACATTGGAAAGTCCCTGTACTCGCGTGCCACTCGCCTAATGCGTTCCCAGCGGACTAACGGCCGGAGTACGCGCATATCCGGGAGCATTACACGGAACAGGCTAGCGCTTGCAAGAACGTTCGCAAGCACATCGCCGATGATCAAGCCGGGCGCCCCGGCCTTGAAATAGCCAAGTGTGATCTGGAGGCTGTTGGATGAGACGCTGCGGATAACCTGTGAAGAGGAGGTGTGCTTAAAGGCCTTGGCCCGCACGCACCATGCCTGGCAGGAACTGTTCAGCCCTGCGGCCAAGGTGGCGAGCACCAAAAACACGTGCGCCCAGCCATTGTTTGTCCCTATGAGGCGATTAATCGAATGAGGGAGAACAAGGCAGGCGATTGCACACACGAGGCTGACCGTAAGCGTAGCCAAGCAGGCGATGACAAACAGGTGAAAGGCATCCTCATTCTTCCTGGGCAGCACTATAGCCTGACTGTATTCAAGCGTCACGCCTGCAGCAGTGATGTTGGTGATCGAAATGAACGAGCCGAACACACCGAAATCGCCTGGGGTAAACAAACGGCTGATAACTGGCGATAGAGCAAAACCGAGAACTTGCGCAATCGCGATGCCTGACATTACTATCACAACGTTCCGAATGAACGGGGAGTATCTCAGCCGAATAAGCAGCGCCTGTGCTGAACATCCCATTTCGAGGACAGAGGAGGCTGCGGTCAGAGGCCACGCAGAGCTAGATGCCGGCGGCAATCGCGCGTCTCCGCTTTTGCGCAACTGAGCATAAGCGACACGTGCCTGGAGTGAGGTGGACCCCAAGTGTTGGACCACGGAACCGCGAAATTAAGTTAGGCTTTCCGGGGTCGCCGAGATGACTGTTGTTGTCGTCTGCTCCATCGCTGCTGATCC
>JAKLFY010000034.1 GCA_022710935.1 Verrucomicrobiota bacterium
TGTATCGGGGTTCATGAAGGAGCTCAAGCAGCGGTTCAGCAAGTGGTACAACCGGCAACAGAACCGGTATGGGACGCTGTGGGCGGAGCGGTTCAAGAG
This sequence comes from Verrucomicrobiota bacterium, assembly GCA_022710935.1. Classification (GTDB taxonomy): domain Bacteria; phylum Verrucomicrobiota; class Verrucomicrobiia; order Limisphaerales; family J093; genus MWFF01. The sequence goes on from JAKLFY010000034.1 coordinate 100, forward strand.
CGTGGTGGTGGAGGATCAACCCAGTGCGAACCACTGGTGTGGCGCCCAACTGTCTTCGGCCTTGCCGGCCAGCACGTCTTCGGCCGCCGGGTAGAAGAAGGCCCCTTGGATGGTTGCGGGTCGCTTTGGACGGGGTGCGGATTTGAACTGGGGGACTGACGGGAGGGTCGGGCATCCCATTGGCCACGCGGCCAGCGCGGCCAAGGCGGCGGTGGACTTGATGAAGGTGCCGCGATCATGGGGCGTATTCACGGTGATATCGTATTTGAGCGACTGATCGCTGAACGCAGGTTTTCTTCCGTGCCGAGTCCGTGGCAACGCGCTCGGTGCCGGGGGTGGGCTGAGTTCCTGCCGATCGGCGCTGAGGTGGATCGGTCGGGGACTCCAGGCGCCGAGTCGTGATGCTTCGGGCAGCGACGCCTCCCGGCGATCCGACGATTGCCGGGGAGCCGGCTCGTCAGGTACGCTCGATCTCGTGAGTGCGTGGAATCCGTGCCTCGCCCTCTCTCTCTGTGTATGAACCGAGTGAAGCAAGAAACCTGGACTGCGGACGCGTTATTGGAATTGGGTCGGAGCTACCAGGCCGCGGCAGTTTTTGCGGCCGGAGCCGAGTTGGAAGTGTTCGATGCCCTGGATCGCAAGGATCGGACCGCGTTGGAGTTGGCGCGCGTTCTTCGATGCGATTGTCGTGGCCTGAGTGTGCTTTTGGACGCGTTGACCGCGTTGGAGCTTTTGGACCAGCAAGGCGGTCGCTACTCCCTGGAGGCCGGCGTGCGCGAGTTTCTCACCAGGGACGGCGCACGGAGCCTTCTGGCAATGTCCCAGCACCAGGCTAACTGCCTGCGCAACTGGGCGCAGTTGGCCCGGGTGGTCAAGAGCGGTCGGCCGGCACGTCGGGTTGCGAGCGTTCGCGGGGCGGATGGCGATGCGGCGTCGTTCATCGGTGCCATGGACAACATCTCGGGTCCTGTTGCCGACCGGGTCATTCGGGCGGTGCGCCCGCTGCGTTTCGGGCGTTTGCTCGATGTGGGCGGCGCCTCAGGCACCTGGACGATGGCTTTTCTGAGGGCATGTCCTGAGGGCCGGGCGACGCTGTTCGATTTGCCGCATGTGATTCCGATGGCTCGGCGACGTCTGGCTGCCGCCCGGATGGACCGCCGCGTGCGGTTGGTTGCGGGGGACTATATGACCGACCCGTTGCCGCGCGGGGCGGATCTTGCGTGGGTCAGCGCCATCGTGCATCAGAATTCGCGCGCTGAGAATCGGACCATGTTCGCCAAGGTCTTTCGAGCGCTCGAGGTTGGCGGCCGCATCGCCATTCGGGATATCGTCATGGAACCAAACCGCACCCGGCCGATTGCGGGGGCCTTGTTCGCGATCAACATGCTGGTGGCGACGCCCGGCGGCGGCACGTTCACCTTCGATGAGATCCGGGAGGACCTCGAATCGGCCGGGTTCACCCGAGCCAGGCTGGCGGTGCGCGACCCTGGAATGAACTCGATCGTTGTGGCGGAGAAGATGGATGGCGACTGAGGTCGGGATCCCGGGTCAAGCAGGAGGGAGTACTGCGCGTGTGAGCCTGGAGAGCGAAGGTGGGCGCCTGGTGTCGGACGGTCTGGCGGCTTGTTGAGGACTCTCTTACCTTTCCGCGGCCTTCAATTCATCAGGCGACCGGGGCGGAGCGATCCGGGCGAACAGTTCGGCTGGCCAACTCCCCAGGCGCTCGAAGCCCTCGGTATCCGGTTGTTTGTACTGCACATACGCCTGGACCCGGCCCTTGGTGGTGCAACTGGCTGCCTCGCCATCCTTGCCCGGGGTGAGCACGCTGTAGCCTGCCAGAGTGCAGTCCTCCAGATCCAGATGCAGACGCCCCTCCGGCCGATGTCCCTGCGTGCAGATGATGCCGCTTGATTTCCCGCCCATTTCCGGCTGGGTGAAGTTCAGGACAATGAGGCGGCAGTGCAGGAGTCGGGCGCGGGCGCAATAGCTGGCGTAGGAAAGCCCGAGAGCGTTGTCGGGGTGGACCATTGTGCAATCCTCGAACACAACGTGGGGTTCGCTGGGCATCGACTTCTCCCAACCTCCAACCAGCACGGCTGCGGTGTCGCCCACCCAGTCCAGGCCCAGGAAGTAGCAGCGGCGGAACACGCTTGGCTCGCCCGCGCGCACGGTCGGGTAACAGATTCCGCCGCCGAACGCCCGGCCTGTGCCCACACAGTCCTCGACCAGAACGGTGAAACCTTCTCCGCTCTTATCGGTCAGATCCCAGAACAGTCCGCCGTCACCCCCGGCGACGTAGAGGTTGCGGAAGACCCATCGGTCGCAGGCGAGGCTCGAGAATGTCCTGCTGTTGTTTCCGCCTGGCCAGTTCCGATCCGAGGCCGCGAAGGAACTCCACCAATCCCAGCTTTTGAAGCCCTTCTCCGGATCGCCGGAATCGGCCAGCACCCAGCCCTTGGCGCCGGAGCCGAGCCGTCCGTCGAAGTCTCCGACCAAAGCGTTGTAGGCTCCGCGGGCTCCTTTGAAGGCGGGCGCCAGATTGGCTTCGGTGTATCTGTCGGGCCGGACGATAACGCGGTGGCCGCCCGCGGTGTCGGGCACGGCGGAGAGCGCGGTCTGGATCGAGTGGAATGCCTTCGTCCAACTGCTGCCATCCGAATTGTCCCCCAACTTGGAGACATAGAGCGTTGTTCCTCGGCGCCCGGAATAATCCTCCTCCGTTGGGTCCCACGACGCTGCGTTGCCCTCAACCGCCAGGAACAGGGCGAATGCGCATCCGATGAGGCCGCGCGCGGACTGCCGGCGTTGCGGTGCGAGTGGAGAAGATGGCTTGTGCCGATGGAGGATCGCTTTCATGCGGGCCAGTCACGCACACTGTGGGGATGGGTGGAAAGGCAAAACTGGCGGGCAGTGGATCCGTGACTTCGCCTGCGCCAGCTTAGCCCGGACATTTCAAAGCTGCGCGTGATCGGATGTCCGGGCTGTGGCAAGAGCGCGCCCGGAAAGCAAACCAGGACCATCCTGTTGGTCCTCAACGCGTCTTGCCATGGGAACAGTGTTTTGGATTTCTCTGTCTCTCAAGGCTGGTGCGGTGTGGATGGTATTGGACAGTGCCGGTTGCCGGGTGTTGCGTTCGTCACGGGGCGATGCCGTCGTGTCGGTGCGTCTGCCAGTTGTCGGCGTGATGCCGCCCGGTGAGGGCACCGGGCCTACAACGGATGGAGATTGCCGGTGCACGCCGCGTGCCCCCACGCGGGGCAAACTCGATTCTCACCGACAACCTCCAAATACACGGCCGTCGTGTTGTGTTGCCCAATTGGCCTTGAACACGCTCTTTCAATGGGGCAATCATCTGCGGCACGAAAAGGCGAATCCCCATTCAGGCGCGAAGCGGTTTCAAGACCGCTCTGGTTTGTTATTGGGGAGCGAATCAAAGAACTGGCCGCAAGGCAGCCGCGCGTCTTCGTTCGACGCGCGGCCAGGCGTGATGATGTTGCATGAAGGAGGAAGCGCAAATGTCTTCAAGATTCCTGTCGGACGGGGGCCCTGCATCGGAGGCGCGTCTGGGCGAAGGGAGCGCCCGAATTGACTCGAGGGCCGGTTGGATTCGAATGTGTGCCGAGTGGAGAGCGATCCGGTGCCCGGTCGCTTTGGTTGCCGCGGTGTCTTTCGGGGCTGCGATTCTGATGGGTGTGACACCCGGAGCGATGGCGGAATCTCCCGCGGGCCCTCCGACGCGTCTCGCCCGGCAGCCGGACATTCACGGTGACCTGATCGTCTTCGTTCATGGCGAGGACATTTGGACGGTTGCGTCGGCTGGGGGCGTGGCGAAGCGGATCACGTTCCACGAGGGAGAGGAGCGTTTCCCGAGATTCTCGCCTGACGGACTCCGGATCGCATTCACCGGCGAGTACGATGGGAATGCCGACGTCTACGTCATGAACGTCGAGGGGGGCGAGATTGCGCGTGTGACCCATCATCCTGGATCCGACGAGGTTGTGGGTTGGCATCCGACGAATGGCAAGATCCTCTTTCGCTCGACGCGTGACTCCTACAGCCGTTTCACGCGCCTGTACCTGATTGCGCCGGACGGCAGCGGACTTGAAGGGCTGCCCCTTCCCGAAGCCGGTTGGGGCAGCTTCAGCGCCGATGGATCGACGATCGCGTACACGCGCAGCGCGACCGAGGATCGGTCGTGGAAGCGCTATCGGGGGGGGCTGGCTCCGGACCTTTACCTTTACGACTTCAACACGGGCAAGGATCGGCGGCTCACAGACGGGCGTGGGACAGAGCGTTTCCCCATGTGGATCGGGGAGGAGATCTACTATCAGGCCGATGCGGAGGGTCTTCTGAACCTGTGGGCGATCAACCCGCGGACCGGTCAGGCGAGGCAGCTTACGCACTATGCGGATTTCGAGGCCGGCCATCCCTCTGAGGGCGGGGGGCTGATCGTCTTCGATCGTGCTGGGAGGATCGAGGTGTTCGAGCCTGCCACGGGCCAGGCGCGGGTCCTCTCAATCGAGATCCTGGCCGAGGCCCCGGAGGCCCGGCCATACGTTCGGAATGTGAAGGATTTCGTGACCCAGATTGGCGTCGCGCCGGATGGCAGCCGGGCGCTGGTCATCGCCCGCGGCGAGATTTTCTCCGTGCCGCGCGAGAAGGGGATTACCCGGAATCTGTCGCAGGATTCCGGATCGCGGGACAAGGATGCGGCGTGGTCGCCCGATGGCCGGCACATCGCGTACTTCTCCGATCGAGCCGGCGAGTACGAGCTGTGGCTCACCGACCCGCTTGGCAAGGAGCAGACCGCCCGTCTTACGACGCACACCGACGGGTATCGGCACAGCCTGCGCTGGTCGCCGGACTCGAAGAAGATCGCCTTCTCCGATCAGACGCTGACCTTGTACTGCCTGGACGTGGAATCGAAGGAGGTTGTCAAGATTGACAGAGCGGAGCACGAGGCCATGGATCTCGGGATCGACGCGAAGCCAATTTGCGACCATGCCTGGTCGGGCGACAGCCGGTTCCTGGCGTACTCGAAGATCGGCCCGGATCTGGCCTCGCGGGTCTACGTCCACTGCTTGGAAACGAAGGAGACGCGGGCGGTGACTGACGGACCGCTGGACAGCTTCGATCCGGTGTTTTCGGAGGATGGCCAGCGCCTCTTCTTTGTCAGCAACCGCCGCTTCGATCCGACTTATTGCGACATGGATTTCGAGCTCGTTTACAAGAAGGTGGCTGGGCTTTATGCCATCGCGCTTCGCAAAGACACGCCCGCCCTGCTCGCGCCGGAGACCGGGGATGACACCACGGTGCGGGACGCGGCAGGCGGCAAGGGGCAGGATGCGGCCGAGGAAAAGAAAGAGGACAAGGCCGACACGCCCGGGGCGGCCAGGTTGACCATTGATTTCGATGGCATCGAGCACCGCGTCGAGCCTTTGCCTCTGCCCCGCGGCAACTATCGCCACCTCGGCTTCGCGAAGGGCGCGCTCTTCTTTCTGGACTGTGACGAGGGGGATTTCAACCGTTTCGACATTCGCGAGCCGGGTCCACGCAAGCTTCGGGCATTCGACGCAGCCAAGCGGGCTGCGCGCACGGTCATCGAGGCCGTGCACGACTACCGCATCTCCGCCGATGGAAGCCGGATCGTCTGGCGGCGCGGAACCGACGTCGGCATCGTCGACTCGTCCGCGGAGAACGCCAAAGCCGAACACCTCAATTTGTCCGGGCTGACACTGAAGCTGGATCCCCGCGCCGAGTGGGCGCAAGTGTACCGCGAGGTCTGGCGCCACGAGCGGGACTTCTTCTATGACCCGGGCATGCACGGTTTGGACTGGCGCGCGGTGGGGGAAAAGTACCGGCCGCTGATCGAGGCGGCTTCGAGCCGGGCGGAGGTTCGATGGATCATCGGCGAGCTCATCGGCGAGCTGGGGACTTCACACACGTACGTCTACGGCGGCGACCGGCGGCGTAAGGCCGACCGGGTGTCGGTGGGCATGCTGGCGGTCGATTGGGATGCGGATGCCTCGGCGAACCGTTGGCGGATTCGGCGCATCCTGCGTTCGCCGGACTGGATTTCGGGGGCGGTGCCGCCGCTGGCCGTGCCCGGGGTCGACGCTCGGGAGGGAGACTATCTCGTGGCTGTCGACGGCCGGGCGGTGACCGCTGGGCGTGAGGTGTATGCGGCGTTCGAGGGTTTGGCCGGACGGCCGGTGAGGCTGACGTTGTCGGACAAGCCGGGCGCAGACTCGTCCAGGGAGGTGCTCGTGGTGCCGGCGGAGAGCGAGTCGAGGTTCCGGTATCTCGACTGGGTGGAGGGCAACCTGCGCAAGGTCGAGCAGGCGTCGAACGGTAGGATCGGCTATATTCATCTTCCCGATACATTTCTGAGCTCCGCGGCCATGTTTCCACTCTACTGGTACGGGCAGACCCAGAAGGACGGGCTTGTCATCGACGGCCGGTACAACGGGGGCGGGCTTGATCCGGACGTCTTTCTCCGGCGGTTGGACGCGCGGATTTCGTTCTACTGGACGCGGCGGCATTCGACCGACTACTCGACGCCCCTGGTTGCCACGCGGGCGCATATGGCGCTGCTGACGAACCGGCAGGCAGGTTCGGGGGGCGACATGCTCCCCGCCGAGTTCCGGCTCAGGAAGATGGGCCCGATCATCGGCACACGCACGTGGGGCGGCCTGGTTGGGATCTCGATGTTCATATCCCTCGTCGATGGCGGCGGCATCACCGCGCCGGACTATCGTGTCTACAGCACGGAGGGCAAATGGGTCATCGAGAACGAGGGCGTCGAGCCCGATATTCCGGTCGATCTCGATCCCGCGGAGATGGCCCGAGGGCACGATGCGCAGCTCATGACGGCGGTCGACTTCCTGAAGCAGAAGATGGCCGAGAAGTCCCGACCCGTCCCGCCGAGACCGCCGAGTGTCCGGTAAGAACGGCTTGGGGGGTCTGGGGTGGCAGGAGTGGGGCGTGGCCTGTCATTGCGCCGGCCTGGTCTTCGAGCTACGCTGGGCGCCATGAGTCGCGTCACGAAGCTCCTGCACACGCGGTATCGGCTGAACGACCTCGAACGAAGCGTTCAGTTTTACAGGAAGGTCCTTGGTTTGACCGAGGTCCGGCGGCATAAATCGCCGCGCGGTTCCGAGCTGGTATTCCTGAAAGCGCCCGGCAGCGAGGAACTGATCGAGCTGTGTCACTTCCCGGACAGCGGCCCGGTCGAGGTGCAACCGGACCTGACGCATCTGGCATTCGAGGTCGACAGCCTGAAGGAGTTCGGGCGGCATCTGGCGAAGCACGGACTCAAGTACTCGGACGGCCCGCACATGCGGGATGATGGGAGCGGCTTTGCGTTTATCGATGCGCCGGAGGGCTACGAAATCGAGTTGATGCAGAAGCCGACGCAGTTCCTGTTGGCCGGTCAGGAAGGGAAGTCGGGCGGCTGCTGAGCTTCTGTTGGTGCTCCTACTCTGTCGGCAACCGTGTCTGCAGGATCCGGACCGGGCCGAGCAGGCCGGCGGGCAGCAATGGCGTGTTGGCCTGCACGGTGGGCGCGAGCAGGACGGTGTGGCGCGCGGCGGCGGGCAACGCGGCATCGCCGACGAGGCGGTTGTTCCACGTATTGATCACCTGGATTTCGAGGGTGTTTGGGCCTGGCTTGACTGCGCCGGTGATGTCCAGGCGCCACGGCGCCATCCAGAGCGTGCCGAGATCCTTGCCATTGAGGCGAACGGTCGCCAGGTCGCGCACTTCGCCCAGATCGAGCACGAAATGCGAGGCGCCCTCGGCGAAGCGTGAGGCAGGCAATTCGAACGTTTTGCGATACGTGGCTTGGCCGGAGTAATGGCGGATGCCATCTTCGCTGCGGTGCGTCCAATCGGAGAGCGAATCGAATGTCGCGCGCTCGGGCGCGCCCCAAGCCGGATCGAACTGAACCTCCCAGGGGCCCGTCAGAACCTGCTCCGGCTCGGACACAGCCGCGACCCTCAGTGGGCGTCGTGTCCCGTCGGCGAACATCACTTCGTAGTCGCCCGGCTCGGTCGCCACCGCACCCAGTTCCCGGCCGATTCTCGTGAGCTGAAGTGCCGGACCGCCGAACGCGAGGTCCGGACGCGGCATCGTGCTGGCGAGTTGTGCCGCCTCGCTGTCGCTCGAAGCCCGACCGAGCTGAGTGAAGCTGCCGATCTTCCCACGGAACTGCGCATGAGCGCCTGCGGTCGCGGCGCAATGGACGATGTAGTCGCTTTTCAAGCCGGTTCGGGCCATCGCTCCGTTCAGGTAGAGGCTTGGCTGGCCTTCGCGGTACACCACGGTGACATGGGTCCAATTGGTCAGCGGCGCGGCGTGGACGAGTGTTGGCGCGAAGTAGTTCGCCCCGTGCTCGAAGACGCAGACGCCGTTGGTGCCGATGGAGAGGCCGCAGCCTGCATGGCCGCTGCCGCCGAAGCCGTCTCCGTGGGGCGCAACCAGGGCATCGTTGCGTTTCTCACTCATGCCGACCACGCCGCGATTGGTCTCGGGGACGAGCGTCGTGGCGTCAGCCGGTTTGATCCAGGCCGCGAAGGTGAAGTTGTTGGGGGTGTCGCCGTTGGCGTCATGCGCCGCCGGGGCAACCTCCGTGGAGAGGATTTCGCGTCCATTGTGCCGCACCGAGACGACACGCTCCGAGCGGGCCGCCGCCTTGTCGCGGAACACAACGAAGACCGATCCGAGTGGCCCCAAGGATACAGGCAGCGTGACGGTTCCCCCGGCGAGGTCGTAGGCGGCGGGACGCTCGATTCTGCCGGAGTGGGGCCACCAAAACTCAGGGGCTTTGTGGTCGACGCGGAAGGCGGCAGTGGTGGTGAGCGGCTCGGCCTTCGGATTTGCGACAAAGTAGATGTCGGCATCACGGCTGCGTCGGTGGGTGAATCGCAGCGGCGTCGAGCTCTGGAAATCCGGCGATGGTTCGAGGGTGGCCAGCAGTTCTTCGAGCGGCTGGCCCCACGCGATGCGGCCTTTGCCGAATGCGCGAGAGCCGGGCTGTCGGGTATCGACACCGCCCCAGAGCTCGGCGGCTAACTGGCGCACTGCGTCATCACACGCCGGATAGCTCTGCATGCTGGGGGAGCGCGATGGCGGCGGCCCGAGCACGGTGGCGCCGGCCCGGACCAGGCTGCGGATCTTGCGGAGGACTTCCGGCCGCATGGTGTCGAGGTCCGGCAGGACAAGGATGCGGTAACGTGTTCCGTGCGGCAGTTCGAGCCGGCCATTCCGGACACCCAGCCTGGTCTCGATCACCTCCGCATTGATGTAGTCGAAGTCGCGTCCGGGCGGCAATGCGGGTTGGCGGAGCCCGGTCATTTTGGGGGCGTCTTCGCCGATGAAATAGGCGACGTCGGCCACGCGGTTGCCCTGTTGCAGCAACCAGCAGCATCGGCGCAGGTAATCCACCCAGGCGGCGCTCCGATCGAACCAGGTGTTGTGGCGGTTGAACTCGGTGCCGAACCAGGCATTGACGCCCGGTCGCTTGTCCTCCCACGGCTGGTGGATGTTGACGTGCAACACGAGATGGTTGACGCCTTCGCAGAACGACCAATCGCCCCGGGCCTTGAGGGCGCGGGGCGCGTTCTGGAAAGCCGGTCCGCCGGTGAATGCCTCGGCCGAGACGTACGTGTGGCCGTAGGTGTTCGCGCACGAGGAGGCGGCGCGCAGTTCGATCGAGCCGAGGTCGCCGGTGACCCAATACTCGCCGCCGATGCGGTCGGACTGGCCGCCGTACTGGAGGAACTCGCCGGGAAACCCCCAGTGGCCATAGTTCTCGAGCCACACGCCCAAACCGTGCGGCCTGCAGGCCTCGCGCAACCCCCCGACGTATTCGGTCGCGACCCGATCCGCCACCAGCCGGCGCAAGTCCCAAAGAAAGCGCTCGCTCTGATCCGCGCTGCCGACGAGGCGTCCGCTGAGAACAGGAAGCCAGGGTTTGGGATCGTAGCCGTAGCGCTCGAGGAACTGCGCGTCGAAGCCGTCGGTCCAGTTCTGCGAGCCCATTTCGTAGCTGTCTGCGACGACGCGCTTGAAGGCCTTCCGGTCCGCGGGCGGCATGCGCCGAACCAGTTCGCCGATGAACGCGTCGAAATGGCGCTTGGCCAGGGCGCGATTCATCTTGTCCACTTCGAGTCCCTGGCCCTCGACGGAGGCCGGCGAATTCTTCATGCCGGTCGGCCTCATGCCCACGCGCTGGATGATCCAATCCCCGTCAGGCACATCCCAAGTCAACGCGCCATCAGGCGTCATTTGCCGTGTTAGGTCGCGCACCGCGGCGCGCGGCACGACCAGGTCCGCGCTGTCCGGTTCGGCTTGTGTCGGCCACAGGTAGGCATCCCACATCGGCAGCGGCGTCGGATGCATCTTGCCCAGTTGCTTTTCGACGTACGCTTCGAGCCGCGCCGCCCCGGAAAGACTGATTTCGGACAAGGCCGGTTGGCCGCCGCCGAAACAGCCGGTGAAGACGACGCGGAACCGGGTCGCAGTCATGGCGGGGAATGACACGGCCACCGGCCCGCGCGGCAAGAAGCCCACGCCCAGCGCCGTGTTCGAGCGGTCGCATTTGAAACGGCGCACCGTTTGGTAGACGCCGTCGGCCCCGGCCGCTTGGAGTTCGCATTGGGCGCCGAAGGGATCCCCGGTGGGGACGATTTCGAGCGATCGCGCCGTGAACGGCTCAATCACCTCGAACTCGACCGTGAATGGAGTCTGGCCTTGTCCCGCGCCTGCCGGGAACCGGATCGCCGTCGCGATGTCGCCGTCCGCCAGTCTTTCTGAATTGCTGACCTCCGGCACACACGCCACCCGTACAGGACGCGCGGACATGGAATCGGCGTCGTGCGAGGGCGTTGGAAAGGCGAGGACGGCGACGTCCTGGAACGGCTCTTCCGGTGCTGGCAATTCCGCGGCGAACTGACGCGGACCGCGCACGCGTGTCTCGGACGCCGTCAGGTAGCGCATCGTCTCGGTCGGCTTGATCCACGGTCCGCCCGACTGGCTCCAGCCGGGGCAATTGAACATGCCAATGTTGACCCCGGTGCGACCGCCTTCGCGAATGGTGTGCTCGACGAGCGACCACCATTCGGGCGACAGGACCTTGATGGCGCCCGGAGGCACGTCTTCGAGGAAGATGTTGCCGATGAATGCCTCGCCGATGCCGGCGCGCGCCATGGCTTCGAGGTCGCGCGTAATGCCTTCCTTCGAGATGTTGTCGCTGATCCAGTACCAATAGCACCACGGTTTGGTGGCCTCGGGCGGGCGGGCAAACCCTGCCTCGAGCGACTGGGCGCGCCCCGGCAGTGGGGTGCCGACAACGAGCGACAGGGTGATAAGAACTGCGACTGTTTTCATGGGCCGAGTCTGGCGATCTGGCGATTGACGGCAAAACTGTGCGCCTGGTCCATCGAGCCAACAAGCCCAAAGTCGGCGCCACTGTGGATTCGCGTTTCTGATGTTTGCTTTCGCTGCGGAGTTGGATTTGAATTGCCGGGGAAACCGACGATGAGCGCATACGTCTATTCTTATCTCGTGGGTGGGGTGTTTTTCGGGATTGGACTTGGCTATGCGGCCAAGCACGGCTACGTGGGATTCACGGGCCGAAAACTCCGGAACCTGCTGATGAGCCTGGGGGTGATCCTGTTTTTCTTTGTGCTCCAGGGGTACTTGCAGTGCGCGCCGATGAGCGAAGCCCCGGCGCGCGCCTACACAGGCGGCGCTGAGGCGGTTTTGAAGGACGTGGGCCACATCCGCGGCACGCCGGTCGATTACGGCATCGTGCTGGCCTACTTCTGCCTGATTCTGTTCAACGGCTTGTATTTCGGACGCCGGCAGAAGACGACGAAGGACTTCTTTTTTGGAGGGCAGAGGTTTGCGTGGTGGTTGATTGCGATCAGCCTGATTGCGACGACGATCGGCTCCTACAGTTTCGTCAAGTACAGCGAGATCGCGTACAAGTACGGGCTTGGGGCCACGCAGGCTTACTGGGACGACTGGCTTTGGTTTCCGTTGCTGGCGTTTGGGTGGCTGCCGCTGCTCTACTTTTCGCGGATCGTGTCGGTGCCCGAGTACTTCGGACGTCGCTACGGGTCGAAGGTGCGTTTCTGGGCGACTCTTTACATGCTGGTGTACCTGGTGGGTTACGTGGGGGTGAACCTGTACACGATGGGCGTGATCGTGAACATCCTGGTCGGGTGGCCGATCCCGCTGGCGGCCATGGTGGTCGCGGCGATCTCGGCCACCTACGTCACGGTGGGAGGGCAGAGCAGCGTCATCATGAACGATCTGGTCAACGGCCTGTTTCTCTTGCTGGTGGGCCTGCTGGTGATCGTGCTCGGCGCGGTCTACCTGGGTGGGTTCGACGCGCTCTGGCTGAACCTGCCGAGGGAGGCGCGGCTGGCCTTCCCCAATTTCAACGAAGATCCCGAGTTTCCCGCGGTCGGCATTTTCTGGCAGGACGCCTTTGCGAACTCGGCGATGTTCTACTTTCTGAATCAAGGGATCATCATGCGCTTCATGGCGGCCAAGTCGCTGGATGAATCCAGGAAGGCCGCCACCATCATGATGGTGGCTCTGATGTTCATCGGCGCCCTGGTGGTCTGTTCGGGCGGATTGGTGGCGCGCGCCTTCACGCACGCCGGCGTTCTGCCCGAGGTCCCGGCCCGCGAGGCGTTCTTCATCGCCACCGAGTTTCTCAGCCACCCGGGCATCTTCGGCTTGATCCTCGCGGCCATGACGGCCGCGCTGATGTCGACGGTCGACACCCTCATCACGGCCGTGTCCGCGGTGACGGTGAACGATGTCTATCGCCCGTATTTCCACCCCCAAGCCACGGACCGCCAACTGCTGCGTGTTGCCCGGATTGCGGCGATGAGCGTCACGGTTTTGGGCGTGCTGATGGTGCCTGTGTTCATGCAGTTCAAGTCGATCTATGTGGCGCACGCGGCCTTCACGGCGGCGGTGACGCCCCCGATGGTGATCGCGCTGTTGTTCGCGGTGTTCTGGCGGCGATTCACGGGCGCCGCGGCGCTCAGCACCCTGGTTGGCGGCCTGGCGCTCATGGCGCTTTCGATGCTCCTGCCGGCGGTGATTGTGCCGTTCGCTCATGGGGTCCCCGGAGGAGACACCGCCTGGGATTTCCTGGCCGGGATGCGCGAGCAGCAGTTCATGCGCGCTTTCTACGGCGCTGTGCTGTGCGCCGTGATCGGGGTGGCCGTCACGCTGTTCACACGACCCGAGCCGTTCGAGAAACAGCGCGGTCTTGTCTGGGGCACAATTGACGACGCCCTGCGGCATTACCTGGGTTCGCCGGGGCGCGAGAGTCCCGTGACGCGCGCGACGGCGATGCCGGTGGCCCTGGAGGCCGGACTCCCGCACTTCGGGACGGCTGAGCTGGCGGGAGTCCGCATTTCCTCAGCGCTGGCTCGCGCGTTGGACGCTCACACGGGCGATCTGCTCTACATCACCGATTCGCGATGGTGGACGGGCGGACTGCATTCCGCGCACGTGATTGTTGCGGCGGTTTCGGACGAAGGAGACCGTGCCACGGTGGCCATGGAGCGGACCGCGTTCCGCAATGTGGTCGGCAACAGGGTGGGGCGGCCCGTTCGGCTCGAGCGCCTCTATCAGAGCGAGGGTCGGGGACAGGGATGAGATGCAACGGGAGCCCTTCCGCGAACCGGTTTTGGTTCGCGCGCTATGGGACCGGCCTGCGCGGCATTGTCGCGCTCCCCTTCCAGCGAGACCGTCCACTCTTCGAGATCCAGCGTTCCATTCGCGCTATGGACGGTGAAATGCACGCCGCCGGATTCGAAGCCCGGACCTTCACGGGAGGTTTTCCAGATCGGCGAGGTCTTTGTACCGCCCACTGGCTTGCTTGTTCTGTTTCAGATCATCCAACGCGATGATGTTGACCGCTATGCCCTCGATGGCGGCCACCACGCGCCGTGGGTACGCCTGGCTGAACTCGACCCCGGAGATCCCGGTTTGGATTTCAATCTGATTGGGTTCGATCCCCATCCGAATGATGCGCTCCTTGCGGAGAAACAAACCCGGTGAGAGGTCCGAAAGGTCGAAGCCGAAATCCTGAAGGGCCCTCACCATGCGGTGCGCATTCTCCTCGTGAACAGCGATCCAGACATCCAGGTCTCCCGTGGCTCGAGGATATCCATGATAGCCGACGGCGTGCCCGCCAATCAGGAGGTATTCAACCCCGTGCGCGTTCAGACACTGTAAGAACTCTTTGAAGTCTCTGGTTAACGACCTCGGGTCCATAGTTCAATTCGCGCAGGGTTTCCACGTGACGCAGCCGTTCCAGCGGTGGGCGGCTCTGCCAGTACGCTCGGTCTTCGCGGTCCGCCTCCTCGAAACTGAACACTCGCAGGCCGGTTCTGGCCCGAGGCGCCTGATTTTGCAGGGGCGAAGCGGCGACAGATTGAGGAGTCGGTTCCATGCACGTCATTGTACCCAGACTCTTGGTGCCTGTCGAACGGATTGGCAGGGCGCTGCGCGATCGCAGTTGAGGACAGTGCAGAATCCGGCTTGCCAGTCCGGCAGGGGGGCTGGCATGTTCGGACATGGCAACCTCACTGCATCTTTCCGAAGTGGACCGGCGGCTTTATCAGCCGGCGGATCAGTTCTTTCCTGCGCAGGGCCGCGTCGCTCTCACCTACGACGATGTTTCGTTGGCAACGCTGTATTCCGAGATCTTGCCCCGCGACACGCAGCTTCACACAACACTGGCCGAGGGAGTTGCCCTTGGCATACCGATCATTTCGGCTGACATGGACACCGTGACGGAGGCGCGAATGGCGATCGCCATGGCGTTGAGCGGCGGATTGGGTCTCATTCACTACAACATGCCCGAGCGCCAGCAAATGTCAGAGGTCAGCCGCGTCAAGAACCATGTTCATGGCCTGATCCAGGAACCGATCAAGGTGGCGCCCGACCAGGCGATCGGGGACGTGCTGGCGATGATCGAGGAGCGCAAGTTCAACTTCAGCACATTCCCGGTCGAGGCGCCGGACGGCCGGCTCGTGGGCCTGTTGTCGGGGCACGTTGTCAAACATCGGCACGCCAAACGGAAGGTGGCCGAGGTGATGACACCGCGGGGTCAGGTGCAGACCATCCACGTGAAGGATCTCGGCGCCGATCCCATCAGCCGGGCGGATCGTTTCTTCACGGATCATCCCGGCATTCACAAGCTGCTGGTGGTCGACGATGAAGATCGCTTGCGCGGTCTGTTCACCATGAGCGATATCGAGCGAATCACCCAGGAGCGGAGCGCCCAATTCAAACCGGCGCGCGATGCCCGGTTCCGGCTCCTGTGCGGGGCTGCCGTGTCCGCAGTGCGCAATGCGGCGGGGGCGTTGGATCGGGACAGGATCCTCTCTCATGTGGGGGGCCTGGTGGAGCGGGGTTTGGACGTCGTGGCGGTGTCGACCGCACACGGTCACACCAAGGGCGTCGGTGAGACCGTGCGCCTCATTCGCGACGCATTCCCCCAGCTTCCGATCATTGCGGGCAACGTGACGACCGCGGGCGGCGTCGAGTTTCTGGCCGATGCCGGCGCCAACAGCGTTAAGGTGGGCCAAGGCCCCGGATCGATCTGCACGACCCGCCTGGTGGCCGGCGTCGGCATTCCGCAGTTGACCGCCCTCTACGCTGCGTCCCGCGCGGCGGAGAAGCGCGGCGTGACGATCATTGCCGACGGCGGCATCGCGAAGTCGGGTGATCTGGTCAAGGCGCTGACGCTTGCCCACGCGGTGATCTGCGGCAGCCTGTTGGCGGGGTGTCCGGAATCGCCCGGCCAGGTCATGGAGATCGAGGGCAAGCTCTACAAGCAGTACCGGGGCATGGGGAGCCTGGCCGCCATGAAGGCCGGATCGGCCGCTCGGTACGGTCATGCGCCGGACACCACCCGGAAGATCGCCGCCGAGGGCGTCGAAGCCTTGAAGGAGGCGTCGGAGTCAGTCGACAACGTCCTCATGCAACTGGTTGGCGGAATCCAATCCGGCATGGGTTATCTTGGGGCGGCGGATCTGAGCCAGTTGCGCGCGCGGGCTCACTACGTGCGAGTGAGCCCCGCCGGACAGAAGGAAGCTGGCACGCACGATGTGGTCGCGATCAAGACAAACGCTTAGCCCGGATGCCGCATACAGCTTCACCGTGTCTCACATCCGGACTCCGGCACAACCGCTCGTCGGAAGCGACCAATGTCCGATCGGCACGGAGACACTCTCCCACCGGCTGGCCGGGCCGATGGGAGAGGGGCGATCTGAACGCGCGCGGGGGGGCTACCGCACTGTCACGGCGCGGTAGAAGCGCTGTGTGCGGCCGACTGTCGAGGTGGGATCGACCACCCGGATGCTCGTGCCGCCCAGCGCCGGGATGTCGTGGAGCAGTTGCCACGTGTCCGCGGCCGAGAGCGAATCGCGATACTCGACGCGGTAATGCGTGCCGGGCACGCCTTCGAGCGTGATGCCCGCCTGGCCTGCATCGAGGTCGATCGACAGCGACGGACCATCTCCGCCGCCCGTGAACGCCTCGGCGTGCTTGAGGATCGTGGCTTCCGGGACGAGCCCATTGTACGCGGCCAACCGGTAGATTCGCCCGGTCATCGCCTCGCCCCCGCCCGCCGTGGCACCCAGGTAACCCGGTCCCGAGGGCATGACAAAGGCGTCGCTGACACCCGTGGTGGTGCCCGCCAGCGCACCGTTGATGTAGAGCTTCATGACGAACTCAGCGGCATTCCACGCGTACGTGACGTGCGTGGCCGCCGTGGGCGAAGGCACGGCTGGAGTGAACATGTAATCTCTCACCCCGCTCTGGGTGAATCCCATCTGGCGGGTGTTCTCCCACTGCGCATAGCGCAGGCTGCTGCCGCTCACTTCGCCGACAGCCAGGTAGGCGTCCGCACCGGCCGCGGGGTCGCCTTCGAGAATGAACTCCATCGTCACGTCCCCGAACGTGGCCCCGAAATCGAACGGGACGCCGCCCGACCCGGTGAGCGTGATGGCGCTGGCCAAGCTGGACACGGGAGCCAAACCGCCGGCCGCGTCGGCCGCGATGACGGCGTCGTAGGCATCGAGCAGGGGCGTCACATAGACGGTGAGCTTGGCGCTGAGCGTGGACACGGCGTTGGACGCCACCAGGGTGTAGGTGGTGGTGGCTTCGGGCGACACAGTCAAGCTCGTGCCGGTGACCGGGGCGTTGTTCACGTACACCCCGGTGGCGTACTCGACATCCCAGCTCAAAACCGAGGAGCCCTGACCCACGATTTCGGCGGGGTCGGCCGCGAAGGAGGTGATGATGGGGGCGCGCAGCACGCTGGTGAAGGCCTCGGCGTGCCGCTTGACGGTCGCCTCGGGCAGCGCTTCCCCGTAAACCACCAGGCGGAAGATCCGGCCAACCATGAGCTGCGAGCCGTCGGCGGTGGCCCCAAGCCAGCCGTATCCGGTCGGCATCGCAAACGCGTCGCTTACGCCCGTGACCTTGCCCTTGGCCACACCGTTGACATAGACCGCCATCGAGAATTCAACAGCGTCCCAGACATAGGCCACGTGGGTGGCAATGGTCGGCGAAGTCACGGCCGGCGAGAACCGGTAATCCGCGACACCGCCCTGGGTGAAACCCATTTCCCGCGTGTCCTGCCACTGTTCGTAGCGCAGGCTGCTGCCCGAGTTCTCTCCCACCGCCAGAAAAGCCGAGCCGCCGCTGGCCAGCGGATCGCCCTCGAGGATGAACTCCATCGACGTGCTGCCCCAAGTGTACCCGAAATCGAATACCACTCCCGCCGTGCCGTCCAGGTCGACCGTGTCGGCCAACATGCTGATGGGAGTCAGGCCGGCGGCGGTGTCCGCGGCAATCGCTGCGTCATACGGATCCAACGGCGGTTCGACTTGGACGGTGACCCGCGCGCTGGCCATCGAGACATCATTGGACGCGACCAGCGTGTATGTGGTGGTGACGGCGGGCGACAGGGTCACGCTCGTCCCGGTCACGCTCACGCCGTTGATGAAATGCGCGGTCGCGTTCTGGGTTTCCCAGCTCAGCACGGTCGAGCCCTGGGCCGGGACTTGAGTCGGCGTGGCCGTGAAGGAAGAAATGCTGACTAGCGGGCCGCGCACATTCACGAACGCATCGGCGTGACTCTTGATCTTGTCGTCGGGGAGCACGCCTGGGTACACGGTGACGCGGTAGATTGTGCCGACCATCTGCTCGCTGCCGGCGGCATTCGCCCCGAGGAAGCCTGCCCCGGCGGGCATGGCGAAGGCGTCGCTGACCCCCCAAACGGCGCCTGCCATGACGCCATCCACATACAAGGTCATGGAGAAGTCCATCGTGTTCCACACATACGTGATGTGCGTGGGAGCGGTGGGTGAAGGCGCGCCGGGATCGAACAGGTAGTCCGCCACGCCGAGCTGCGTGAAGGCCATCTGGCGTCGGTCCGGGTACTGATCATAGCGGAGATTGCTGGTCGTGTTTTCGCCCACGGCCAGGTAACCCGAGTTTCCGGTGGCGACCGGATCGCCTTCGAGGATGAACTCCATCGTGGTGTCGCCCGAGGTGGCTCCGAAATTGAACGGCGCGCCGGCTGTCCCGTCGAGAGTGACGGCCGAGGTGAGTTTGGCCAGGGCTGCGGTGCTGTCGCCCGTGATCGCGGTGTCATAGGCGCTGAGGGCTTCGTTCAGTTTGGCCGAGGCTGCGCGCGCCGGGCTGGTGCCAAGAACAAGCCCGGCCGTGATGAGAGCGAGCAAGGCGCTCGCGCCAAGGGCGGCGCTGCGCGGTTGAATTCCTCTGAGAAGTGTTTTCATTGGAAGAACTGGAATCGGTGCAATGTCAGTTGTGGATTGCTCATTGGTTCCGGCCCAGCCCCCCGGGCTCGCGAACCTACCACAGCGCTGGTTACAGAATCTCGCCCGTCTCGGCAACCTTCTTTTGGGTCCCGTCGTTGCTCCTGCGGTTGGCCGTTCATCGTCGTCATGGCGGTCGTGCTCGGTTTGTTCTTGTATGGTCCCTCCTGGTCGGGCACACTCCGACGCGCTCCTAGGCCGGATCCGGTTCAGCGCACAGCCTGTGATCGATCCGGGCTAGACGCGCCCCGAATCCAAGTCTGCAGACAACCGCCTTCCAATCCAGACAGTTTCATCATCGGTCTGGTTTGACCATGAAAACCAAGCTCCACCCATTCCGTTCGACCTGCGGGAACGCCACGCTGGCGGCCTGCGTTCTGTTGGCCTCCGTGGCGGGCCCGGCAGCAGAGTCTGCTCCGCCCCCGCTGGAGATCAGTGGCATCAAGAACCAGACAGCGCTTCAGGGAGTCCCGGTCCCGTTGATCGCCTTCACGGTGACCGATCCCGGTGGGCCTCTCGAACGTCTGACACTTGCCGTTGTCTCGGACAACCCGGTCTTGGTACCAAACTCTCCATCAGCGCTTAGGCTGACCGGTTCTGGCGGAGACTGGACGCTCGAAGTCACACCGGATCCGTTCTATTCCGGACTTGCGAACATCGAGGTTCAGGTCACCGACGGCACGTCCACGGCCAGCGACACGTTTACGCTGACGGTGGAACCGGATCCGGTGATTCGAGTGACCGAGTTGACGGTTCAGGCTCCCCAACGGCTCCATTTCCAGTTCTTTGACACAGGCACAGGCTCGACCGACTACCTGATCGAGTCCCGTCCCGACGTGGCCGAGGGAGTCGCCTGGAGCGGTTTGACCAACGTGAGCATCCGTCGCCTGGGTTTCTCTCGATTCGAGGCGGACGTCTCGCCTCCCGAGCAGACTCCCACCGTCATCTATCGGGTCAGGGGCTCTGCGCCCGCGACGGCCAGCGCCAGTTTCGAGTCCCGCGAGCTCCAGATCGAGGAGGGCGCCGGTCCGGTCTACCTGATGTTGCTCTTCGACAAGCCGTTCATCGGGACCCTTTTCTATTCAGTAGAAGGTCCTGACCGCGATACCCTGCCGGGTCTGAGCGGCACCAATGAGGTGCACGGCTCGACCGCCAGCATTCCCCTGATCATTCCAGATGACCTGAACTGAAGCAGTGGACATGCAGGGCGACGAGATCATTGCAGGCTCCCCGAGCGTGTCCTCGGCCTCCGTTTTCGCACCGGGCTACGGCAATCCATCCAATGTGGCCAGTTACCTCAGGAAACGCCTTTACTTGGCGGATGCCGCCGCTTCGCCGCCCGCCGATCCGGGCAAAATCGCGTTTCTGTACAAGTACAAGCTGTACGGACCGGTCAGCAACCAGACCGAAGTCATCCAGCGGCAATTCGAGCACTTGTCGGCCTACTACGGCGATGCGCAGCGCCGGCAGATTCAGGATGCATTGGTCGAGTTGAGAAAGGGGCTGGCTCGGAATCCGGAGAGCGACATCCTGGGGCACCTGCTTCTGGATATCTACTACGATCATACTGTCGCCGAAACCGTTTACGCCCGGGAACTGCTCCAGAAGGCCGAGTTGGCCAGGTTCGGAGGCGGCGAATTGACGCTGGCGGCTCCACCTCCCCCAGGCAAATTCATCATAGAGAACGAGATTGCTGCCTATCAGTTGGCCCTGAGCTCGAACTCCGTGGTCCTGGCCAACTGCATGGGCCTGCTGCGCGATCCCGTCGAATGCCGTCTTTTCCAGCGGCTGGCGCCCGAGCGCGGGCTGGCCCCGGCCACCTACCTGAAAACAAACGAGCAGGGAGTCGCCTATGAGACGCTTGTAGCAGAGGGCGGATCCCTTTACGATCGTTTCAAGGACCTGGCGCTGGTCTATGAATTGCTCGGGGACCACGGCCAAGCGGCTGCTGCGCTGGCCCGCCTGCACATGGCGAAGGGGGACACGCAAGCAGCCCAGAACATCGTCAGCCGCACGAAACGGTTGCTGACACTGCACAACGCGCTGCTCTTGGGTCTCTTTGACCTGCAGCTTTCCGCCGACGACCCTTCGCGCGTCACCCAGGCCATCGCCAGAATGAACAACAGCCTCGCCGATCTCGAGTTGTTGAGACAAACGCAGCGGGGCCGGGTCAACCTGCTCGGCTTTGCTGACGACTTCCTGATGTTTGTGCAGCCGAAGAACCCGGATGGCGCGGCCTCCGCCAGCACATTCGACACGTTGCAGACGTTCCTGAACCCGACTCTTCCCGGCATGAATCCGTTGAGCTTTGCGCTGAGTGAACTCGAGGTTCTTGAGAAGAACTACAAACGCTATCGGGATTCACAGGATGATCTGGCGGAGCAATTCTCAGACTCGAGCATCACCTACAGCGATCGGTTGCGGGATATCGTGGGCGTGTTTCCGACTGACCCGACTTACAGCGACGTGCCGACAGCCCATGAAGGCAGCGAACTCGACCAGCAGTTCACCAGCATCGAACTGGCGCGCAATCGCATATTTGAAAACAGCACCCGGATCGAGAATCTCAGGATGCAGGTGGACATTGAACTCAACAAGGCCGCCTCGATCTCGAATGTGATGGTCGATTTCGGCAACCAGCGCGCTTTCGCCACCGAAGTCATCGGACATATCAGCGCCGCTCAAGCCGGACTGAACGCCGGCGCGAACGCTTTCTCGGATCCGATAAAACTGACGACGGGTCTGTTTGTTTACGACCTTGTCAACGCCGAGGCCCAGTCGCTGGGCGAAGAAGGAAAAGCGCAGCTCGAAGCAGAAAAGGAACGGCTGTCCGCGCTCGAGCAAGCCACCATCGTGAACATCGAGACCGACGCTCTCGTAAAGACGCTCCTCCTGGACATGAACGTGCTCCTGGTCGATTCCCAGGAAGCCGCCCTCACACTCAGGCAGGAAATCCATCGACTGCAAGGCCTCCTGCGGGAGAAGAAACAACTCGAGGACAGACTCGCTCTGCGCGACTTGCGCCTGGCTCGCCGCTATTTCGCCGACCCCGTTCACCGGCTGAGCGCCCAGTCCTACGTGATCCGCGCCAACCAGGCCTTCGAGTCGGCTCAACGGTGGCTTTTTTACCTGGTGCGCGCGCTCGAATACAAATGGAACGAAGACTTCGGCAACTACCCGTACTCAAATCGGTATTGGTCATCCCAGTCCATCTTCGGACTGCGCAACGCGTTGGAACTGAACGACTACTTCATGGCGATGATGGAGTATGACGCGCCCAAAGACAACACGACTTCCTGGCAAAGCCCAGGCTGGGATTACTTCTCCCTGCGTGACGATCATTTCTCTTGCGGATCGATTGGCGAGTTTCGCGAACTCCTGCACCAAGCCGTGGACACGAACAGCACGCAGAAGCTTATCGTGCTCCACTTCAATACCGCCTCGACTGTCCGAAACTTGTTCCTCGGCGCGACATTCGATGCCAGCGGGCATTTGGATGAGGACCGGAAGGGGAGCTACCTGGATCGCATTATGGAAATGCGCATTCTGATCGCAGGCAGAGATTCCCTGAGGAAGAACGAGGTGCCGCAAGTCAGCCTGACGTACGGTGGCACGAGTCTCATTCGCAATCGCGTGGTAGGGAAATACGACACGACCCGGGCAGACCGGCTGCGCGATGAGTTCACCTTGTACAGCACCAGGTTCTACCAGTCGGACGGTTCGAACTACGACGACTGGATTTCGGTGGAGGCGTTGTCAGCGCAGGGCGTGAGCGCCAAGCTCGGTGAATCCACCGGAACCAAGCCTGACGTCACCTCCATCATCCAGTTCGCCGAGCGCAGCGTTGCCGCCACGGATTGGACTCTCAAGATCCCCACGCAGGACTCAATCGCCCGGCCCTACTTCATCATCGACGATGTCGAGGACATCGAGATCTGGTTCTACCACCGCGGCGCGGACCGCACCAAGTAAGCTCCGGTTGGTCGGACCAGCACGTCCAGGCAAATGGGCAGAGTCACTTTCGCTTGCTGGCTCGCCCCGACTGCAAGTGGCGCCCCTACTGTGCGCGCCATGGATGTTCGTACGGACCCATGCGCGAGAGCGGGATCGGTTCGAACAGGACAGCGCGCAAGGCCGGCGCGCGGGCGTTTGCACCGACGATCGAGAGCGCTTCGATGTCGAGCGGTTGGTCGCTGCCGGCGTTGAGGACCGTCTGTTGCGTGTTGCCGTCGCGCAGGAACACCTGGCCGCAGCGCGCGAACAGATTCCGTGTGACGACGTTGACGTCGGGGGTGGTCTTGATCCGCGCGAGTTCCGGATAGCGCGCCACATGGGCGGGGTCGGCGGCCTGGGGAACGAACTGAGCGATGGCGTCGAGCCAGCGCTTCTCGCCCCACCGCGAGAAGCTGATCCCGGCAAAACAGCCGATGAACACGTTGCCGTCCACCCAGTTGTCTTTGCCGCCGTGGATCTGGACTCCGCCGAAGGCGACCGCGCCGCACCGTTCGAACACGTTGCCCTGCACGACCGTCCCCGAGATCATGTCGTCGAGGCGCACGCCGGCGGCTCCGTTGTGTGTCCCGCCGCGGATATCGCTCCACCGGTTCCAGCGAATCACGGTGCCGCGGTACAGCGGGTTGCCGAACATGTCGATGCCCCCCTGATCGTCCGATTCCTGGACCACGTCGCGGATCACGTTCAGCTCGACCAGGTGATCGTTGCCCTCGATCCGCATGGCCGAGGATGGCATGCGCTCGAAGAGATTGTGGGCGACACGCTGTCCGCAACCGTCCAGATGGACCGCAGGCGTGTAGGTCCGCTTGAGACGCGAGATGTCCGACACGGTGCAGTTTTCGACGAAGTGCCCCCCGGCGGTGAGCGTCAGCCGGTCGCCGCCGGCGACGCGCGCCCCGCCGCACCCGAGCGTCTCGATGCGGCATCCGAACAGGCCGTGGCGCTGGCCTCCCTCGATGACAACGCCGTCGCCGCCCAACCGGCGGATGGTGCAACCCGCCACCAGACAGTTGGTCCCGCCGCGGATCTGAACTCCGTCGGCGCGCCCTTCCTGAACGGTCAGTCCCAGGAGGAGAACGTGGTTTGCGTTGTCGAGGGCGATGAAAGGCCGATCGAGAACGCTCAACACGACATCGGCCTTGGCCGCATCGACGTTTTCAGGCGGCAGCCAGAACGCCCTGCCGCGCTGGCGATCGAGGTACCATTCGCCCGGCTGGTCGAGTTCGCTCAGCACGTTCAACGCATAGTAACGCTGCCCCGACCGATATCCGTACTGGGAATAGGGCCGCGCCAGCGTGTAACTGAGCTCGGCCGGATCGATACGCTCGACCTTCTGGAACTCCTCGTACCAGTCCCAGAACCAGTATCCGAAGAGGCGCACGTCCGGCTCTCCAACCCACGTGCTGGGGCGGTCCTCGATGTATCGGAACCGGCCGTCGCGGCAACCTGCGATCGAGTTCCAGACCTTGAAGGTGTCCTCGCCCAGGATCTCCCCGGTCTTGACGAAGCCTTCGTTCGGCCATCGCGCGAGTGTCTGCGGCATGCCGTCGACGAACAGTTCCGGACGGCGCCGCAGATCTGTCGCGTCGCCGTAATCCGTTACGCCCAACGCCCCGAGATCGGCTGCCAGCACGCGGTCGCGGACCGATGCAGCCAGCCGCTCGCGCACTTGCGGGTCCTCGAGTGGTGTCCAATGCGCGATGCGAACCCCGCCGCTGAGGACGGGTGTTTCGCCTTCTTTGGCCCGGTACACGACCGGCGCATCGGGTTCGCCGGAATCCTCCGCGTTCAGGGTGAACGTCTCCGACACGGCATACGCCCCGCCATGCACGACAATCGCGACGCCCCCCGATGGCAACCGTCCGTCCCTGGATTGTTTGAGCGCGCGCACAGCGTCGCGGGCTCGAGTCAAAGTCAGAAAGGGGTTCCCCTCGGTCCCGTCGTTGCTGTCATTGCCCTTTGGCGCGATATGGAAAAGCGCTGTCGATCGAGACACGTCCGGCAGCCGCACACGGTCGGCCCCGGCCTCGTCCGCGGATTTCCCATCGCGTTGGCGGTTCGGGTCCGCCTCGATCAGGCGGCGCAAGGCCGAGTCGCGATAGAGCGTTGGCACCGCTGCATCCGCCGATAGACGATTCCGGAAACCCTCGATGTCGCCCGCCGGCTCGGCGGAAACAGCCAGCTCAGCCAGGCCGCACCAGGCCAGGCCGCGAACGAACGGAGGGGCGGAAGCGTCGCCGACGATGGCATCGAATCCGTCGCGCGCCTTTTGGATCTGGCCGTCGGCCAGGGCCTTCGCCGCCGCTTCGAGCGCGGGGGACGCCGGCCCTGGCAGGCCGGACAGCTTCTTGAGAGACGGATCGGTGCTCGCGCTCGAGGGGGTGATGACGACCGTAACTTTGCCCTCGCGCACGGCTTCCTTGAGTCGCAAGCCGATGCGCGTGGCTGTGCGGCGGGCGACCAGATCCTCGCGGATGGCCTCGGTGCGGACTTCGACAGGGATGTCATTCGGCACGCCGATCTCGACCCGGACGGCCTCGGCGCCATCGGTGATGAGCAGCATTCGAGGGGAGAGTTGTTCGCATGTGCCGAAGGTCAGCAGGGCCGTTTCGAACGTCTCGGCCTGGGTCAGAGCGAACTCATCGATCACGGTCAGGGACCCGGACCCGGTCCGGCTGTAGATGCAGGTTCGGGTGAGCTTTCTGAGCGAGGGCACGTCGTAGGCCGCGGCAAGATCGAACGCGACTTTGTCGGTCCCTTCATCAGATTGTTCAAGCGCCAGCAGTCGGGCGGCGGCCTGGCGTCCGGACGACTGCATCTTGCCCGCGATCAGCGGCACGGGGTGGCCAAACGAGTTCAGGGCCTGGCTCTCGTAGCGTCGAGCGCTGAATGTGCGCTGCGTGTAGACTTCGGACCCGATGTCGGGCAGCACGGCCACACCTCCCACGACGGCGATGAATGTCCCGACGTCATTGTGGTTGTGGTGCTCGGCGTTGTGGCCACCCTTGATGGCCACGGCCAGCCGAGTCCCCGCATTCGATCCGGGGCGACAGATCAACACGCCCGCGTCCGGGAACCACGTCTGCGGCGCGTTGGCCGTCGGGATCGGCTCGCTGAGCGGGATCGGCGGGGCGGGGGAGGGGAACAGGTCCATCAGGGCCGCCTGGAGCGATCCGCGCGTCGGCGGTGCGGGGGCCGCGGGCTCGTTGGTCAGTCCGAAGCGCCGGCGCAGCAGGCCGACCAGGCGCGATCCGGGGCGCGCATCCACGTCGCAGTCTGCAAACGCGGGGCAGACGCCGTCGGCGATTTCGATTTGGAGTCCATAGAGGGCAGGCTTGATCGCTTCCGGGCGGGCCAGCAGGTCGATGCCGCCGCCGGCGGCGCGCCGAACCGCTTCCGCGAGCGCCGCGTAGTTGCCGAAGCCGTAGTTCCAATACCCGACGCCCTCGCTGCAGTAGCCATCGGGGGTGAATCCCTTGAGGAAATTGGCCGAGTATTTCTCGGCTGCGAGGACGAACCATGCGCGTTCCTGCCGGTCATCGAGCGCGGCCAGCGCGGCGCCGGTGACGCCGGCCAGGCAGACGGCATTCCAATTGTGAACGTGCAGCAGCCAGTACTGATCCTGTTCGCCGGCCGCCATGCGGCGGTAGGGGGCAAACACGCGGCGTTCGAGTTCCTGCCGTATGGTGGTTCGCAGGGACGGCGAGAGTTTGGCGGCCAGGATCCGATCGATCGTTGCCAGTTCCCAGGCGAACATCGCGACAGCGAGGTCGATGGTTACCTGGCGTCCATGGAAATTGTCGAGCCGGCCGTCGTGCGCCGGCATGACCCATGTGCGTTCCCGGATGATGGACTGGAGGGTGGCTTCGAGCGGTTCGAGGAAACGCCCCCGGTCCTCGATGCACTCGGCCAGGGCCAGTGAACTCGCGCGGGCGCGCCGGGCGAACAACACCGTTTCGCAGCGTCGTCGGTTCCCGGTCTTCGAGTAATCCAGGAACAACTCGTCCGGAAGATCAGGGAGCGGGGTGCGCATCTCCTCCTCCGCGTGCCGGACGTGCTGCTGCAGTTCAGGCCGGCTCGCGATCCTGTCCCATGCTTCGCGGTCAGTGCATGCCGGGCCGAAGGCGGCAGGCTCGGACGGCAACTGTGCGGCGACTCTGGCCAGCGCGGCGGGGTCGGGTCGGAACAGATCGGCGGCCCGAGCTCCGCACAGACTCGTGCAGGCGACAAGGAATGCGGCAACCGACGACGTGGCTGATCGAAACGAGCGCATAAATGGTCTGTGACTTGAATATGCGCGCGGCGCACCTGAGGACTGATCCCGGTCCCCGACTGGTAGAACGGCCCCAGTGATCCCTGCACTCCGTGCGGCGCTCTCGCGCCGCGCTCGCGAGCATGTTTGCCACGACTAACACCCTTTTGCCCGGGCCGCAACGCTGTTCGCTCGGCTGTCAGCGGTTTTCGTTTTGCCGGCGAGCTGCCTGAAGGCGGCAGACCGAACGCCTCGCCGAAGCCTCGGACGTGGTTGGGTGTCCCGGCTTCGACCGGCCGCGGCGCTTTGAAAGCGATCAAGAGGCGAATTCTCCGCTCGCAGTCAATTGAGCTTGACGGGACACGGCCCGAGGCCTAGCCATTGATCATCCAACAGCTCTTAACCTCTGAACCATTGCGCAGATCATGAACCGTTCATTTCTTCACCAGACAATCGGACTGGCAGTCGGACTGGCGCTGGGCGGGTTCGGCCAAGCGGGAACCCTCACCGACAGCTTTGACATCGCCCATGACTATCTTGCCGCCGGCGTGGCGGGCACGGTCTGGGATGGCATCTATCTCGGCGCCGGCGAGTTCACGAACCTCGCCATTGGCGGCGGGCCCGGTCAGACGCTCCTATGCGACGCCCAGTCGACCAATCCCGGACGCCTGACCTTGCGGACGACCCAGACCGACTGGGAATGGGATGCCGACGACGGGTTTTTCCTGTTCAAGGTGGTTCCGGGCGATTTTCAGGCGGTGGTGCGCATTGCGACCCCGTACGACAACGTGGCGTACAACACGGCCGGCTTGATGGCGCGTGCCTTCACCGGCGCGGGTGAACCGTTCAACGGGGCTGAGAACCACGTGACCTGGACGCGCTTCGACGAGTACGGATTCGCCAATTACGGACGCAGCACGCTGGACAACGCCACGACCCAGGTGAACCCGGGTGATCCACAGGGCGCGGACCTGTATTGGCTGATGCTCGAACGCATCGGCGACACGTTTTTCTGCTACCAAAAGGCCGCCGAGGGCGATGATTGGATCATGGTGTCGAACTGCATTTTCGATCGGCCGAATTTCTACGATCTGCCGGTGCAGGTGGGCATCATGCAGGCGACCTTCAGCGCGAACTCCCCAATCGTGCAATTCGAGACATTCACCCTCACCAACGACACCCTCGGGGCCGCCTCGCCGACCGCCGCAACCGGCCTGGCTGCGTCCGACGCCGGCAGCGGCTCGATGAATCTGGCATGGACGCCGGGCAGCGGCACGGCCGGCAGCGTGGTGATCATGCGGCCGGGCGCCCCAATCACCCGTCAACCGATCGATGGGGTCGCGTACAATGGCAACGCGGTGTTCGGCAGCGGAGACACCCTGGGCAACGGCAACGTGGTCGTGCATGCCGGAACCGGCAGCAGCGTCACGGTGAGCGGCCTGACCGCCAGCGTCTCCTATCACATCGCCGTGTATTCGTATGACGGATCGGGCGCGAACCTGCGCTATGGCCGGGTCAACCCGCCCACGATCACGCGGGTGGCCCCGGGCGCCCTGACGGCGATCGCGGTGAGCTTCGCCAACGCGAACGTCGCCGCGGACGACACGGCACAGGCTATGGTAACAGCCACCTTCGAGGGTGGCGGCACGCTCAACGTCAGCGCGGCTGCCACGTACGAGACTTCGGATCCGGCCGTTGCCACTGTGGCGGCCGGCGGCGTCGTCAGCGGCCTGTCCGCGGGCACCGCCACCATCACGGCGCGTTACCAGGGGCTCTCGGACGGCGAGGCCATCACGGTCGTCAAGGTGCCCGTGACCGACGATTTCAGCGTCGCGCGCGATTATCTTGTCGAGGGGATTGTCGGCACGCCCTGGCAGGGGCTCCTTTTGGGCGCCGACGATATGCCGTCCGGCGGCGCGATCGCCGGGAACCCGGGACGCACGTTGGTCGCCGATGCCGGACTCACGAAGGCCGGCCGGCTCAGCATCCGGAGCACGGCGACCGACTGGGAGAACACGGCGGACGACGGGTTTTTCCTCTATCGGATGGTGGCCGGCGACTTCAAGGTGTCGGTCCAACGCCCTGCCTTCGAACCCATCGCCTACAACTGGCCCGGCCTGATGGCCCGGGTTCCCTTCGATCTCCTCGGCAGCGAAAACTACGTCGCGCTCGCCGGCTTCGACCAATACGGCATCGGTAACTACGTGCGCAGCGTCGTCAATGCCGCGACCGCCAACGGTCCGTTCACCGCTGTCCCGGCCAAGCCGTTCACCATGCTCGAGCGCAAGGGCAACACTTTCTTCTTCTATGAGAAGGCTCACGCCCTCGACGAGTGGACGCTCATCACCAGCGTCGAGCGCCTCGACATGGACGGTCTGGCCCTCGAAGTCGGGATCGCCCAGGCCTGTTTCTCGGACAACTCGCCGTGGAGCGAGTTTGACAACTTCAACATCGAGATTGCGACGCCTCCGACCGGCCAGCCGGATCCGGCGTCCAACCTGGTTCTCACCCGAAGTGGCGTGGGCGCGATTCAGGCTCAATGGACACCCGGGACGGGCAGCGCCGGCAGCGTGGTGATCGCGCATGCCGTCACCGGCCTGACTCGCCAGCCGGTGAATGGCATCGCCTACAGCCCCGGCATTGACATCGGCGGCGGCAACCTCGTCGTCCACGCCGGGGCGGGCTCTGCCGCGACCCTGACCGGGCTCTCGCCGGTCCTCTACCACGTCGCCGTCTATTCGTATGCCGAAGTGGACGGTCTGACGGTGTACAATCTCGATGCCGCTGCCGGCAGTCTCGAAGCTCTCGGGCCGCCGACGATCACCGCAGATCCCGTGTCGAAGTCTTTGTACGCAGGTCGGACAGCCCATTTCAGCGCCGGCGCGATGGGCACCTCCCCCCTCGGCTTCCAGTGGCGCAAGGGGGCTGCGAACCTCGTGGACGGCGACGGCGTGTCCGGCGCGGCCACGTCCGCGCTCATCATCGCCAATCTGGATGTTTCGGACAGTGGTTCCTACAGCGTGGTCGTCTCGAATGAGGCCGGGTCCGTCACCAGCAACCCGGCGACGCTGACCGTTGTGACGCCCTCGGGCAAGGGCTTTGAGGCAGCCGTTCTGAGCTATGATCCCGTCGCATACTGGCGATTGGGCGAACCGGATGTGCTCACTCCGACCTTCGACTTCTGGAATGGCTACGATGGCACTTACGGCGAGCTGGACACGCCCGGGCAGCCCGGCCCGGCACCCGCCGACGGGTTCGCAATCTTCGAGAGCGACAACAAGGCTGTCGGCTTTCCCAGCAA
The DNA here is from genome assembly GCA_022710935.1 of Verrucomicrobiota bacterium. Lineage (GTDB taxonomy): Bacteria > Verrucomicrobiota > Verrucomicrobiia > Limisphaerales > J093 > MWFF01. The sequence continues at coordinate 30,554 of JAKLFY010000034.1, forward strand.
CGCCGGCGCTTCGCCCGTGACCGTCCCGGCGCTCAACCTCAACGGCAACACTGTGACCTTCCTCTGCTGGATCAAGCCTGCCTACATCCCCAATTCCGATCGGGCGGGGCTCTTCATGTGCGCCGGCGCAACCGGATCGGGAATGCGCTTCTCGACCGGCGGCGGCGCGCTCGGTTTTCTCTGGAACGGCGGCATGGTCGGCACCTCGACCCTGGTTCCCAAGGCGAACGAATGGTCGTTTGCGGCCCTGACGGTCGCGCCGACCGAGGCGGTTCTGTACCTCGGGGACAAGGCCGGACTGCAGTCGTGGAGCCAGGCCGGCGACTACCCGATCGTGCCGTTCGACACCGTCTCCTGGATCGGGTCGGATCGTCTCGTCGCCGATCGCTACTTCGACGGCCTGATCGATGAAGTGGCGGTGTTCGACTTCGCGCTCACACCCGCTCAAATCGCCAATGTCTTTGCCGGCATCGAGAATCCGCCGACTCCGCCGACCCTGTCGGTCGCCCGGGACGGCAGCCAGATCGTTCTCGCCTGGCCGGTGGAGTTCACCGGGTTCACGCTGACCTCGACTCCCACCCTCGGGGCGGGAGCGTCGTGGGCGGCTGTCCCCGGCACCCCGGTGCAGGCGGACGGTTTCTACAGGGTCTCCGTGCCTGCGACGGCCACGGCTGCCTTCTACCGCCTCGTCCGGTCCGGGAACTGAGATACCATTCCGGGCGCGTGATCAGCACCTGTCGAATCAATGAAAACAACCGCGCTCTCGGATGCCGATCGAGATCAGACAGTCCGCGGGCGCCGTCCGTCGGCCTTGGTGCTTGGCGCCATCATCGCAGTTCACGGATGTTCAGGAATCGCGCCGGCAGCTTTTGGCAATCCGCCTCCGACTATTGCAGCACCGCACACAATCACATGTTTGCCATGGGGTATCGGCACTTGGGGCTTTGCGCCAAACGTGGGCCAGGCGGCACCGGGAGTGGACTTCATCACGCAGGCGCCTGGCGGGGCGGTGCGCCTGGCCGGCCCGCGGTGCGACATCGTCCTCGCCGGGCCCAAGGGGCAGACGCAAGGCGTATTCAGCCCCGGCGAAGACGCTCCTCGTGTCCCGGATCCCTCAGCGTACGTCGTGCGGATGCATCTGCTCGATGCCGCTACGGCGCCTGAGGCTAAAGGAGAAAACCCTCTGCCGGGACATGCGAATTTCTATCTGGGCGCCCATCCTGGCCATTCGCAGGTGGACGTTCCGACCTACGAGAAGGTGAGATACCGTGAGGTGTACCCCGGGATTGACCTGGTCTACTACGGCAATCCGCACGCGTTGGAATTCGACTTTGTCCTCGCCCCCGGGGCCGATCCAGGTCTGATCCGAATCCGGTTTGGCGGGATCGAGGCGCTGCGCCTCGAGGAGGACGGCGCGTTGGGCATGCTTACGCCTGCCGGCACCGTGCGATTGAGGCCGCCGCGGGTTTACCAGGAAGACCGGCAGGGGCGCCAGGACCTGCGTGCGAGGTACGTGGTGCTCGGACCGGACTGCGCCGGCTTCGAGGTGCCCGATCGGGATGCGCGCCGGACATTGGTCATCGATCCCGTGCTGGAATTCAGCACGTTCTTTTCAGGCAGTTCGTTGGATCTCAGTCATCAATTGGAAGTCGCGCCCGATGGCAGCATCTATGTGCTGGGCACCTCGTGGTCTTCCGATCTGCCGATCACCGCGGACGGATGGCAGACCAACTGGACGGGCTCCAGCGGCATGAACTCCAGCGGCTTTCTGGCCCGCTTCAATCCCCAAGGCGAGCGCCTGTTGTATTCGACGTACGTGGGCTATGGCGAGTGGGCGGCGTTCGCTCTAACCCCGGACGGCGAACCGGTCATGACCGGCTACGTCACGGGCGCCGATTATCCCGTCACGCCGGGATCCATCAGCACGACAAACGTGTACGGCGGCATTGGCCTGCTCAAACTGGACACCAGCGGTCGTCTGGCATTCGCCTCCCTGATCGATGGGCCGATCAACGAACGGGGCAGAGACGTGGCGATCGATGCGGCTGGCAACATCTACGTGCTGGCCACACTCCCCGGAAACACCACCCTGCCCATGGTGAATGCATATCAAAACGCCACGAAAGGCAGAGAAGAGGTGGCTCTCTTCAAGCTCAATCCCCAGGCCTCGGCGATTCTCTACTCCTCGTTCCTCGGCGGATCGCAGAGGGATTACGGTTCCGCTCTGGCCGTCGATGACGCGGGCAATGCCTATCTCATCGGCACCACGGATTCGACCGATTTTCCGGCCAAGAACTCGCCCATCCCGGCATCGGCAGCCGTCCCAGGTTCCTATCTCGCGAAATTCAACACCCTGGCCGCCGGAGAGGCGTCGCTGGTCTTCTCTCGGTTCCATTTCCCCCGCGGCACCGGCGCGTCGGGGTACAGTCATCTCGATCTCGATCGCTCGGGCAACGTGTATTTGTGTGGAGGCACGACCTCGCCAAGCGACTTTCCCCTCACGGCGAACGCGTTTCAGACAACCTACGGCGGTTACGATGCCGCTTTCTCAATGATCGTGGGCGATGCTTTCCTCCAGAAGCTCGGTCCCGCCGGCCAGACTTTGTACTCGACCTATTCAGGCGGGTCGGGAGGAGACGAGGCGCGGGCGTTGCGGGTCTCGAAGGCGGACGGCAAAGTGTACGTGATCGGCCAGACGATTTCGACCAATTTTCCGACGGTCGACCCCATCCAGAGCGTTTTCAGCGGACCATGCGGCGCTCTGGGCTGGGGCTGCTATCCGGACATTTTCATCGCGGAGTTGGACCCTTCGATTCTCGGCGAAGGCGGCCTGAGGTTTTCAACCTATCTCGGCGGCGGCGGCGTCGATGTGGGCCTGGATATCGCGCTGACCCCGAGCGGTGAAATCGTGGGTCTGGGGAGTGCGGCGGACAGGTTCCCGACGACGCCCGGATCGTACCAGCCCTCCGCAACGGGCACGTCCGACCAGATCGTGTTGTTCAAGATCGGCCCGGGCGCATCCCTGGTCACGGAAAAACAGCCGGCATCCTCCGAGGTGTTCCGGGAACACGAACTCACCTATTCCGTCGTGATTTCGAACCGCGGTCCGGGAACAGCCACTGGCGTGATCGCCCGCGACTCGCTTCCGGCTGGCCTGGCATTCGTGTCCGCTACCGCCAGTCAGGGCCGGTGCTCCATGGCCAACGGAATCGTCACGTGCGAATTGGGCGCCATTCCCAACGGGGGCACGGCGACGATCGAGATTACCGTGATCCCGGCTCGGGAAGGCGCGATGACCAACACCGTCGTCGTATCGAGTCCGTCCGATCCCGCGATTGCGGCCCAGCCCGCCAGCGCCCTGATTTCGGTGCGGCCACCACCCGACGCTGACGGCGACGGACTGCCCGATTGGTGGGAACAGAAGTTCTTCGGCAGCACGAGTGGCGCGGATCCGTTGCAGAACACGGACGGCGATCGCCTGACGGACGGGGAGGAGTACATTGTCGGTTCCGACCCGACCGCGCCCGACGATTTTGCGATCGTGTTGTCTACCTTCGCCGACTCGCCCACCCTCGCGGTTCTGTCCTCGCCCGTGCGGGTCTATCAGTTGGAGAAGTCCGCGGATCCTCGATCGGGTCTGTGGGAGACGGTTCAATCGGGTGTGTATGGGAATGGCGGCCTGCTGATCCTCGATGACACGAATCGGACCGGTTTTGATTTGTATCGCGTCGGGGTCTCCCTGCCCACCCAATCCCACTGACCCGCGGCAATTCTGATTCTGACCGCGTTCAGAGCGCTCGGGCCAAGGACCCGGCCTGCAACCGCTCCATACTTTGCTGCCGGCCGGGTGCCCTGTCTGCGTTAAAAGAGCCCGGATTTCGTTGTCATCTTCCCGGTCGTGAGAAATCCGGGCCTTTGATTTCGGCCGGACCGGGCGCCAGGAGTGAGACAGTCGTGCGCTCCCGCCGGGTCCACCGGCATGCATGGGTATAGCCGACCGACCGAGCCAGGGCCACCGCCTGTTCGAAATCAGCGCCGACTTCCTCAGGATCATGGGCGTCCGACCCGAACGCGATGGCAACGCCCTCCTGGTGCGCCAGTTCGAGCAAGGTGCGGCTCGGGTAAATCTCGCGGCATTCCTTGCGCAGACCGGCGGTGTTCAGTTCGATCGCGACGTCGGCGCGCCTGGCCGAGGCGAGGAACCGCCGGTAGAGCGGCGTGCAGTCGGCCGCGGGGCGAAATCCGAACTTCTTGCAGAGGTCGGCGTGTCCGATGATGTCGAACAGGCCCGACTCGGCCGCCCGCGTGAGCCGTTCGAAGTAGGCCGTCCACACCTCGAACAGATCGCGCCCCTGCCAGAGGGCGATGCGGTGGGGATTGTCGATGTCCCACGACTCGGTCACATAATGCACCGAGCCGATGAGATAATCCCAGGGGTAACGCCCCGCGAGGTCGCGCACCCATTCCTCCTGACCCGGAAGGAAATCCACTTCGAGCGCGAGCTTGATGGTCAGGGAGGGCGCCTCGCGACGCGCCCGATCGACGCGCGCGACGTAGTCCGACAGTTGGTCCAGGCGCATGCGCCAGTCGTCGAAATCGTCGCGGGGCATCGGGCTGTGGTCGGAGAATCCAATTTCATCGAAACCGAGCTCGAGGGCGTGGCGGGCGTAATCGGACGGTTCGCCCTTGGCATGCCGGCAGAGCGGCGTGTGCATGTGGTAATCGGCGGGCCATGACATCGCCCCCCTTTGTAGCGCCAGTCACGGTGTATGGGAAGGTGACATTCAACGGCCAAATGCGCACGAGGACCATGAACCGGTCTGTAGCCGTCCCGCGGCGCGGGACGGCCGCGGAACCACGGTGAATGAAGCGCTGACATCCTACCGCTTCCGCAGGGCGCGGCCCGTCTCGATGGTTACGGCGCCCAGGACGATCGCGCCGCCCACAATGGTGCGCATCGACGGCACCTCGCCCAGGAGCAGGGCAGCGGTGACGGTGCCGTAGACAGGGAGCAATGTTCCGAGCATTCCGACCGACCGGGCGCTGAGATGTTCGAGCGCGTTGGTGTACAGGGTGTGCGGCAGGGCCGTGAACAGCACGCCCAGCAGCACCAGTTTATACCCGGACGACGCGCTCACGGGCTCGCCCCAGGCGAGTGTCGTCGGCAACAGGACCGCCACCGAGGCCGCCAACTGCCAGAAGGTCACGTGGATTCCGCTGTACGCCGAACGCACCTGCCGGGTCAGGAGGTTCCGCAACGTGAACAGGACCGCGGAGAGCAACCCCCAGAGCGTGCCCTGGAGAATCGGGCTGTCCGGGGAGAAGTCGGGCACCAGCACCATCAGACCCACCCCGACCACCGCGGCCAGGCCGACATCGAACGCGCGGAGTCTCTCCTTAAACCACAACGGCTCGACCAGCGCGGTCATGATGGGATAGGCGTGCAGGGACAGAATGCCGATGGCGACCGTCGACGTCTGGATCGACTGGAAGTAGGTGACCCAATGGGCCGCCAACGCCACCCCCGAGCCGATCAACAAGCCAAGGTCGCGCAGTCCGCGCACGCCAAGCGAATCCCGCCGGGCCGCCAGCAGGACCAGCAACGCTCCGGCCGCCACGACCGACCGCAGTCCTGTAATCTGATGCGCGGGCAGTGGAATCCACTTGGCAAAGAGCGCCGTGCCCGCCCACAACACGACGGCGGTGTTCAGTTCGATCAGGCTTCTCCGTTTGACGTCCACGGTTTGGCGAATGGTCGGTCGACGCGCAGCGCCAGTAGAAGGCTGCGATCCGAAAAACTCCAGTTTCATCTTGTGGCGGCGCGCGTGGCAGCTCACAACTGCCCAGCGGCGCGTTCGCGCGGTGAGAACTTCCAGTTGCCGCATCGGACGGGGTGCGGCATTCTGTAATCCGCACAATGCAGACTGAAGCGATTGCCTGGATGCCGCGCCGGACGATGCGTCCGGTCATCCGGGCATTCTTCGTGTCGCTCGTGCTGCATGCGCTTCTGTTTGGCTCGATCGAGTTGGTGAACCGCTACGATTTGTGGCGATTCAGCCCGCTGGTCCTCCTGGCCCAGGCGCTGGGCGTCGACGTCGAATCGACCCTGGCGGCCCGGCGCGCCTCGGCGCCTCCAGCCGCCGAGGATCCTGCGCTTCGGGAGGCGGACCAGGAAATCCCGGTGTTGTTTGTGGATGTGGATCCGAGCCAGGCGACGACCGAAACGCCTGCGAAGACCGAGTATTACTCGTCCGTCAGTTCGTTGGCCGGCAATCGCGACACCAGCCGCGACACGGACACCCCGGCGCTTGACGGCACCCAGGACAAGGTGCTCAAGACCATGGACAGCGAACGCGCGCTGGTGGCGCAACCGCTGGAGCCAGCTCCCGTGGCCCCGCAACAGCCCCAGGACGGCATCGTCCCCGAGGCCATCCAACCCCAGGCCGTCACTGTTGCGCCCGCACCGTCCCAACCTTTCGTGCCGCCCGTGACGGAGCCTGATCCGGCACCGCCCCCGGGCGAGACGCTGCTGGCCAAGGCGAATCCGGTCCCCGTCGCGCCGGCGGTGACAGTGCCCGTGCCGACGCCGGTCGAGCCCGTGCGGGCAGCGCGGCCGCGTCCCCGCACGGTGGCGGCGGCACTGGCGCAACGGCAGTTGAATCCGAACAGCGCTCTGGTGGGGGAGAAGATGAAGCAGGAAGGGGGAGTGAGGAGATTCTCCGTGTCCTCTTCTCTCGATGTGCAGGCGACGCCCTTGGGGAGCTACGATGCCAAGTTCATCGCCGCCGTGCAGCAATGCTGGTACGGTCTGCTCGAACAGCAGGGCTACAGTCTCGATCGCATGGGCAAAGTCGTGATCGATTTCCGGCTGACTCCCGACGGACGCATCACCGACTTGAAGGCCGTCCAATCGGACGTGGGCGAAATCTACACGATGATCTGCGAGTTGGCGATCCACAAACCGGCGCCGTACGAGGAATGGCCGACAGACGTGCGCCGGATGGTGGGGGCGGCCTACCGCGATGTGCGGTTCACCTTTTACTACTGAGACTTGACTATGTGGGAATTCCTCCTGGCCGGCGGGCCATTCATGGTGGTGTTGGTGCTGACCTCGATTGTCGGTCTGACCTTCATCATCGAGCGCGGTCTGGCTTTGCGGCGGAGCAGGGTGGTTCCGCCGAGCATCGAGGAAGCGATCGAAACGACGGGGAGCAAGGAAGACCTCCAGGCCTTGCGCGTGCTCTGCCAGCAGAAACGCTCGACGCTCGGGCGGTTGGTCCTCCTCGCCATCGAACATCTCCCCTGGCCAAAACCCGACAATGCCGATTGCGTTCAGACGCGCGCCAGAAACGAAATCGTCCAGCTCGAACGCGGCCTGGTGGTGCTCGAGGTCGTGGTGGGCATCGCTCCGCTTCTCGGCCTGGTGGGAACCGTGCACGGACTGATCACGCTGTTCGCCGACCTGGGCAAGACCGGCCTGGCCGACAACTCGGTCCTCGCCAAGGGCATCGCCATCGCCCTCAATACGACGCTCATGGGCCTGTTGATCGCCATCCCCACGCTCGTCGCCTGGAGCTACTATACCGCCAAAGTCCAGGCCCTCGCCGTCGAGATGGAAACGCTGCTGGACGATTTCCTGCGGCGCCAGTACCGGCATCGAACACGCATCGCGCCCGCGAAGGAAACCGCCGGTTCGACACGCAACGCCTGACCCCAGCCATGCGGTTCTTCGAGCGCAAACGCCGCCAGCCCCCCGCCATCATCATCGTGTCGCTCATCGACATCCTGATCGTCCTCCTGATCTTCATGATGGTGACCACGACCTTCAAACGCCATCCGGCGGTTCGGCTCACCCTCCCCGAATCGAGTCAGCCGCGCGAAGGCGCATCCGAAGCGAGCCTGATTGTCACGGTGGCCAATGAGCCGCCCTTCTTCTTCCTGGGAGAACGGCGCGTCAGCCTCGATGAACTGCGCACCGAGTTGGCCGCGCGCGTCGCCCGCGAACCGGACCTGGCTCTGAGCATTCGCGGCGACACGACCGCGACGTGGGGCCACATCGTCGAGGTCATGGACGCCGCCAAAGCCGCGCGCGTCAAAAGCATCAGCGCCCAGGTCAAGACCGGCGGCTCCGGCAGCGCCGCCGATTGACCGTCCCGTGTTCACACCGGCCGCTCCGGACTCGTCTCGGTGCGGCGGGCGAAACGTTCGCGGACCTCGAAGGCGAAGTTGTCGAGGACGTCCGGCGCCACCGGTTCGCCGTTGAGCGAGAGGGTCAGGCTCAAGAGACCTTCCTGTTCGGCCACGTGGAAGAACTGGGCTTCGGCGATCTTGTTGGGCATGCATTCGAGAGGGCCCGCGCTGACCACCGCATCGATCTGCCCCGAACGCCAGGCCCGGATTGGCCCGCCGAGCGTGAGCACCGCCTCGCCCTCGAGCGCCGGACGCAGATAGGGCAGCGCGGCGTCCAGACAGTCGCGCGCCGAGATCCGCTCCGGCCAGTCGAAGGCGCGTCCGGCCGCCCGGTGCAGGATGGTCTGGATCCGGTTTTGGAGGAAGACCTTCAGGCGCGGCGAAAGGTCGAGAGCCGAGGCGTTTTTCTGATGAAAGTGCTCGACATACTCGAGCCACTCGTTGACGGCAGCCAGCCGCACTCGCAGTCCGCGCGCTTCCAACTCGCGGAGGAGGTAACCGTTCGCAAACGGATCCAGACGCACGTAAATCTCGCCCACAACCAGAACCGTCGGCATGGGGCGATCGGCGCGCACCGCGCCAAGGTCCGCCGCCGTCCGGGCAACCAGATCGCGCAGGCCGAAGAGATCGCCGCTGGCCACCGCGTGCAGGGCGGCCCGGGCCGACAGATCGGCGCGTGCGCGCTCTTCGAGCAGGCGCTCGAGCCGGGCCTGAGCGGCGGTGTGGATCGCGGCGGCCGCGCCCGGACGGCATTCGAGCGGCCGCGTTTCGAGCAAGGCCTCCTCGAGGACGTCGAAGGCCATCACCCCCGAAAAGAGCAGGAGACTGAACCCCGGCGCGAGCCCGGCGAAGTAGTCGGCTTCCTTGGGCGACCAGAGACGCACGCGGTCTCCCAGGCCCAACCGGTCGACAACGATCTGATGCAGCAGGCTGTAGACACCGAAGCGGCAAGGGCCGGCTGCGCAGGGCATCAGCAGGGCGAGCCGCTCGCCGGGCTCGCGAGGACAGGCGGTCCGCTGGAGCAGGCTGCCCAGGGTGATGCACATGGGCAGACATTCCTTGCCAGAGGTCTGACGGCGTCCCAGCCGCAAAGCCTCCGCGTCCGGCTCGGGCAGGCATTCCGCACGCACCCCCAAACCCCGAAAACAGGCCGCGACCATCTCGGCGACCCCCCCCATGCGCGGGATCAGCAGCACCTCGCCCCTGTCCCGAATCCCCCGCCACCCGGTCTGAGCCCGGGCCAAGCCGCCAAAATCACTCGGGTCGGATCCGGGGCGCATCTGGAGGCGGTCTTCGCGGACACAATGGAGGAAGGCCTCGATGCGCGTCTTCGTGCCGGCGTCGCCGGAATGCCCGTCGGTTTCGATGACAGCGAACGGCTTGCCCTCCATGACGTGCGCGCAGAAGTGCAGGTTGAAACTGTCGGGCCCGCACGAGTAATTGCTGGCATAGAGGCCGTAGACGCCGGGTGTGCGGCGGATCTGATGCGCGGCCCGCAGCACGCGCTGGCCATACGCCCAGTACATCTCGCTGAAGACAGGCACCGCTCGGTCCACCGGGTAGCAATCGAGCGGGATCGCCAGGGCGCCCTGCTCGCGCAGCAGGGCAGGCACATTCGAATTGAGCACGGTGTTGTAGATCGTGTACGGACGCCCCAGCACGACGATCGGCAGCACGTCCCGCTCGGCGCAGAACTCCAGGATCCGGCCCCCGATCTCGAGACAGCGGCGGTCGAAATCGAGCTGGGCCTCGCGCGCAGTTTCCCAGGCCGCACGCCATCGGCGTCCCCCGATTTCCAACGACGCCGCCAGGCGACGGCAGCTTTCGATGAACTCGGGGGAATCGAGATTGGCCAGCCCGACGTCAATCACCGGCGACAACACCCGCGAGCGCTCCCCACTGTCCAATCCCCACCGGATCATGTCAGGACTGGCCTGGAGGATCGGGCAGGTCTTGGCAAGCGGCTCGCTGTCCACCCGCGGCAGATGCCGGATCATCGGCAGGAAGACGTAATCCGCAGGCTCCGCCGCAAGTTGGTTCGCGAGCCCGCAGTACAATTGCATCGGGGCGCAGAACGGCACATTGGCCTCTTGAATGCCCCGCTTGAGGGCGGCCCGACCGGCGCCCGTGTGGAAGACGAGATCGAAGCCGAGCGTCCGCAGAAAGACGGCGAAAAACGGCAGCAGCCCTTTGAGCGCGAACTCATCGGTCAATGCAATGCGCCGGCGGGTTCCGTTGCCGGGGGCGGACGCATCGAGACGGCGCATCAGATCCGCCACCAGCGCCTCGCGTTCCCGAAACGGATCGGGCGAACGGTCCGGCAGTTTGATCCGGCGCGTCCCTTTGTCATAGAGAGCGCATGCGCCGCCCCAGCGAAACACGCGCCGTTCCCCGCGGACCACCGTGGTCAGGCTGTCGATCCGGCATCGGTTCCCGGCCCCGCCGCACCCGGCGGTCGCCTGGCAGACGAATGTGTCCTTGCGCTCGACCCGTGCTGACAAAAACCGGTCGAGGTCGAGCCCGTCCGCTCGGTCCAGGGAGATCGCCCCTCGGGCCAGCAGGGCGATGCCGAGTGCGCCCACGGTGCCCGGGTTGGGGGGGATAATGACCTCTCCGCCGGTTTGGCGCGCGACGGCGGCGGCCAGAGCGTCCGCGGCGAATGGCATCCCCTGGCAGAAGATCACGCGTCCGACAGAACGGCTGCCTTTGACACGGTTCAGGTAGTTCTGGATGATGGAATCATAGAGGCCGGCCAGAATGGCCCTCTGCTCCACGCCGGCGGCCACCGCCTCATCGATCACCTCCGCCATGAAGACGGAGCAGTGCTGGCCCAGAGAGACACCGTGGGACGCATCGAGGGCTTCCCGTCCGAGCTGGGCAACGTCGTCCAACCCGGCGAACTTGCGTCCCTGTTCCTCGATGAACGAGCCGGTTCCCGCGCTGCACGCCTCGTTCATGGCGCAATCGATGACACGGCCTTCATCGAGCCGGATGTACTTGGCGTCCTGGCCGCCGATCTCGAAAATGGTGTCCACGCGCGAGTCGTAGTGGAGAGCCCCTTCGGCGTGAGCCACAATCTCGTTGATGATCAGGACCGCGTCGGAGCCGTAGCATGTCCTGCACAGCGACCCCACAATCTCCCGCCCGCTGCCGGTCACACCCAGCCCGAGGACCGGGAACCTCCCGGCCGGTCCGTCCACGAACGCGCGAATCAAGGCCTGGGCTGCGCCGACCGGATCGCCTCCCGTCCGGCGGTAACAATCCCAGAGCGCTTCCCCCGCCAGGGCGTCCAACGCCACCAGCTTCGACCCCGTCGATCCGATGTCCAATCCCAGAACCAGCCGGCGCTCGAGCCCTTCGATCCGGGGCGCCGCAGGCGAGATCATGCGCCGCACCAGGGCCAGCGATTGGGCCAACGGCGGCAACCTCTCGAGGCGCGCCCGGGTCTCCCCGGCGAGCAACTCGGACAGCGTCGGGAGGGGCGCCTGCCGCTCGGCTGCGACAAGAGCGCTTCCCAGGGCCTCGAAGAAAAGGGCATCCTCGGGGGTCACGGTTCTGGATTGAAACCCATTCTCGGAGAGGAAGCGCGCCACAGTCCGCTGCACACGCAGCGAACGGCTCACTCCGCCGATCAGGGCCACCGGGCTGGGGCTGAGCCGCGGTTTGAGGAGAGTCAACACGTTCGCGCCCACCGCGTCGAACAATCCGGCCAGAATGCGGGCCCGGCTTTCGCCCTTGTTGGCCAGATGCGTCATGTCCGTCTTCAGGATCACCGGACATCGCCCCGAAAGCGGCGCGGGATCCGAGACATCGGCGCACAGGGCGCTGGCGGCCCCGACATCGAGCCCGAAGCGCTCGGTCAATTGGCGCAGGAAATTGCCGGTCCCTTGTGAACAGCGGCTGTTCTCCCGGAAGATCTCGATGCCCTTGTCTCGCAGTTCGAGCACAGAAAAGCCATGGCTGCCGATCGAGATGACGGTGGCCGGACTGTTGCCGAACAGGAACCGATAAGCCCTCGCCTGGGCCTGCTTGGTCGGCACACGCGGCAGTCGGACCAGTCGAGCCAGCCGCCCGCTCGAAGCCGCCCCGCTCAGCGTCGGCCAATCGAAGTCCGCCAGCGCTGCGATCAGCCGCGGGCCCGGCTGCTTCGCATGATCAAAACACACGCGGCGTGTCCACCGCCATTGGCCGTCGACCCGCGACAGCTCGACAATCTTGACGGTCTCGCCCCCCAGATCGATGCCCAGGACGCGCGCCGGGGCGACCGCGCCTCCGGTCGCGGGCTCCGAGCCGCGCAGTGACGACACGGAGCCCGCCTGCGGAAGGGCAGGCGGCGCTACCGGCGGCGGACGTTGTCCGGAGCCGGGCGGAGGGGCGTGCGCTGCATTCATACGAGCCGCGGATCAGCGTGATAACTGATGACAGCCACGCGGCCACGATTCAATCCGAAACCCATCGAATTCTCCAACCCCCCGGGCATGGCGGGATTGAGTCGGGTCTCCCCCAGTGCATCCGCAGTTTGTGGGTTGGAATGGAGTTTGCGCCGGGTCGGGGCACGCGGCCCGCACCGGGATTCTCCATCCGGTGTAGGCCCGGTGCCCTCACCGGGCGACAGAATAGCGACAACAAAGAGATGCACCGGTTGGCCTCCACTCCGATCCCTTCGGCTTGCAGCCGGGCGGCAGGCGGGTAGAGTGGCTTCGAGACCTCAGCTTGTCTCGACGATGAACATTCACCACTTGGAGCTCTTCTACTACGTCGCGCGCCACAAGGGCATCAGCGAGGCTGTGCGGAACATCCCCTACGGAATCCAGCAACCGGCCGTCAGCGCCCAGGTGATCCAGCTCGAAGACGACCTCGGCCTGACCCTGTTTCACCGGCGTCCGTTTGCCCTGACCAAGGCCGGCGAGGAGTTGTTCGAGTTCATCAAGCCGTTTTTTGACAACCTGGACAGCATTGGCGAGCGCATTCGAGGCGGCATGGCGCAGGCGATCCGGATCGGGTCGTCGGAGGTGGTCCAGCGCGATCACTTGCCCGAGGTCGTGCTCAACGTGCGGAAGCGTTACCCGCAACTGAAGTTGTTCCTGCGGGAAGGCTACCAGCCGCAGATCGAGTCGTGGCTGCTCCAGCAGGACATCGACTTGGCGATCACAATCTGGGAGGGGCGGCTGCCGGCCGGCATGCATCACGAGGAACTCATCCGGCTGCCGCTGCTGCTCATGGTCTCGAAGGACAACCCACTCAGGAGCGCAGCCGATTTGTGGAAGCGCGACCGGATTGACGAGCCGCTCATCACACTCCCGGCCAGCGAGGCGATCTGCCGCCATTTCCGGCGGGAACTCGAGAAGCGGGACATCGATTGGTTCCCGAGTCTCGAAGTCGGTTCGTTGGGTCTGGTCGAAACTTATGCAGCCAACGGGTTCGGCATCGGCCTGGGCCTCCATATCCCCAAAGCGGCCCACCCGCCCGGCCTGCGCCTGCTCCCGCTCACGGAGTTCCCGCCGATCGTGGTGGGCGCCTTGTGGACGGGGAAGCGGACCGCGCTGATGGACTGCTTCATCCAGGAATGCCACCGGCGCGCGGAGTCCCTGAGCGGCTAGCCCGCATCGCGGTCCTCTTGCGAAGTCTGACCGCCCTGTGCACAGACGGGGTGTGAACCGCGCGGGCTAGTCGGCAAACAGATACTGCAGATCGTCCAGCGTGAGGCCTTGGGCGAATGTCTCCTCACCGAACACGTCTTCGACCAGCGCCTTCTTCTGCCGCTGCAGCGCGCGGATCTTCTCCTCGATGCTGTCCTTGATGAGCAGGCGGTAGGCAATCACCGTGTTGGATTGCCCGATCCGGTGTGTGCGGTCGATGGCCTGAGTCTCGACGGCCGGGTTCCACCAGGGATCGAACAGCACGACGTAACTGGCCGCCGTGAGGTTCAGACCGAAGCCGCCGGCCTTGAGCGAGATCAGGAACACCGCGTTTCCGACGCTTTCCTGGAACGTTCTCACCAGCTCTCCGCGATTCTCGGTGTCGCCGGTGAGACAGAACAGGGGCCATTTCCGGGCCGATAACACCGGCTTGAGCAGGTCGAGCAACTGGACGAACTGCGAGAAGACCAGCACCTTGTGCCCCTCCTCCATCAGGGGTTCGAGTTGCTCGATCAGGGCCGTCACTTTCGCGCTCTCGGCTCTCGAGTCGGGTTTGACCAGAACGGGGTGGCAGCAGATCTGCCTCAGGCGAAGCAGCGAGGCCAGGAAGTTGAATTGGAACTCGGCGAGCTCCTTCTGGCTTTTGACCCGCAGGAGCAACTGCTGCGCGCGCTTCAATTCGGCGCGATAAAGCGCCTGCTGTTCGCCCTCGATTTCACAAAACAGATCCTCCTCGATGCGGGCGGGCAGGTCCTTCGCCACCTGGCTCTTCGTGCGCCGGATCAGGAAGGGGCGCACCCGCGCAGCCAGGCGCCGGCGCGCGAAGGGATCCTCCTTCGCGCCGTAGAGTTGGGCGAACCGGGCCCGGCTTCCGAGCACGCCGGGCATGGCAAAGGCCATCAGGCTCCAGAGATCGAGCAGCCGATTCTCGATGGGCGTGCCGCTGAGGACCAGGCGGTGCTGAGCCCGAAGCGAGCGCGCGACCTGCGCCGTTTGGGAATTCGGGTTCTTGATGTACTGGCCTTCGTCAAGGATCAGGGCCTGCCAGGAAACAGAGGTCAGGGCCTCGCCCAGAATGCGGAGCTGACTGTAGTTGAGCACGTGCAGATCGGCCTCGGCCTGCCCCGCCACAAACGCGTCCAGCGCGCTCGAAGGCCACGACTTGACCCGCAACCCGGGCGCAAACCGGGCCGCCTCGGCGTGCCAGTTGTCCATCACGGACTTCGGGCAGACCACCAGCGATGGCAACGGTCCGTCCTGCGTCCGCTCCACCCTGGCTCTGCTGGCTCCTTTTCCCGGCACTGCCGAGGAGGGGGGCGGCGCCGCCGGCTTTGCCGCTGCCGCCTCGTCGCGCAGCCAGACCAGCCAGGTCAGCGCCTGCACGGTCTTGCCCAGACCCATGTCGTCGGCAAGGATGCCGCCGAAGCGATTCGCCGCAAGATAGGCCAGAAAATGGAACCCATCGAGCTGATACGGGCGGAGTGTGGCCGTGATCCCCGCCGGCAGCGGCGGCGTGACGCGCGCCTGGATCTCCTGCACACGCCGGTGAATCTGTTCGGCCTGCCGCTCCGGCAGAAACTTGCGCGCCGCCTTGTCCGCGAGCTGGAGCGCGTGCAGCCGTTGCGGCTCCGCGGTGAGCTGACGCGGGTTCAACCCCAATCCTGCCAGTTGCTCGTCCTCGTCCGCGCTGAGATCGAATTCGAGACGGCGCCATCCCTTGCCCTCGAGCCGGACGAAATTGCCTTTGGCGTTGAGCAACAACTTCAACTCCTCGGGTGTCAGGGTCGTGTCCGACGTGTCGAGCACAACCTGCAGGTCGAACCAGTCTATCTCGACCTCGGTCACATCCAGCCGGACCCGGCCCGACACGGCGTCCTGCGCAAGTGTTGCCAGCTCCCCGGCGAGATAGACCGTGATGTGGGGCGGCAGCGATTTGAGCCACGGGACGAACACGCCGGGGAACTTCTTGGAAACGCGCAGCGCGAGCGTCGCCTGATAGGGATCGACCTTGAGCCCGAGCGGCTCGAGCAGACCCGGCACGCACTCGAGAGACGCCCGGTCGTGAAGCACAATCATCGCCTCGTCGTGGGCCGGCTTCAACCGCTGCGTGCGCGTCGCAGTCTCACGCCAGGCGTTGCCATCCCAAGTCTCGTGCCGGCTGCCGTCGGCCGCCTCGGCGCAGACATGAAAGAGGCAGTTCTCGGTCGGGCTGCCGGGGTAGATCGGGCGCAGCTCGCAGCGAATCGCGATCTGCATCGGCACACGGCGCACGCGATCGCGGACCCGCACCGGCAAATCGATGCTCAGGGTCTGAAGCAAGTTCAGGCCCGAGACGGTCTCGATCGCGGGCGCGGGCACAGCGCTTTCGCAGCCGGGGTTCAGAGTGCCGTCGAGAAGCGGCGGACCGGTGTAGACCGTGGTGCCTGTGACATAGAGCGGCGGATGGCCGGGGAGTGTGCAGAGCAGAGGCGACACCGGGTGGCCATCCTTTTGCACGAGGCGAAACCGGTAATCGCCCTGCTCGTCGGCTGCGGGGACCATCTCCCAGTGCAGGGGATCCGGAGAGCGGATGAAGGCCTCGCCCGCGCTGTTGACCAGGCGGGTCTCGAGCCCCTCGGATCGAAACAGGCGTCGCAGGATGACTTGTGCCTCCGGGGCGGTGTACCGGAACTCCCCGCCGCGCCCGTAGTAAATACGCTCAGACACCAGAGCCCAAATCCGCTCCGCCTCCGGCGTCAGTTGCGCGGTTCCGTCACCGTAATCCTGGGTCAACCGCTGGCATTGGGTGGTCTTGAGGCTTTCGAAGAGCGCCTGGCCCGGACGCTTCCATTCAAGCACGGCATCCTGCGAACGCAGGACCACCCGCAAATCGAACGGCCCACGCACGATGGCGCCGTCCGCCCCGGGAGTCGCCGCCAGCGTGTCCAAAACGCCCTTCCATCGCTCGATTTCCTGGCTGCGGCGCCACTGGGCCAGTTGCTCCTGCACCGCACGCAGATCGGTGACCGGTTCGAGAAAGTGGGGGATGGACTTTCCTTCCTCGATCAGGGCGTTGGCCACGTAGAGCCAGAACTCGCGCTCGCTCTTCGGAAAGCTGGGCCAGATCGACAAGGCCTCCCACCCGTGTCCTCGAGTGCTCAGCCCCAGATCCTCCAGGTCCCACACCGCGAGATGATTCCGGGCGCGGCACCGCATGTACACCTGGTTCAGCTTGCGCAGGAACTCGACCTCGCCCCTGTCCAGCCGCCGGCCCAGCGCGGACGCGACTTCCCGGGCAAAGCCTTCGGGCGGAGGCTGGGTCTTGGCGGCTTTGGCGGAAGGACGGGCTGCCCGGTGCTGGTCGAGCTTGCCGGCACTGAGGCTGCGCACCGCCGCCACGCTGTGTTCGGCGAGGACAGCCTGCATCGCGGCGTAGACATGCTCGCAGTCGATTCCTTCCGGACACGTGCATTCGCCGAGCCAGCCATCGCTGGGATCCCACACCAGGGTCACGGTGGAATCGTAGTCGCCTTCAACGATGGCCTCGAAGCCGTCGGGGATCGCCTTTAGCATCGTGACCGCACCCATTTGAAAATGACGCTGGCCCCGGCGCCGCGTGGCGCGGTCGAAGCCCCCGATAAAGGCGGAGGCCTCATCCCGGTCGAATTCTGCAAACGCATCGTTCATTCTATCGGCAAACATAGAATCCTCGACCCCTTCAACGGAGCAGAGAAACTTGTCTTGTTTACAGCAAGTTTCACCGGTCGAGGATTCTAGAACAGCCTTTTGTAGAGGCTGAAATAGAGTTCTTTCATGCGCTCGCACAGCCCGCGCCGCCGCCATGAGGCAAGATCCATGCAGTCCGAGTCGCAGAAGTCCTCCTCGATGACGGCCTCGGCCTGCCGGGCGAACCCCTGGTCGTAGATGGCCAGGTTGGCCTCGGCTTGCGCCTTCATGGAACGTGAGGTGAAGTTGACCGACCCGATCGAGGTCCAGATGCTGTCGACGATCATCATCTTGGTGTGCAGCATGCTGGGTCTGTACTCGTACACCTTCACCCCCGCTTCGAGGAACTTCCGGTAATCCCGCCTCGATGCGTACCGCACGGTCTTGAGATCATTGTGACGGCCCGGCAACAGGAGGCGCACGTCCGCCCCCCGTCGGGCCGCGGCGCACAAGGCCCGGCGGAAGTCGCGATCTGGCAGGAAGTAGGCGTTCGCGATCCAGACGCGCTCCCGCGCCGCCTGGATCGGGAGGTAATGGTGGAGCTTGGCCATCGACAACTGGGATGTGCGCGTGCTTCCCACCGCCTGAGCCTTCAGATCGCCCACAGGTACCGGATCGGGGAACTGCCCCGGCCCGTCGATGACCTCCCCGGTGGCGTAAAGCCAATTCTCGCAGAATGTCCTCTGGAGCTGTTGCACCACCGGCCCCTCGATCTCCAGGACCACCTCCCGCCACTCGCCCGAATTGCGCACGTTCCCCTGCCATCGGTCGTCCACCGCAAAACCGCCCGTGAACCCGATCCGCCCGTCAATGGTCACAATCTTGCGGTGCGTCCGGTCCCCCGTCTTCGTGATGGTCGGTATGGTCACCGGCTTGTACCTGCGAAAATGCACCCCCGCGGCCATCATCCGCCGGTCAAGCCCCCCCGTGCGCGATCCGACCGCATCCACCAAAACCCGCACCTGAACGCCTTCGCGCGCCTTCGCGCACAAAGCCGCCGTCACCTGCTCGCCAATCCTCCCCCGGGCAAAGATGTAGAGCTCGATGTTCACGCTGTCCCGGGCGTTCTGAATCGCCTCCAACATCGCGGGGAAGAAGGCATCCCCGTTGTTCAGCAGCCGCGCCCGGTTGCCCGGAATCAGCCCGCTGGCCTGACCCATCAGCGTCTGCTCGAATTGGGGGCTGGCGACGCCGTAGTCGGGATTGTACCGGTACCCGACCCGCTTGCCGTGCGAAGTCGTACAACCCGGCAGCGCCAGCACCATCAACCCCGCCAACACGAGCGTTACCCCCCATTCCCCGCGCCCGCGCCCGTGATGCCCGAGCCCGGATAATGCGCAGCGCGGGCTGGGGAGATCCTGGGGCGCTCGACTGCACGGCTTCGCGCGGTCGGGCATCCGGGCCGGAACAGCACGCGGACTGCGGATTCGATTCGTCATGCTCAGCTTCGTTTCGGGTCGCACCGAGGGGGGATAGTCAATCGCCTCGGGCTTGTTGTGGCAACGCCTTTCAATCCGCCGCCGCCAGTCTTCATCGCGGGCATTCTGGGGCGCAGACGGGGCCAGCGCTCTGTGCGGGGCCGCACTGGAGCCCGGGTGTGGCATCGGTCAGGGGATCCGGTCCTCGATTCGGGCTCGCTGGCCCGGGCGACTCGCGTACACCGTCCCTTTTCGAGGATGCGCATTTCCTGTCGCCTCCGGCGCGAGCGCAGGCTATACACAGCCGCATGAAACGCCTTGCACTTCTGATCGTCCTGAGTTGTCTGAGCCGAAACAGCAGCGCCGCCCAGTGGGTTGTCTACGAACCGCCCTCCGGGAAGGCCAACGGCAAACACATCGTTCTCCTGGCGGGCGACGAGGAGTATCGGTCCGAGGAAACGATGCCAATGTTCGGGAAGCTGCTGAGCCAGCGCCACGGTTTCAAATGCACCGTGCTGTTCTCCCAGGATGCGGCAGGCGTCATCAACCCGCACAACCAAACCAACGTCCCTGGACTGCACCTGCTCGCCGATGCCGACCTCGCTGTGAACGCCTTCCGCTTTCGCGAACTCCCCGATGCCGACATGAAGCATATCATCGATTTCCTCGACGCCGGCAAACCGATGATCGTCATCCGCACCGCCACCCACGCCTTCGCCTACAGCCGCAACAAACAGAGCCCCTATGCGAAGTACAGCTACGACGCCAAAGGAGGGGGATTCGGCGGCCTCACGGTCGGGGAAACCTGGACCTACCACCACGGTGATCATGGCAAGGAGGCCTCGCGCGGATTGGTCGACGGCAAACACCGCCAGCACCCCATCCTGCGCGGGGTCGCCGACGTGTTCGGTCCCACCGACGTCTACGGCGTCAACCCGGATTTTCCGGCGGACGCCACCGTGCTCCTGCACGGTTTGACACTCACCGGCATGAACCCCGACGACCCGCCCAACCTGAAGAAAGCCATCATGCCGCTTGTCTGGCTGCGCCAGTGCACGGCCCCCTCAGGCAAACAGGCCACAATCCTCTGCTCAACCATCGGCGCCGCGGTGGATTTCAAGAGCGAGGATCTGCGCCGCCTGATCGTCAACGCCAGCTTCTTCCTGACCGGACTCGAAGTGCCGGCGCGGGCCGATGCCACGCCTGTCGGAGAGTTCAATCCGACTTACTTCGGCTACAACAGCGCCAGGAAGGGCGTTCGGGTCGAGGACCAGGCGCTCAAGTAGTCCGATCACCAGAACTGCCACGCACCGCGGTACACCACCCAAAGCCCAAGAAGGAAATTGGTGACCGCGTGAGCCGTCATCGCATCGCCCAGACGCCTCTTCCAACAGACCAATCCCTGGTACGCCAGGCCGCAGAGAATGCCCGCCAGCCACTGGAAGTGCGCGAAGCCGAACACAGCGGACGTCACCAGAAAAGGGGTCCAGGCAAACGCGCCCAGGGGAATGGACAGAAAGTCGTTCTTCACGAGGTAGCGGTATAGAAACGAGCGGTAGAACACCTCCTCGATCGGAGGCACGACGAACGTCGAGCCCAGAATCCGCACGGCGATGAACAGAAGCGCCAGGGCGGACCCGTCTCCGAACCGGTCGCTCGGATTCCAGGCGGGGCCTGCGCCGCCAAGTTTCGGGTAGTAGTCGTTGAGGCCCACCCAGACGGCGAACACGGCCACGCCCGCCACGAGCGCCTCCCAGCTCAACTTCCAGCGCATCTCGCGAACGTAACGGCGCGTCAGCCACACGAGCCAAAGACCAACCGCCGTCTTGGCCAGATACATCCAGTAACGGCCCGCTGACCCAAAAAGGCCCTGGCCAACCGTCAGCGCGAGAAACACCGCAAAGGGCAGCACACGGGCCAGCATCGGAGATTCCTCGAGCTTTTGGGCGAGTCGCTTCATCCGCTTCATTCCATCGAAACCGCAGCGGCTCGCAAGCCCGAACGCGGGCGAAACGGGCTGAATCGGGGGTTGACCGGGGGGCTGTGAAGGACATACTTAGTTGCGTTTAGAAACTATTGTGACGCCCGAGTGCACACGGCGAATCGCCATCAGCGATCCCAGCGGGCCCGGCAAGGACTCGCCGCACCGGCAATTCTGCAGCCCAAGACCTGGACCTTAACCGCCCTCCGCCCTATGCGTTCTGTCTCTTCCCTGCTCAATTCCGCCCGGGCTCTCCAGGCCCGGCGCGGGCGCGCATTCACGCTCATCGAGTTGCTGGTGGTGATCGCGATCATCGCGATTCTCGCCTCGATGTTGCTACCAGCCCTGTCCAAGGCGAAGTCCAAATCAATCCAGATCAAGTGCACGAGCAACATGCGCCAGCTCGGGATTGCGATCCTCATGTACGCGAACGACTACCGCGATCAGTTCCCGGACTGCGCCGGCGCCGCCTGGCCCTGGGACCTGCCGGCTCCCGCCGCCAATGCGTTTGTTCGCAACGGCGGCAACCGGAAGATCCTCTACTGCCCCGGCTTTTCTCAGCAGGACAACGACGAACTCTGGAGCTTCACGACCGGCGTCACCAACGAACTGGCTGACGACGGCGTCGGCGGTTACCGGGTCATCGGGTACGCCGTCGCCTTCAAAGGGTCTGGACGGCTTCTGGCCACCAACATCACCGAGTCGCTGAATCCGGCGCCCTGGAAGATGAGCGATGGATCGCTCTACAATCCCGGATCGAGCGAACGTGTCATCGCCGCTGACGGCACCCTCTCGAGCGGCAGCAACCAGTCCGACCGATCGAGGAACAACTACATCAGCGTCGACGGCGGCTGGACCAAGAACCATCGGGCGCCCCACCTCAACGGGCGGATACCGGCAGGCGGCAACGTCCTCTGTCTCGATGGCCATGCCGAGTGGCGGAAGTTCCAGAGAATGGTCGTGCGCACCTACGACACGCCCAGTTTCTGGTGGTAGTGCGTGGCAGCCCTGCCGCGAATCACACCGCGGCATGTGAACAGATTTCGGCCCGGGCATGTCCCGAGGCTGCGCTCAGTATCGCAGATGTCGGGGCTCGTTGGATGCCTCAACTGCGTTCGACATCGCACCCCGAATGTCGATGCGCTGACATCGAGACGAGGCAGCTTGCCTCAGCAAGACTTGCCTCCCACCTGAATCCTTCGCAAGAATGTCGCCATGCGACACCTGATTCCTGCAACCCTACTGGCACTGGCCCTCGGGGGCTTCCCGCAAACAGCCTCGACCGCCCAGCGCGTCCGGTCGGAACTGCCCTTTCCGGACCTGCCCGGCCTGATCACGTTGCGGTGCGACTTGCACATGCACACCGTGTTCTCGGACGGCAAGGTCTGGCCCACAGTGCGGGCCGAAGAGGCCTGGAGAGACGGCTTGGACGCCATCGCCGTCACCGACCACATCGAGTATCAGCCCTTCAAGGCCGACGTCACGACTAACGACGCCCGACCTTACGACTTGGTCCGGCCCCATGCCGAGTCGCTGGGACTGCTGACAATCCGGGGAGCTGAAATCACGCGCGGCGAGCCGCCGGGCCATTGGAACGCCATCTTCCTCAAGAATGTCGCGGCCTTGCGCCAGAACGACCACCGCGACGTCGTACGCACGGCCTTCGAGCAGGGGGGCTTCATCTTTTGGAATCATCCCGGCTGGCAGCAGCCCAACTGGCAGTCGGTCTGGTATGCCGAGCAGCAGGAAGTCTTCGAACGCGGCTGGCTGCATGGCATCGAGGTCGTCAACGGCAGCACCTACGACCCCATTGCTCACCAGTGGTGCCTCGACAAGAAGCTCACCATGATGGGCAACTCCGATATCCACGATCCCATCGACATGGCGTATGGCCCGGTGCACGGCACAGTGCGCCCGATGACGCTGGTGTTTGCGACCGCCCGAACGCCGGACGCCCTGCGCCAGGCGCTGTTCGACCGCCGGACGGCCGTGCTCAGCGAGAACCGCCTGATCGGCGAGGCGAAGTACCTCGAACCGCTCTTTCAGCAGTCGATCGCGATTCTGAATCCGGTCATCCGCATCAAGGGGCGGAACAGCGTCCTGGTGCAGGTCCGAAACACGGCGCCCATCGACTACGAGCTTGTCTTTGCACCCAAATCGTCCGACCTCGGTCTTCCCGGCCGGGCGACCTTGGCCGCTGGCAAGGTCGCCCTCATTCAGGTGCGCGGCCTTTCGGACCGTGCGTCCGGGCGCCGGGTGGTCGCGGTGCCGTGTCAAGTCACGAACCTGTTCGCCGCGCCCAACGCCGGGCTATCGACCGCTCTGCGGCTCGAGGTCGAGTTCCAGCCGGCGTCCTGAACCGCGAATCGCATGCCGGAGAAGGGGCGCGGATTGACGAGTTCTGCCATTGTGCGTCAGGCTCGACATTCTCCGTGTCTCGACCCAGAGTGCGGCCATGAAAACACCCAGTCTTGTGCCTCGGTTCCTTCTCGCCGCCCTCGCATTGACGGTCGTTTGCTGGTGGGCGACGGGGACAGCTTTCGCCCAGCCTGCCCCCAACGCGGGTGGCGGAGCGCCTGGAGCCGGATGGCGCGGTTTTGACCCCTCTCAAATCCAGAACTTCCTGTTGCAGAGCTATCGCGATCGGCTTGAGATCAAAGACGACGCCGAATGGGACGTGATCCGGGAACGCATCCAGAAAGTCATCGAGGCCCGTCGGGATGCCGCCTTCAGCGGGATGGGGATGTTGGCCGGGATGTTCCGGCGCGGCGGTCGTGGCGAGGGAGCCGAAGGTCAGGCGGGCCCCGGCGCAAACCGCGGCCTTGCCGGCCTGCTCCCCACACCCAGTGCGGAAGAGGAAGCGCTGCAGAAGGCCGTCGATTCCAAGGTGTCGAGTGCGGAACTCAAGGCCGCGCTGGCCAAGTACCAGGAAGCGCGACGTCGGCAACAAAGCCAACTCGAGAAGGCACAAGCCGATCTGCGAGCGGTCTTGTCGGTCCGCCAGGAAGCCATCGCCTCGCTGTCGGGTCTGCTCTGATCATTGCGGAATCCGGATCTGGAAAAAGCATCGGGTCCGGTCAAACAACGACGGATGCTCGAGGTCGACGGTGAAGACGCCGTTGGTTTGGGACCAGGCGGCGGGGTCGCACAGGCTCCAGGTCTCGAGATCTTCCGAAAACCAGAGCTCGGACGTTCCATCGATTCCAACCGCGGTGGCATGCAATCGAGTATCGGCGACACGCGTCTCGATGAAGACGGGAGGCTCGGGCAGGCCGGGCGTGCCGAGAAGCGCACTGCTGGGGCGCCAGTTGTCAGGGGTGCTCCAGAGCGGTTCCGGGGCGGCGAGGTCCATCGCCACGAGCGAGTGTCCCGTGTTGAAGGTCCCAGGATACCAGAATCTCGAGTAGGCGAATGTCAGAATCGTGTTTCCGTCCGGATCCACCAGTTCGAGCGTCTCGCCTCCGCGCGCCAGATTGCCGCTGGCCCAGGCGACAAGGTGGATCGAGTTGGTCGAATGCCGGGTGGCAAAAGCGTCCGGGTTGGCGGCCAGCACCAGGCGCCCGCCGGGTTCGAGCACGCAGGGCGCAAACGTGTGGGCGATCCCGTCGTCAAACCGCACGCCTTCGAGGTCGAGCGGCGTCGCGCCGGCATTGCAGAGCTCGATCCAGGCAAAGTCGTCGTTGACGTAGGGACTCTCGTCGTCCGGCGCCGGAGGCGCGTACATGAGTTCCGAGACGCGCAGGGCCGTGTAGTTGATCGGGGGGCGCTCGACACGGAGGATGTTCTCCGAGAGCGCGCTCCACTCGGTCCCTTCGAGGGCGCGTGCCTTGATGATCATGTCGTTGGTCACCGCGATCTCCGCGAAGACGTGAGCCTGCTGCCCCGGGATGGTCAGGGCAAAGTCGAAGTACAGGTCGGAACTGGTCGCGTTGCACTGGTGGACCTCGGCGGCTAGGACGTTGGTGCCGGGCCGCAGCAGGTGGGCGACATCGACCGAGCGGCTGAAGTATGTGTTCTGGTCGGGCGCGCCGACCACGGCGCTCGAGTACGTGGTGTAAGTCACGGGGCCCGGAGGCATCACCTCGCGCAGAATCTCGACGCCGTTCAGATACACGATCGCGCCGTCGTCGCGCAGGATGTCGATCAGCAGGTTCGGGGCGTCAGGGGTCGACTCGAGGATGAAGGTGTGGCGGAAGTAGGTGGTTGTGACCTGGGGCGCGGACACCCCGTCGACGTAGCGGCGTGTGCGCGTGGCCACCGGGTTGGCGGGTGAACTGCCGGAAACGCCGAGAATGGCCGGCCCCTGCGCCCAGTCGGTATCGGGGAAATCCAGGTCGCGC
The DNA here is from genome assembly GCA_022710935.1 of Verrucomicrobiota bacterium. Classification (GTDB taxonomy): domain Bacteria; phylum Verrucomicrobiota; class Verrucomicrobiia; order Limisphaerales; family J093; genus MWFF01. The sequence goes on from JAKLFY010000034.1 coordinate 55,827, forward strand.
CATTCGAGTTGGCCCGCGGGGGCCGGTTCCGTGCCAAGATCGAAATGGCGCCAGTCGGCCCCGCGCGCAATAACTTGCCGAGGTCCGGTGGGACCGGTGTCGGATTTGACCTCGATGGCGGACGGGTTGATGCTGCCGTCTTCGAGGCGCGGATCCGAGCCATCGATCGTGTAGTAGAAGGTGGTGTTGCCCCAAAGGCGCACGACGTGGCCCGCAGGCACTTCGCTGTTCATGACCGAGTAGCCGGGCGCGTCGATCGACGGGAACCATCCGCGGTTGCGGAATTGGGCGATGACGATGTCGCGGCGCTGCGCCAGATAGGTGTCGAGAACCTCGTTGCAGGCCGGAAGCCAGGTGGCGTCGCGGGTCTTGCCCCGTCCCCAGCGGGCCGACTCCGCGACGATGGCCAGATCGATCTCATCCATGCGGCTGCGAAAACGCTGCTGAGCGTTTTTCGGCGTCAGGGCGCCGTCGCCATACAGGTGCTTCTGCACAAGATCGGCGAAGCGGTCTCGATACTGCGGGTGCTGGCAAAGCCGCTGATGCAGGGTGGCAGGATTGAAATTGCCGCGAGCCGTGAAACTGGCGCCGGCGCTGGTCGTGTCGGCCGTGACTCCGTAGCCGCCGTGCGCCCCGAGGGAGTGCTCGGCGTCGTGACGAAGCCACTTGAAGCCGTCGGAATCGACCCGGTTGAACAGACCATACAGGTTGTTGGGGAAGCCGCCCCAGATCGAGACGGGCGAGTCCGGGTCGCCGGTATAAAGCGCCGTCAGCATGTAGACGATCAGGTTGTCCTCGTCGAGATAGACCGGGTACAGAGGATTAGGCGTGCCGTCGGGGTTGAGCCCTTTGACGCGTTCATAGTTGGAGGCGTAGGCGCCGCTGAAACCCTGATTGATGGCGATGTTGTGCAAGGCGTAGAAGGCATCGAAGGTGCCGTCGTTTGCCGTGGTCGTGTAGCCTGGCTGGCTGGTCTTGATGCAGTCCCAGTCCTCCGCGTCGCCCCCAAGGTAGGTCTCCGCATAGTCCGCGTCGCCCCGCTCCTGGGTCTGATACAGGCCCCAGTACTGCCCGTTAATGTAGAGATGATAATAGCGGCTCCGCGTGTAGGGCATTCCCATGTCCTGCTGCGAGTCGCGTGAAAAGGTCTCCCGCACGAACGTCTCCCTGTCGCTGTTCTCGAATGCCCACGAATAGTTCTGCGATGTCCGCAAATCCACCTTGTCAAACTCGGACGCCCCCTCGTCTTCAAAGAGCGGAAACCGCAGCTTGCCTTGGCCGTAGGTCGATCGGAAGAAAAGCCGGAACGAGTGCTTCGGATTGCCCGAACTGCGGCTGTACGCCCCCCGAATCCGCAGCCCGCCGTCGATCTGAAACTCCGATTCGCTCCCGCGCACGGGATCGATCAGTTCGATCGACACAGGCCGCTCCCACGCCATGCCGTCGTTGCCCGGGTTGACGTAGATGCCGCGTTGGGAGCCGAATAGATTGTCGAGGTCGGTCACCAGCGAGACCGAGGCAATGGCGTTGGTCATTCCGTTTCGCAGGCGGGCGGAATCTCCCGTCACGATCTCGCGCCGCAGGCCATACTCCATGACGTGGTTGTTCACCTGCTGGCTGGCCGGCCAGCCAGGCGGCGGTGTCGAGCCCTGATCGAGGATATCCTCGAGGAAAAGCCACGTCACGGTCGTCACGTTCTGACGCACGCTTTCGGCATCCACAACCGCCGCGCGCATCGTGGTCGTCTTGGATACGCTGATCGGACCGGCGTAGAGCAGGGAATTCGTCCCGGGCACGCTGCCATCGAGCGAATAGCGAATCTCGGCTGTGCTGTTCGAGCAGACGAGCGACACGGTGAAGGGGCTGGTCTTGTAGCCGCGCGGTTCGCTGGCCGTCACGACCGGCGTGGGCGGCGCGTAGGCCGTGCCGTTGGCCGCGCCCGGCGTCGACTCCTTGAAGTAAGCCGCGACGCTCTCCGCGCCGCGGCTGGCAAACCGCGGCGCAATCAGGAAGTTCGGATCGTCAGGCGAGTCGTTCAGCGCGCTGATCGCGAGGATGTTGGCGCCCGCCGACACACTCGACGCGGCCACGTCATACGTCACCCATTGAACCGCATCTTCGAGCGGTCGAGCTGCCGTCGCCGCACTGTTCCAGGCCAGGTTGCCCGGCGCATTCAGCGCCGCAACCGCCACCCCGTTGAGCGAGGCCGCGAAACCGTCCGCGCTCCGCACCGACAGCGTGAATGTGTCGTCGGGGCCGGGCGGTTCGTCCATCGTGAAGAGCCACTCGGCGTCGATGCGGGCGTTCACTCCCCGCATCGCCGCGCCAACGTCCGTCTGCACGAACGATCCAATGGCCCCCGCGTGCAAAATCCCCCCGGCGGGATCGCCGGTCAGGTGAAAGACCCCGGGCACGAGGTCCGCCTGGAAATCCCGGGCAACCGAGAACTCGACGCTCGCCCCGCCGTAGTTCTCGTAGTAAATGAGACGCAGATCGTAAATGCCGGCCACGGGAAAATTGAACGTGGCGAGCGTGGTGTCGAACCCGCGCCCCGCGAGGTATTCGGACACAAAGTCGACGCCGTGTCCGCTGATTCGCAGGCGGAAACCGTCGTCGCTTCCGACGGCAAATGTCCACAGGCCCGGAGCCGGCACGTTGATCGCACCTTCAGCCACAAGCACGAAACAGTCCTTGTCCTGCCCGGCAAAGGAGTGGTTCGGGAAGAGGATGTTGTTCGTGAAGAGGCCTGAACCCGAGTTGGCGTGGAAGTCGATGGTGTCGTACTGGCCGACGATGGGATACGCCGCGTCAGTTTTCCATGAACCGCTGTCGGCGACCATGGCCTCGGCGGCATCCACGTCCGCAATGCTGTCTCGCATCTCGTAGTAGCGCACGGTGAATGCCCCCTTCGTCTCGCTGAACCCCAACGCCCCCAAAGCCCCTGTCCAGGGCGCCGTCCCGTCGGCGTTGGGAATTCGATAGCGCGCCGGGGTGCTGGCGCCGACCCACTCCCTCTCTCGGGGAGTTCCGCGCCCATACGAGACATCGCGGAGTTGCGGCGGAAAACGAGGCGCGAATTCGTGCGCGACGGTGACGCCGTCGGGCCGGATCAACCCCAGATACTCGCCATCCGCAGAGAGGCTGAAGTTGGCGTGCAGTTCGCTGTTGGTGATCGAGTGTGCGGAGCTGTCGGCAAAAACAACCAGATACCCCCCCGCCGCGATGATCGTGCTGTCCGGGATGCGCCATTTGGTCGGGGCATCAGCCCGATCCGTGAGATGCCAGCCGCTCAGATCCACGGGCTGGGAACTGTCGTTGGCCAGTTCGATCCAGTCCGCCGCCACGCCCGCCTGGGTGCGCAGGCCTCCGTCGTTGTCCGCGACAAACTCGTTGATCCAGACGTCGGCGCGCGCGCCCGCGGCGATGTACAGCCCCAACAAGAGAACGACAACGCTCGCGGTCGTCATCCGACTGTCACCCTCGCTGCGCCGCCCCTGCTCGAATAATCCCCGCATTTCTGAGATCATGGCCGCAAACACTACACGAGGCACTCCAACATCGCCATTCGATTTCCAGCACCCACCAGGTGGCACGCGGCCCAGCGGCCCGACGAGATCTCGCCGAGGGCAGGGACTGCGTGTCGACACCGAGGCTCGGCCATCGGGCAGCGGGGATGGAAGCGGCAGCCGGAAGGGGGAGTGATCGGGGAGGGGACCTCGCCGGTGAGGACAATGCGGCGCTGATTCGCGGACGGATCGAGCCGGGGAACAGCGGAAAGCAGCGCCTGGGTGTAAGGGTGCGCCGGTGCGCGGCAGACCGCTTTGGTGTCGCCGGCCTCGACCACGCGGCCGAGGTACATGACAAGGATCCGCCGGCTGAGGTGTTCGATCAGCGCAAGATCGTGGGCGATGAACAGGTACGCCAGCCCGTGCTCCCGCTGCAAGTCGTGCAACAGATTCACGACCTGCGCCTGAACCGACACGTCCAGGGCGCTGACTGGCTCGTCACACACGATCAACTCAGGCTCGACGGCGAGGGCGCGGGCGATGCCGATCCGCTGGCGCTGCCCGCCGCTGAACTCGCGCGGGTAGCGCCGAGCGTCGGCAGGAGCCAGCCCCACGTGATCGAGTAGAGCGCCCACCCGCGCACGCCGAGCCGTCCGGGTCCGGGCCAGCCCGTGAATGTCCAAAGCCTCGCCGATGATCTGCCCGACGGTCAGACACGGATTCAACGAACCAAAGGGATCCTGGAAGATCATCTGCAATCGCCGACGGACCGGACGCAGTTGCCCGGGCTTCAGAGAGGCCAGATCGATCCCTCCAAACTCGATGGCGCCTGCCGTCGGCGCGATCAGACGCACAACAGCGCGGCCGAGCGTTGTCTTGCCGCACCCGCTCTCCCCGACCAAACCGACGGTCTCGCCCGCCGCCAGATCAAAACTCACATCGTCGACCGCGTGAACGAAGCGCGAGGGCGCCCGCCACCAGCCGCGGTGAACCGGAAAGCGGATGCTCAGGCTGCGGACCGAAAGCAGGCTCATGGCGCGTGGTCCCAGAACCGACACCGAACCCGCTGGTGCGGCGCCACGCTCGCCAGCGCGGGCGCCTCGCGAGAACAATCAGGCCGCGCCATGGGACAGCGCGGATGAAACCGGCAGCCCGCCGGCCAATCGCCCAGACGCGGAACACTCCCGGGAATGGCATCGAGGCGCGGGGCGTCCCGACCCAGTTCGGGCACCGACTTCATCAGCGCGCGGGTGTAGGGATGCCGCGGACGGCTCAGCAGCTCCCTGGCCGGCGCCTCCTCGATGATTTGCCCTGCATAGAGCACCACGACGCGATCGGCGATCTCCCCGACCAGGCCCAGGTTGTGCGTAATGAGCAGGACGCTCATGTTCAATTGCCGACGCAGTGCGCGCAGCAGTTCGAGAATCTGCGCCTGGATCGTCACATCGAGCGCGGTGGTCGGTTCGTCCGCCACCAGAAGCCGCGGATGCGATGCCAACGCCATCGCGAGCATCAGCCGTTGTTGCATCCCTCCCGAGAGCTGATGCGGATAGTCGCGAATCCGCAACTCGGGCGCAGGGATGCCGACCCAGCGGAGAAGGCTGATGACTTCGTCGTTGTGAGCCGCCTCGGGACGATGCAGAGCGAGCGTCTCACGGACTTGCGCCCCGGCGCGCAGGACCGGGTTGAGCGCGACGGCCGGATCCTGAAATACATAGCTGACAACGCGGCCTCGGATGGTCCGCAGCTCCCTGGCCGACATGCGCAGCACATCCCGCCCGTTCACAAGGATTCTGCCGCCGGCATAGCGGGCGGGCGGACAAGGCAGGAGCCTGGCAATCGCCAGGGCCGTGACAGTCTTGCCGGAGCCGCTCTCGCCGACCAGACAGACCGTCTCGCCGGACCCAATGTCGAGCGAGACGCCGTCCAGGACCGGCACGGCCTGGGCGCCGGTCTCAAACTCGATGCGCAGATCCTCGATCTCGAGCACGCGTGAATCCCCTGCCTGGCGCTCGGTCTTAAGCGCTCCGCCCGGCATGCCGATCGCTGGCCGGGGTGCGTCTGTCGGAATTGGACACTCTGCGTTGGAACCGCGCGTCACAGCCCTGAGGCGAGCAGGCGCAGCCCAACGTGTCAAGAACGCCCAATTGGCCCCGCAGATCGAATACCGGAGGAGATCCCCGAGCCTTCGGCATTGTCAAACGCCCCGCCCTCCCGGTACAAATGCCCCGTGAACTCGCATCGCCGCCGATTCTCCTGCCTGCAGATGGACGATCGAACGGAGACCGAACCCGATCGCACACGCGCGGTTGCCGCAGCCAAACCATCAAATCCAGCGATTCATGCCTAAATCACCGATCCAACGCCGCACGTTTCTCGCCCAGGTCTCTCTCGGAACCGCCACGCTGGCTGCCGCGCCGCTGGGCCGTGTCGGAGTCGCCGCGCCATCTTCTGCCAAGGGCGCTGTTGCCTCCGGCCTGGCCGAACCGGCCTTCCGTCCCCTGCCGCTGGGATCGATCGAGCCCGAAGGTTGGCTGCGGCGTCAACTCCGGCTGCAGGCGGACGGTTTGAGCGGGCACCTGGATGAGTTCTGGCCGGACGTCGCGCAAAGCCAGTGGTTCGGTGGGAAAGCCGAGGGCTGGGAGCGGGCGCCTTATTGGCTCGACGGCCTCATCCCGCTGGCTTGGACTCTCGGTGACGAGGGGCTTCAGGCCAAGGCCAGGCGCCGCGTCAAGCAGATCCTCGATGGGCAGCGTCCGGATGGCTGGTACGCCCCCTATCCGGTCGATGCGTCCGCCAAGGCGTACGATCTGTGGGCCATCCTGCTCGTTAACAAGGTGCTCGTCCAATACCACGAGGCGACTGGCGACGACTCCGTCCTGCGCGCCGTGGTCAGCAATTTGAAGTCGGTTCATGACGTTCTTGACCGCTCACCGCTCTTCAACTGGGGCCGGTTCCGGTGGTTCGAAGGCTTGATCGCAGCCTATTACGTCTACGAGCGGACCGGTGAGACGTGGTTGCTTGACCTGGCCCGGAAACTCCGGGCGCAAGGGTTCGACTACAAGTCCTTCTTCGACGGCGAGGACGTGCTCTCGCCGACGCCCCGGCGCGGGCTTTGGACATGGGAAAAGCACGTGGTCAATACGGGCATGGCGCTCAAGGCGCACACTCTGGCATGGCGGCTGTCGCGCAAGGAGGACGACCGCGCGCATACGCAGCGAATGTTGCGGATCCTGGATCGGTACCACGGCCAGGTCAACGGCATGTTCAGCGGCGACGAATGCTTGGCCGGACGCAGCCCCACGCAGGGAACCGAACTGTGCGCGGTGGTCGAGGCGTTGTATTCCCTCGAACTTGCCCTGGCGCTGACAGGCGACCCGGCGTTGGGCGACCGGTTGGAACGTATGGCCTTCAATGCCCTCCCGGCCACGTTCACACCGGACATGTGGGCTCACCAGTACGTGCAGCAGGCCAACCAGGTGCAGTGCACGATCAACCCCGAGCACATGTGGTCCACCAACGGTCCGGAGTCGAACATCTACGGACTCGAGCCAAACTACGGCTGTTGCCTGGCGAACATGCATCAGGGCTGGCCCAAGTTTGCGGCGCATCTCTGGATGCGCACGCCGGACGGTGGCTTGGCCGCGGTGGCGTATGCCCCGAGCAGGGCGCGATTCACTGTGCGAGGTCAGCCGGTTCGAGTGACGCTTGAAGGCGACTATCCGTTCCGCGAGACGGTGCGGCTCATCGTCTCCACCGAACAGCCCGCCCGCTTTCCTCTCGCCCTCCGCGTACCCGCCTGGGCCCAGAACCCCACGGTGCGCGTGGGCGCCGGCCCCGCCAAACGCCTTAAGGCCGGCTCCTTCCATCGCCTGAATCAGGAGTGGAAAGGATCGGTGGTGATCGAGCTTCGGTTCCCGATGCCGGCCAGAGTGATCCGCGGATACAACCAGGCGGTCACCCTCGAGCGCGGCCCCCTGGTCTATGCATTGAAACTGGGCGAAACCTGGACCCGCGTCAACGCGGACAAGCCCCATCGCGAGCTCCCGCACGGCGACTTCGAGGTTCGTCCCTCGACACCGTGGAATTACGGTCTCGTGGTGGACGAGGTCCGCCCGGAGACGAGTGTGGTTTTCGAGGAACGGCCCGTTGGGGACAAGCCCTTCTCTCCCGAGGGGGCAGGGATGATCGCCAAGGCCAAAGGCCGGCGGCTCCCAGGCTGGCAACTCGAACGCGGGTGGGCCCAGGAAGTGCGTCCCGGAGTCCAATCCTCGAAAGAACCGATCGAGGACCTCACTCTTGTTCCCTACGGTTGCACGAATATCCGGGTGACCGAGTTCCCCAGGCTCCATGGCTGACCGCCTCCCGGCATCGACCAACCCCTGTGCCGGGCACGCGTTCTTCGCCCAAGCCCAATCCTCAGTCGCGAGCCCGCCTCGTTTCTCGGAACACATTGCACACGAACTAGTAATATAGTGACAGGTTCATAATTATTGACATATCATTGGTGTTGGCGTACGTGTGTCCGTGGCAAGGGCACAGGTGATGGAGTGCGTGGGATGGAGTGAATTGAAAGGAAGGCACTGTATGCGGATGGCACGGATCAAGATCAGGGGGCGTGGAGCGGTGTATCACTGCATCTCGCGCGTGGTGGGCGGGCAGAGGCTATTGGGGTCCTTGGAGAAGGAGAAGCTGCGGGAGATGCTCTGGCAGCAGGCGGCCTTCAGCGGTGTGGAGGTGATCACCT
>JAKLFY010000035.1 GCA_022710935.1 Verrucomicrobiota bacterium
TAGGCCGCGTGCCCCCACGCGGCGCAAATGATGACATCGGGAACAGCACTGCGCCGGGTCAGGCGACCCGGCCTACAACAACAGGCGTTGATGCTCATGGTGTAGGCCGCGTGCCCCCACGCGGCGCAAATGATGACATCGGGAACAGCACTGCGCCGGGTCAGGCGACCCGGCCTACAACAACAGGCGTTGATGCTCATGGTGTAGGCCGCGTGCCCCCACGCGGCGCGCGAACAGACACCGGTGCGGACGCCGGGTAAGGGCCGACCACAGGGGTCGCCCATAAAGTTCTTTACAGTCAGGCGTACCGCCCCTTATTGTCCGTCCTTCATTGATTTTGGCTGGACAGAACGGGTATGGAAGCAAAGACGAAGACGATCACGGATTTCCGGTTGCACGAGAAGGACACAGGATCTGCCGACGTGCAAATAGCGCTTTTGACGCAGCGGATCAATCAGCTCACCGACCATTTGCAGAAGCACCGCAAAGACCACAGCTCGCGTCGAGGCCTGCTGATGATGGTGGGCCAGAGGCGGCGTCTGCTGGATTACCTGCACACGACCGACTCGGACCGCTATCTTGCGGTGACCAAGAAGCTCAAGCTGCGCAGGTAAGGGCCTCCGCGAGCAGTCCGCGATCATGTGTCGCGGCTCCAGCCATAGCAGAATCCTTGGGCGAACAGCTCGCTCACCCGAGTGGGGTGGGTCGGCCGGCAAAGCGCGGGCCGGCGGGAGCGACGCCTTAGACACACCGCGCCAACAAACACCAAGTCCTGCCGGCTTAGGGAAATTTCATTCGGCTTCTCCGCGTGGGCGGTCGACTGAAGTTCCTCCGGGTCGGCAGGCAGAATGAAAGTTCGTATGCCTGAAACAGTTACCGTCCCCGTCGGGGCCGGCCAAATCCACATCGAAACCGGTCTGCTCGCCAAGCAAGCGGACGGCGCAGTCACCGTCCGGCTTGGGGAGACCATTGTGATCGTGGCCACGGTTGCGGCCGCCACGCCGCGGGAGAAGCAGGAGTTCTTCCCGCTGACAGTCGATTATCGGGAGAAAGCGGCGGCCGCGGGGAAATTCCCCGGCGGTTATTTCAAACGCGAAGGCCGTCCCACCGAGAAGGAGATCCTCACATCGAGGATGATCGACCGGCCCATCCGGCCGTTGTTCCCGAAAGGGTGGTTCAACGAGGTGCAAGTGCAGAGCATTCTGCTCAGCGCCGACGGCGAAAACGATCCCGATATCCTCAGCATCAACGGGGCGTCCGCCGCCCTGATGGTCAGCGACATCCCCTGGGCCGGTCCCATCGCGGCCGTCCGCGTGGGCCGGATCAAGGGCCAGTTCGTCGCCAACCCCACCCATGCGCAGAAGGCGGAGAGCGACCTCGATCTGGTCTATGTGGGGAGCGAGACCGAGATGGTCATGTTCGAAGGATCGGCCCTCGAGATTCCGGAAGCGGATTTCATTGGCGCCCTCAGCTTCGCCCAGCTTTGCTGTCAGCCGCTGATCTCCGCCCAGAAAGACCTTGCGGCGAAGGCCGGAAGGCCGAAGCGCTCGATCACGGTCAACGTGGTTCCCGACGAGGTTTTGCGCGAAGCCAAGGCGCTCGCCGGCGAGCAGACCGTTCCGGCCCTGCTGACACCTGGCAAACATGAGCGTGAGGCCGCGTGGAAAGCCGTCACCGAGCAGGTGGCGCCCAAGCTGATCGAGAAGTTCGGCGCGGAGAAGATCACCGATTTCGTTCTGAAGGATACCTTCACCCACCTGCAAAAGGAGGCCGTGCGGGATCAGATCCTCAACCACGGAAAACGGCTCGATGGACGCGCCATGGACGAGGTGCGCCCGATCAGTTCCAGCGTGGGGCTTCTGCCGCGCGCCCACGGATCGGCCCTGTTCACCCGCGGCGAGACCCAGGTCCTGGCCCTTGTCACACTCGGCACCACCGAGGATTCCCAGGAAATCGATGCCTATACCGGCGGAGACAAGGAAAAGCAGTTCATCCTCCACTATAATTTCCCGAATTTCTCCGTCGGCGAGACCGGGCGCATCGCGGGTCCGGGCCGGCGCGAAATCGGTCATGGGGCGTTGGCGGAACGTTCGATCGAGCCGATGGTGCCGCTCAAGGAATTCCCGTACGCGGTGCGGGTGACCAGCGAGATCATGGAGTCGAACGGCAGCACCTCGATGGCGACCGTGTGTGGCGGCAGCCTCGCCCTCATGGATGCGGGCGTGCCGCTGGTCCGGCCCGTCGCGGGAATCAGCATCGGGCTCTGCACCGAATACGGTTCGAGCGGCAAGATTGCCCGCTATGAAATGCTGACGGACATCATCGGGGCCGAGGACTTCTTCTGCGACATGGACTGCAAGATCGCGGGGACGGAGAAGGGCGTAACGGGTTTTCAGCTCGATCTGAAGCTCAAGGGGATTCCGCACCTGTTGATGGCCGAGGCGATCGAGAAGGCGCGCGTTGCGCGGCTCAAGATTCTCAAGATCATGGCCGAGACGATCGCCGAGCCCCGCAAGGAGCTCAGCAAGTACGCCCCGCGCATCCTGACGCTCAAGATCAATCCGGAGAAGATCGGCGCGCTCATCGGTCCGGGCGGCAAGAACATCAAGCGCATCGTCGATGAGTCCGGATGCGAGATCAACATCGAGGACGACGGCACGGTGCAGATCTACTCGACCAGTGCCGAGGGCATGGAGGTGGCCCGTCGCGAGGTCGAGGCGCTCAGCGCCGAGATCGAGGTGGGCAAGTTGTACCGGGGCAAGGTGGTCACCATCAAGGAATTCGGCTGTTTCGTCGAGGTGTTCCCCGGCCAGGACGGCCTTGTGCACATCAGCGAACTCGCCAACTTCAGGGTCAAACAGACCGAAGACATCGTCAAGCTCGGCGACGAAATCTGGGTCAAATGTCTCGGGGTGGATGAAAAAGGCCGGGTCCGACTCTCCCGCAAGGCGGCGATGGAGGAACGCGACAAGCTCGAGCGCGATAAGCAGCCCTCGGGCGAGGGAGAACGCCCGGCTCGGCGTCCGGAAGGCGATCGACCGCCGCGGAGCGAGCACCGATCGGAAAGGCCGGAGCGCAGGGAGAGGCCCAATCGAGGTGATCGCTACGACCGCGGTCCGCGCCCGGATCGGGGCGAACGTCCGCCGCCGGAAGGGACACCCACGAATCAGGCTTGATTTTACCGATCACGTCTTCATAAGTACCAACGATTAACAACCAAAACGATTGTATGGCTGACATCGCAAACAAATATCCAGAAAACGTCCCCGGCAAGTATTACGTCGACAATCAATGCATCGACTGTGATCTCTGTCGCGAGACGGCTCCGAACAACTTCAAACGCAACGAGGACGGCGGCTACTCGTTCGTCTGCAAACAGCCCGAGAACGAGGACGAAGCGAGCCAGTGCAAGGACGCCAAGGAAGGATGCCCCGTCGAAGCCATCGGCGACAATGGGGCCTAGTCGTCTGTTGAACGAGTCGAAACCCGCCGCGTGAGGAAACGCGGTCCGTTGGCCCCGTCCACTCTTTCAGAATAGAAGGTGCGCCGGGTTTCCTCACCGGGCAAACACGCCAAGAGGCGCGTCACTTTTGTTCTCTCAGTCAAACCCGCAGGCGCCCATGCCTGCGGTTTTTTTGTCCGTGCCCATGACCACGCGTCGTGAATTCCTGCAACATCTGGGAGGCTGGAGCGCTGCGGCGGCACTGTCAGCCCACTCGAATCGGCGCTCGCTCGCGGCCGATGCGGACGCTTTGCCCAACCCCGCGCTGCTCTTTCCCGGGCCCTGGGCCTTCCGCTTGCCGCGCGGCAGCATCATCCTCGTCAGTGACGCACAACTCGAGGAACTCGAGGACCCGGATCGCGAGGTCGATCTGAGCCTGAGCGCGACGCCGTATCGAACCACGCTGCGGCGTCTCTGCCAGCAACAGCAGGCCCAGGGCGCAAGGACGCTCATTCTCGCTTTCGATCAGTTTTTCTCGCAGTACCGTCCCGGCCAGGGGGCCAATCCGCGTCGGCTAATGCCCGACACGGACGAGTACATCGGGAAGGTCGCCAAGATCAGTCAGACTCTGAAGGCGCACGGTCTGGGCCTCGAGTTGAGCCTGCTCAGTCCGCTCGAACTGGGCCCCGCCTATCGCGAGCGCACGGGCGAGTCGGGCCGATGGGTCCAGTACCGCGAGGGCCTGCGCGACCCGCGGACCGGGCGCTACGAGGTCCAGTTGTGGCAGCACCGGCGTTGGACCAACAACAAAGGGGCAATCGAGCCGGATCGAGCCGGCGCGCGCGTCTTCGCCTTCAGGGAAAGGCCGGTGGGCGGCACCCCCTTCTGGCGCGTCTCACCCGAGGAGATTTGCGAATTGCGCGAACCGCCACAGATCGAGGAATGGAACGGGATGCTTGTCGAAGCGGGCACCTCGTTCGCGGCCCGCCGCGTCACGGTGCGCGGCGTCGGGGATGCCGACGCGGGACCGCTGGACCGTGTGCTGGTCGTGCTGAGCTACGAAACGCCGGAGTTGGACTACTTCAGTCCGCAGGCCCTGCCGTTTCTGAAGGACCTGATCGACCGGTATCACCGGGCCGGCGTGCCGCTCAACGGGCTCTATGCGGACGAAATGCACATCCAGCAGGACTGGATCTACCACGGACATCATGACGAAGGGCAATTCACTCTGCGCTACCTGACGCCCAGCATGGCGCGCGCCTTCGCAGCCCAATTTGGGGCTGAGTTCGCGGATTTCGAGAAGTACCTCGTCTATTTCACATACGGGCAGCACGGCTTTCTCTCCGGACTCGAAGCCCGCGACCCCGCCCAACATGTCATCGGCGCCGACCCCGCCGATGTGCAGCGCACCTTCCTGCTGCGCCGGCGGTATTATGACCTGCTGACGCGCAAGGTGGTGGGTCTGTTCGCCGAAGCGAAGGCCTACGCCGAGCGGCAATACGGACACGAACTCGAGTCGCGCGCTCACGCCACCTGGGCCCAGAGCCCGACCATCGACCGATGGGACACCGGGCCGTCGCCGCACGCGCCGCGTCAGTACGAGTACACGCCGAATTTTAAGTGGTCGAACACCGTGCACCAGGCCGCGTCGGCCTGTGACGATTACTTCCGGTGGAACGACTTCCTCACCGGCGGCGGCAACGACCACGCCGAGGGCGGCTGGTCCGACCGCAATTACTACGCCCTCGCCCTGGCCTGCTCGACCGGCATATTGAACCGGACGCCCTACGCCTACGCCGCCCACTGGGGCATGCCCGGCGCGGTGGCGGAACGCCGCCAAGCCCTCGTCGATGCCTACGGCGCGTCCGCAAGCCCGCCGTTCCAAGCCATCGAGAACTCGGAACATCGGGACATCGAGGTCCTGATGGTCTACCCCCTGTCGCTGGTGGCTTGCGAGGAGAGATTCGGCTCCTGGATGACCCAGTTCGGGTATGCAAATTACGTCACGCCCGGGGTGCTTCTCGAACGCGGACGCGTGACATCAGACGGCGCCATCGAGATGGCCGGACGCCGCTTCACGACCCTCGTCGTGCTGTTCGAACCTCTGCCGCCGGAGGGACTGCTGCCGTTGTTCGAGGAATTCGTCGAGCGCGGCGGGCGCCTGGTGTGGTCGGGGCCGCCGCCGCGAGTCGATTTGGCGGGCGGCGACGTTCTGGCGCGGTGGCAGAGGCTCTTTGGCATCCGCACAGTTGGTTTTCACGCGCAAGGCCTGCTGGCGCCAGGCGAGGTCGTCGCCTTCGAAGGCCGACTCGAGAGCGTCCCGCACCAGACCATCCTGACCCATCTCCTGGTCGATCATATCTACCCGGTCGAACCGGACACGACCAGCGCGGTGGTTGCGCGATGCGGCGCGAAGGCGATCGGTGTCACCTCGACGCGAGGGGGCAAAGGCTCGGTCACGTATCTGGGTTTTCGCCCGCGCGACGATCAGGCGGCATCGCTCGGTTACGAGACGCGCACCTGGTTCGAGACGCTGCGGGCCTTGGGCGCTTATCCGGCGTCGCAAGCCGATCTGCCGGTGAATGACAATCCCAGCGTGGTGTCGCGCGAATCACCCTTGCTTGCCTGCCGGTTCCCCAACGGCACCGTGACCCTCGCCGTCCATTACCGGTCTCACATCGAGAGTTGGCCGGGCGGTTTCCACCGGGACGCCGACCAGGACGCCGAAGTTCTCAAACAGAATCCACTGCCTTCGGACAGGATCGATTGCGCGGGCGGGTTGCGCGTTGCCGGCCACGACGTGCGGTATCGGGGCCGGTTGTTGGTCGCTTTCCAGGTTGGTGGGGACAGCCAATTGAAGGCGTTTGGCGGATATGATTGCGCGTCGATTCATTTGGACGGCGTCGAACACACGTTTGCCGAGCAGCCCGTCGCTCATCTCGCCTGGGCGCCGGTGGCGGAAAACCGCCGCGTTCCGGGTGGGGCGATCATCGAGATCTGGGCGGCCAGCACGGGGCCCGTGCGCATTCCGATGGCCGATGGCGCGGCCCGAGGCCGTCTCTTTCTCGCCGGCGCCGCGCCCGGCGCGTTGGGCGAGGAACTCGACTGCGCATTGCGCGACGGCGCGCTGGTGTTCGATCCTGCGTCACGGGGTCGGCGTCGGCACTTCTACCTCCTCTAACCGCATAGCAGTCATTTTGTGAAATCTGACTGCCGTGTGAACAGACGGGGTGGGAAGCATGCGGGTTGGCAGCCCGGACATCCGACGCCGCGAAGCCTTGCACGACCGTGATGCGCTTCGTGCATGCCGGCCATCCAGGTTGGGTGTGTCATGCGGACTCGCGGAGCTCGGCCCTTCGACCGGCAATGAGCCCGGGGACGACCATCATGTGAAGGGCGAGCAGGAGGAGGAGACCGGCGACCAGGAACACCGCGAACAATCCCGCCATGCCCCACTGCGTGTGAACAGGCACCTCAGCGAGTGAGAAGAAAGGTCTCAACTGCTCCTGACGCACGACGTCCCGCAGAGCGACCAGGGGCGCCAGGGCCAGGAAGAACGCCAGCGAAGCCATGAGCGGATAGGCCCACGAGGCTTTGTATCGCCCCAGGAAGACAAGCACCAGGCCGACGGACGCCATGGCCGTGCCCAGACCCAGGAGCAGCTTGGCCAGGCCCGCCGAGGTGACGTGTGAGCGAAGGTCGTCCGGCATCGCAGAAAGGATCCAGACACCGGCAACTGCTTCGAGCACCATGCCCAGGACGGCCACGCTCACGGCAATCCGGTGATTGTGTCTTCCCTCTTCGGTCAGACCCCACTTGAGCATCATGACGCCCCGGAACAGGATGGCGACGCCCGCCACCGTGAAACCGGGCGCCAGAATCAGCAACCACCGCGCAAAGAGCGTTGGGTCGTCCATGTTCAGATTCCGGCCTCCAGGCGACTTCGCGTAAAGCCCCATCCACTTCTCGGGCGAGACCGACAACGTGATGTTATTGACGAAGAAGAAGCCGACGCCCAGCAGTGCCATCGCCGCCAGAACCGAGAGTAGCAGGACGCCGGGATGCTCCGGGTTCTTCACGAGCTTCTGGTAGTAGAACACCCCGTACAGGAAGACCACCAGGGGAATCACCAGAATCCAGTGAAACCCGAGCAGAATCGACGAGGAGTAAAACATCTGCCCGTACAGAACCTGGACGAAGAGCAGCGGGGGTATGCCGAACGTGATCAGGTACGAGGTGCCCAGCGGCAGCAAATCCCGCAGATACCTCGCCAACCGGTCGTCGTACTGCTTCCTCGCGATCCTCAGCCACAGGTAGATGAAAACGCTCCCGACCGTCAGGTTCATCGCCAGGAAGTGCAGGGTCAGCGTGAAGTAGGACAGCGCCTGCAGCAGGATCGGCGGAACCGGATAGCCCAGCGGATCGGGACTCGGGATTGGAAGACCGCCGCCGCTCGCGGTCGCAGCGGCCAGCACGCCAGCCATCGCGAGTGCGGTGCTCATTGCGCCACCTCCGCCCCAGCCACTTCGAGACCGCGCAACGCCTGCCCGCGCCCGCCGGGGTCGAGACCGTTCCTTTCGGCCGTGGCCTGCGGATCGCGCACCAGGTCGCGCGGATCGACGGTCTCGCCGCGGAGGGAGAGCACGTAGGCCACCAGTGCGGCCTTGTCCAACGCATCCCCCTGAAACGGCGGCATCACCCCCATGTCCTGCATCGTGCCCAGCCACCGGGAGCCGAACTCGGGAGTCCAGTCGCGGGTCCGGTAGACCACGGACCGATAACCGTCGCGCGTGTGGCAACTGGCGCATTGGAGGCGGAAGACCTGTTCGCCGTGGGCGAGCGTGCGGGGCGCGACGCCGCCGCGCCACTTGGCCTTCTCAAGATAGGAACCATTCAGTTGAGCCGGGTCTTTGGCGTCCTTCACCCAGAGCCCGTTCGAGTAAAGGACCCCATGAATCACGTACGGTTTGCGGCCCATTTCACGGAAGAACTCCGCCCCCATAATCCCCAACTGGGCCACCAACAGCATCGAGATGGCCGCAATGGTGTTGACCGTCTTGGGATACGCGGCGAACACCAGCGTTCCCACGACCAGAAGCGTCCCCGCCACCCCGGCGAGGATGGCCATCCGGGTGAGCGCCGAGAGCGTCCCGCCAACCACTCCCACGGTTCCACCGCCAAGGATCGAGACCGTGCTTGCGGGCAGGGTCGTGAAGTACCAGTAGCTCAGGCCGGGAACCAGGATCGCCGCGGGAATCACCCACTTCACGCAGAACTGGATGATGCGCGCCTTGAATTCCTCATCCCGGATGCGGCTCGCCACGAGGAAACCGGCCAGACCGGCCAGCAGGAACATCGTCACGGTGCGGATGAGCAGAGCCGGGAAATACCCGGGATTGAAGAACCCGGCCGCGATGTCCTTGTTCTCGAGCGTCCAGGCGCCCGGGGTGAGCATGAACGTCAGGATGCCGTTGATCACCACCAGAGATCCCCAGGCGATGACGAAGTAGGCGCCTGCGAGAAAAGTCTGCATCCGCGGCGTGTTGCGTTTGAACCCGTAGTAATACAGGTAGAGCACGGTCAGTTCGCCCAGGAAGAAAACCCACTCGATGGCCCAGGCGAAGACGAACTGGTGAATCAGCAGGCTGGTGGCTTCGGCGCTTGCCAGTTGGATCGAGAACCAGATGCCAACGCCAGTCGTGGCCCCCACAACCGTCGTGTACACCAAAAAGAAGGTGGCGAACTTGTGCAGCCAGTCGCGGATCCGCTGCCCGTCAGGCTGTCGCCTCGACCAGATCTCGGCCACGACCAGGAACGCGCCCCCGCCCACCGCGACATGCGAGATGAGCACGTGGATGATCGCGATGATCGCCACCACCAGACCCGCGCCCAAGCCCCCGACATCCCAGATTGGATAGTTCATCTCTTTTGCCTGTCAAATCGTCCGGCCAGGCCCCTTCGCCTCAGGAGATCCAACCCCACACGGTCAGCACAACAAACCCGGCCAGCAACGCCACCCCCGCCCGCTCGATCCATGTTCCGCGCCTGTCCGAAGGCACCGCCCGGTCGAAAAACGGGACCAGCGCGCACAACAGCGGGACAATCCCCATCAGGGCCATTCCCGCATACTCGAGCTTCCCGGGGAAGAGCTTCAGCGCCTGGTACTGCGCCAGGAAATACCACTCGGGCTTGATGCCCAGCGGCGCCGCTCCGAACGGATCCGCTTCCGCTTCCAACGCCCTGGGCCAGACCGCCGAGAGCGCCACCAGCAACGCGAAGGCCGCCAGCCAAACGGGCAGCTCCGACGCGAAATAGTCGAAGAAGAACTTCTTGTGCTTCTTCTGACGCGCCGGCAGAGCCGCAAACGAGTCGGGCTCGCTCATCCCCTGGATCTGCACGAAAAGCAGGTGCATCCCGATCAACCCCAGAACCGCAAGCGGCAGCACCACCACGTGCAGCACGTAGAATCGGCCGATCGTGTCGGTGGTGACCGTCGGCCCGCCTCGCAGCAGGCTGGCCATCCAGGGGCCGAGACCCGGCGCTTTCTCCATTTCCGTCAAGCCGACGTTGGTCGCGAAGAACGAAAGATCGTCCCACGGGAGCAGATAACCCGAGAATCCGAAGGCCATGCAGAGCCCCAGCAGCGCCAAACCGACCAGCCACGTGCCCTCGCGAGGCGCCCGATACGCCTTCATGAAGTACGCCGAGAACATGTGCAGAAAGAGCGTCAGGATCATCAGGTTCGCCGACCAGTGATGGATGCTGCGCATCAGATTGCCGTAGGGCACTTCCATCACGATCCGTTGCACCGATTGCCAGGGCTCGGCCGGTCGATAGTAGACCATCAGCAGGATCCCCGTGAAAACCTGGATCGCGAAAAAGAAGAGTGCCAGACCGCCCATCATGTACCACGCGGCGTGCCGATGCTCGGGCACTTTCTTGTTCCTTAAGAAATCGACAATGGGCCACACCGGGAACCGCGCCAGCAGCGCCCGACCCAGCTTGCCCAGCGCCTTGTCCGCTGGCGGCAATTCCTTCAGAGCCTCCTCCGGTACCGTATGCATGTGATCTGCTTTTCTAGCCCGCATCGCCCCACGTTCTGTGGTCCTTCGGCTTCGCCAGGGTCACAACTCGATGAAACATGCGGGCTAGGCCTTCTCCGACCGATAGACATACAGAAGCCCGCCCTGTTCCGCCACCCGGTACCGGGTCAGCGGTTTGGGAGGCGGACCCGACACGTTCTTTCCCTCCAGATCATAGACCCCTCCGTGGCAATGACAGTGAATCGAGCCGCCTTGGAACTCGACGTTGCACCCCGCATGCGTGCATTTGGACGACAGCGCCCTCAACTCGCCCTCGGACGTTCTGAAAACCACCAGACCTCCCCCCGCAAAGCCCGCGTTCCGCCCCTGGCCGGGCTGCGCGATGTCTTCCGCCTTCACCCCCTCGATTGGCGCCTTCCCCTCCGCGTCAAACGGGTCTTTCGGAATCGTTGGGGCAAGGTATCGGTAGACCGGGTAGAGCAATCCGCCCGCCCAAGCCATCGACAACAGGCCCAACCCCCCCAGGAAGCGGCGCCTGCCCCCGTCCCCCTCCCGCCTGGTTCCATTCGAGTCTGTCATCGTCCCTCCCGTTTGTGGCAATCGAGATTCACTTCAGCCCCAATGCCCTCCAGTCGATTGCATGCCGGTCGCCTCCAGCCGCCCTGGAAATGCTGCACCCGCCCCTCGAAGGGTCTTGGAGCCAGATCGCGATCCGACTTTCGCACCGCTTCCATCAGCCCTCACCCTACCAAGCCGCTCTGCTGCTGTACACCGGATTTCCTGGCGTGCTCCCCCTTCGCGGGACAATGCCTTTGACTCCTCCCAGGGCCTGAACACGGTGAGCGCCGATCACCGGGATTCTTCCCAGGTCTCGCACAGGCGGATGATCTCCGCGTCGCTGGCGCTGGGTGAGGGGAGGATGACGAGACGCGCCCGCGCTCGAGCCGTTTCGCCCGCCTTGAGGTCGCGTCCGAAAAGGGACAGGTAGGTCGAGTAGTGTCCATCGCTCTCGTGCGGCGTCGCGATCGCAAAGCAGTCGGTCGGCGCGGCCATCAGAATGGCGGCCAGACCTGCGCCTGGGGCCCGTCGAACGGCTAGCGGCCTGGCCAGCGGCGGACGAATCACCCAGGCGACCGGGTGCGGTTCGAGCTGCCAGCGTCCATCCCGAATGACCCCGGCCGCGGCGTCGTCGCGCGGGAAGATCTGCCAATCGCCTGCAGGCTTGTCAGCGGCGAAGAATCCCGACCGATTGGGCGTGGATGTGCTGTCCCGGGCGTAGACGATCGAGTTGGTGAACGGCGCGCTGAAGTAAGAAGCCAGAAACGATTCGAAGGCTTCGAGGTCACTGACCGCGCGGACGGTGGTCTCGAGGTCGAGTGTGGCCGGGCCGGCCCAGCGATAGAGTGCCTTCAGCTCGATGGGGCGTTCGGGCGTGGCCGGGAACAACACCTCGACCGCGCCGTCGGGGCGCAGTGTGGCGGTGCTGGGCCAATCCCAGGCGCCGCCTCCATGGCGTTTGCCCCGGGTGAACACGCGATAGTGACTGAACAGACCGTTGCTGCTGTCCAGGCGCGTGGCGGTCGGGACGTGAACGACGGAGGAGAGCCCGAGCGATTTTCCGCCCGCGCGCAAGCGTCCGCGCAGGACACCGGTGTCGAACTCGAATCCGCCGTCGGCGGCGGGTTTGAAGGCTGGGGCTCCGTGGCTGGCGACGGCGCAGAGCGCCGCCAGCAGACAGGCGGCTGCGGGCATGAACGTGGTCATTGGGTGGAGAGTGTGCTCCGCACCGATCGAAAGCCAAGCGCCGATTCACGCCGCTCTATTTAGATGCGACCCCATTGTCTTTCCGCTCTTTGGATCGCCATGCCCGTTCGCGTCGCTTCGCCTCCTGTCGCAACAGGGCCTCGGCGGACCAGCCGCGCTCCTGGCAGAGAGCGGCGAGTTCGAACAACGCCCTAGCAACCTGGGCCGGCGTGCGGCAGTCTTTCCGGGGAGGAAATCCTGGAGGGGGCGGAGAGGCGCGGAGGGGCTCCGCGACTTTCGCTTTGACCGCCTTTTTCCACAGTTTTTGCGCGCGCATGAGGGCGGGAAGGTGGCGGGGAATGCCGTCCATTGCCGAGGTGCGTTCGCTTTTTGTGCCGCGTTTCTCGTCCCGCTTGAGGCGATCCCATTGGGCCCAGACGGCGGCGGCGGTGTTGGCCGTGGCGGTGCCGAAGACGTGCGGGTGGCGATAAATCAGTTTGGCGACGAGCTTTCGGGCGACAGACGTGAAGTCGAAGGCGCCGCGTTCGCGGCCCAGTTGGCAATGGAAAACGACTTGCAGCAGCAGATCGCCCAGTTCCTCTTCGAGTTCCTGGTCGTCGCCGGACTCGATCGCATCGATCATCTCATAGACCTCCTCGACGGCATGATAGCGGAGGGTCTGGTGGTCCTGCTCGCGGTCCCAGGGGCAACCGTCGGGCGCGCGCAAGCGGGCCATGATGGTCAGCAATTCGTCAATCGGCGTGGGCATAGGCAGGAGGGCGCACAGACCCTAAAGGACAACCAGGTTGTCGCGGTGCACCAGCACGGTGCGGGTGAGGTTCTTGGCGCGGATCTGGTCGGCGGCGAATCCGGGGATGCCGCGGGCGAACTCGGTGCCTTCCACGTCGCAGATGCGCACGACGTCGCCGGCGCGGAACTCGCCTTCGCAGCGGATCACCCCCGGCAACAGGAGGCTCTTGTTGGCCTCGCGCACGGCCTGGCGGGCGCCATCGTCCACGACCAGAGTCCCGCGCGGGTGATGGAAGAAGGCGATCCAGCGTTTGCGGCCCTGGAGCTTGCGTTCACGCGGAACGAACATCGTGCCTTCGGCCTCGCCATCGAGAATCCTGGCCAGCACGCCGCGGCGCCGGCCGCTGGCGATCACCAGCGGAATGCCCGAGCGCGTCACGATGCGTCCGGCATCGATCTTGGTGGTCATTCCGCCCACGGCAGTCGCGCTGAGCGTGCCGTGTCCGAGGCGGACGATCCCGTCGTCGATTTTCTCGACAGCGGGCAGGAGTCGGGCGTCAGGTTGTCCGTAGTTTTGGATCAGGCCGTCGACGGACGTGAGGATGACGAGGAGATCGGCTGGAAGCAGGCAGGCGACCAGTGCTGAGAGCCGATCGTTGTCGCCGAACTTGAGTTCCGTGACCGAGACGGCGTCGTTTTCGTTGATGATCGGGATGACGCCGCGTTGCAGGAGGGTGACGAGCGTGTTTCGGGCGTTGAGGTGGCGGTCGTGGTGTTCGAGGTCTTCATGGGTGAGGAGCACCTGGGCCACGTGCAACCCGTGACGGGCGAACAGTTTTTCGTAGTTGGCCATCAGGCGCGACTGACCCACCGCGGCGCAGGCCTGCAATGCGGCCAGATCGGTCGGGCGCTTGTCGAAGTTCAGCACACCCATGCCCGCGCCGACCGCCCCCGAGCTGACCAACACCAACTCGCGGCCGGCTTGCCGCTGCCCGGCCACCTGGGCGGCCAGTTGCTCCATTTGCCCGAGGTCGGGTTGCTTGCGGCTGTCCGTCAGGATGCCGGTTCCCAGCTTCACGACCACGCGGCTGATGTCTTCAGGCATCTTGCGTCGCACAAAAACTGAGTAACAAACCGCCGTTCGGGTGTCGAGGGACGAAAACGGATGGGCACTGCGGAGTTCACAGTGTGTGCGTGCCGAGAGAACCGCGAACAAGGCTCAGAAGCTTACCCGAAGCCGATAGAACTTTCCCGAGGCATCCGGCGATTCGAGGGTATACGCCGAGGTCCCGTCACTGAGGATCGGCCCGGGCGGAGTGACCCAGGGGCTCGATTGCGCGAGATCGGCCGTGGCTTCGAGGGTTGCCCCGCTGGTTCTGGCCGGCCAGGACACCTTGACCCATTGGGGGGCCGAGCGCTCGACCGTGACGCGCGCGATGGCGGGGTAGAGGAGGTTGACCGTGGCCGTGCCTGAGAGCTGGAGAATCAGGCGCCCGTCGCCGGCCAGGAATTGATGCGGGCTGCCCAGGCCGACCGGTTTGCCGTCGATCTCGAGGGCGGGGGCGCGTGTCAGGCCGTTGATCAGGACCGAGTAGGATCGCGCGGACCATCCTTTGACGGTGAACCGGACTCCGTCGATGCGCTCCTCGATCGCCGTGATCTCGCCGGGCGCATGGACCAGCAGGGCGTGGCGATTCAAGGCCGCGAAGTCGTAGAGCGGCGGTTCTTCGAGCAAGCGGACGGCAGGCGCCAGGACTGTGGCGGGGTTGATCGCTGGGCCGTTGCGGGTCTGGGGACGCAGGTTGTAGCTATCGGGCAAGAGACCGCGATAATCGGGGTCGTCGATCGGGTAGCAATGCTGGATTCCGGCCGCGGTGATGCCGTCGGCGATCCGCTTCCAGGGGCCGTCCGGGTCGTGTCGGGCAAAGCGGTAGAGGGCGTCGGCATAGACCAGGCCGCACCATTGCACGGGCAGACCGATCCAGTTGGGCGCGACCCAGGCCGTCGCCCCGAGGACGGGGATCGTGCCATAGACGCCGACAGGGTTGGACGTGGGCGGACTGAGATAGACAAACGGCACGCCCGTCCAGGCCCAATAGCGGGCCTGTTCGAGGAACCCCGGGTCGCGCGTGAGTTCGAACCCGATCGTGTAGACGCGGACGAGATGGGCTGAGGCCAGGATGTCGGGCGTGTGCAGCGGAATCTCCCAGGTCTGTGCCCCGCGCGGGACTGTGTTGCGGAATTGATCGAGGGCGCGCAGGTGGCGCAGGCCCAGGGTGCGCAGGACGGGATTGCCGGAGAAGAGGGCATCGTTGAGCAGTGACTGCAGGACGGCGGCGGTGAGGCCGTTGGCGTCGGGCGCCCAGTGAGTCCGTCCATAGTCCAGTCCGTTGGCCGGTTTCTGGTAATGGACCGAGCCATCGGGCTGGAACCGGCCAAGCAGGGCGTTTCCGTGCGCCTGGGCCGCCACAGCGTTGTCGGAGACGGCGCCATAGATCAGGGCCGGGAGCGGGTAGGTGACATGGCCGACTTGGGCGCTGTTGTAGTTCGCAGGCGGCACGAGCGCCAGGGCGTCTTGTGCACTGGTCCGGAGGCGCGCGGCCAGATCCGTGTCGCCCACTTTCGGCGCGAGCCAATCCATATACAGGGCGGCGTCGGCACTCGGTCCCGACGAGAAGCCCGGGGCGGCATGGCGATAGCGGTTCCCATCGCGGATCTGCGAGTCAAGCCAGCCCCGTGCGGCGAGGGCGAAGAAGTCGTCCGTGCTCATTCCGATTCCGGGCACGGGCGGGAGGCCGAAGAGGCGGACGTACTGCTGCACGGCGGGGACAACGGACCCCCCGCGCCCGCCGAGGAGAAGAGCGCTGACCGTGACACTGCGGTTGGCGGCGAGCGTGACGGTGTCGTAAGGGAGCAGGCTGCTTTCCTCGCGGTTGATGCCGTCGGAGCCGGGGAAGAGCAGGCCCATGAGATGCGATTGGGTGCCGAAGAAGCGGTCGGGTGAATCGAAAACGGCGCAGGTGTTGGGTTGATCGCGGTTCCATGCCAGTCCCACGTAGCGTTCCTGGGCGGCCAGAGCCATGAGAGGAAACGTCAGTTTCAGGGTATCGGGCACCTGGCGATCCGAGCCCGGCGGATTGAGGTCCGCGGTGGAACTGCTCGGTTCGTTGTCGAGATACTCGACACCCGCCAGAAGGGCCTGGATCTTGTTTGTGCCGTAATCGCCCAGACCGGCCAGCAGTGTGAAGACAGGCAGGTAAAGCACCGCGCGCTCCTGGTCCGCGCTGACGCGGGTCGAGACGCCCAGCGCTCCGGCCTGGTTCAGCGTGAACGCCTGCTCGATCTGCCACCTGGCGCCGTCGGGATCGGTGCAGACGGCTTTTGCTCGAATCGCGCCGCCGATCATTCTGTCGGCCAGCAGGCTCAGCGGCTGGTGCTCGATCGTGACGACGGCATCGGGACCATATCCGAACGGGAGCCAGCGCACCTGGCTGTTGTGCACGTAGCCGACCAGGGCCCGGTTGTTGCCGCATGCCAGGCGTTGACCCGCAACGTGGATCTCGAATTCGCCCAAACCGCCGCGGCCATGAATCAGTTTGAGATCGCCCGATTCGAGCGTGACGGCATCCGGACCGGGGCCGGATGGGGCAGGGGAAGGCCAGGCCGGCGGGTGGAATGCCACGCGCGGCTCGAACCGGAGTCCGTTGAGCACGCATGTGCCGCTGGTGCCGGGCGGGTCGAAGCGCAGGCGATAGCTCGGCCCCAGGGCGGGCAGGCGGACTTTTGCATCGTGCCACTGGCCGCCTCCCGGAACGGCGAACCGGACCGAGTTCTCTTCAGTCGCATGGGTGTTGAAGTAGAAGATCTGCGCCATGCCGCCTTGATCGGACTTGAAGCGGATGTGAAGCCAGAGCGGGGTGTCGGCGGGGTAATTGCGGACCGGCCCGATCGTGTAAGGATCGCTGCCGGTAATGGACAGCACCATGCCATCGGCGTTGCCTGCGATGGGACCGAGGTCGTGGGTTGGCTGCCATCCCTGCCGGTCGGCGGTCTTCGTGAAGTCCCACGACGGCAGTGGGGCGGGATGCGCGCTGAACGCCGACGCGAGGACAAGGGAGGCGATGAGGGATCCGAGGGCTCGATGCATTGGGTGTGATGGCAAAGCCGTTCAAACGCTCTTGCCGACGGAGAAGGCCTTGGCGACGAGCCCGCCGATTCCGTAGTAGGCTTGAGTGTCCGGAGCGAACACAAGCGGTTTGACCTTCAGGATGTCGGCGTTGCCGTCGTTGGTCATGGCCGTCTCGTCGACTTTGACGTCGACCACTTCGCCCACGAACTGGGTGTGCAGACCCAACTCGATCGTGTGGGCCAGCCTGCACTCGAGGACCATCGGGAATTCCGCAACATAGGGGGCGTCCACCAGGTCGCTTCGCACCGGGGTGAGCTTCACATCGGCGAACTTGTCGACTTCGCGCCCGGAGACCAATCCGAAGCGATCGACGGCCTGGACATGGGCTTCGGACGGGATACTGATCGTGAAGGCTCTGCGCGCGATGATGTTGCCGTGGCTGTAGGTGGCCTTGCGCAACGACACGGCCACACACGGTGGTTTCGAGCAGCAAATGCCTCCCCAGGCAGCCGTCATGACGTTGGGCTTGCCGCGGGGATCGTAGGTCCCCACGATAAACACCGGTGTGGGATACAGCAGTGTCTTGGGTCCGAGAGATTTCTTCATAGAACGAGCCTGTTGAACTAGTGTCCGCCCGAAGCCCCGACACCGTGCAGGGCCTCCGCACGGCTGAGCCTGGGCCACGCATAGCCGTAAATGCCAATGAGCAGAAAGCAAACCATCGGCACCACAAAGGCGCGCGACATGTCGTAGTGGTCGGCCACAGCCCCCATCCACTTGGGCAGGACCGCGCCGCCCATGATACCCATGACGATAAAAGCCGACGCGCGCTTTGCCCGGGCGCCCAATCCATAAATGCCCAGGGCGAAGATGGTGGGGAACATGATGGACATGAAGAAGTAGCTGAGAAAGACCGAGATCACGGAGATCCAGCCCAGCTTGAAGAAGACCAGCAGGCAGGCCGCCACGTTCAGCATGCCATAGAGTCCCACCACGCGGTGCGCGGAGTATTTGCGCAGCAGCGCCGCCCCGGTGATCCGTCCGATCAAAAAGCAAATGAACCCAAACGACGCCAGGTTGGCCGCGCCCTGGTTGCTGACCCCGAGGATGCCGTCCCGATAGCCCAACGCCTCCGGATACGCATCCGCCAAGAGCATTCGGTTGCACCGGGCGGAACTGGAAGCGGGCGCATCGGGTGCGAGCAGTTGTTTGGTCTCTTCGGACAGGGAAATGCCGGCGAAGCGTTCCGGAGTGTAGAGGTTCTGTTTCAGAACGAGGCTGTTGAGATCCTGCGTCAGGGCCACGCGAAACGCCGTTGCTGTGACCGTGCCTTCCTGGAACTGGCTCAGGGTGCGGGCGGTCGCCGGCGAAAGGTTCGTGGCGATCAAGGCGGAGATCGGATCGGCCTTCTGGCTGAGCTTGTTCGCCAGGGCGGGAAGATCCTTGAAGTCCGATCGGGTGAACGCGGTGCGCACCTCGATCCACTTGCTGGTGCCGGATTTGAGCCAGGACGAGGGCAAAGGCGGCGGCTCGGACACCATGTAGTTGATCAGGAAGCTGAAGATGCCGGCCTGGGCGGCCACGTAAAGGAACTGGGCGAGCGTGGCGCCCGAGAAGTGCTCGTGCGCCCAGATGCTGTGGTGGGAGAGGCGTTTGACAGTCCGCGTGAGGGCAATCGCAGCAATGATCATCGCGATCCCGCCCACCCACAGGAGGACAATGCCCAGGGCGTTTTCCGGACGGATGGTCACGCTCGACGGGTGCGGAAAGAACGAGGCCAATCCAACAAGGTGGGGGCCAACGCCAATCGAGTTGAGGATCAACCAGAGGATCATGCCGAAGATGCCGATCAGCACGCACACATTGGCCAGCAGCAGGCTATAGGCGCGCCCGAAATGGACGGCGCGCTCCGGTTGGGCGGACCCGGCGTTCGAGCTGTCGGAGTCGTCCATCCGGTAATCGTCCTCGGCTTTGATGTCGGGAACGGGAGCGAAGAAGAAGACCACGGCGAGCACCAGGACCACAACCGCCACGCCGGCGTAAGGGATCCAGAGCGTCTCGGCCCCGGTGCTTCGGCCCGACGCATCCTTCGCGTAAAAGAACATCCCGCCGGCAATCGGGCCCAGAATCCAACCGATGCCGTTGCACGATTGGGCGAGGTTGATGCGCGTGGCGGCGTATCGCGGCGGTCCCAGGACCGTGGTGTAGGGATTGGCGACGGTCTCGAGGAACGTCAGGCCGGACGCGATCACGCACACCCCGGTCAGGAACGCCCAGAACTGGGCGATGTGCGTCGCCGGGATGAACCAGAATCCACCCACCGCAACCAGGAGCAGACCCGCGATGATGCCGCCTTTGTATCCGAGTTTGATCGCCAGCCATCCGGCGGGCAGCGACATCAGGAAGTACCCCAGGTAGTGGGCGAACTGGACCCAAGCCGACTGGGAGAGGCTCAGATGGAGTTCCTCCTGGAAATGCTTGTCCATCACGTCGATCATCCCGTTGCAGAATCCCCAGAGGAGAAACAGGGAACTGACGAGAACGAATGTGAACAGGACATTCTTCCCGTCGGATGTGACGAACATGCTCTTCTTGTCAGTGTCAGTGCTCATAGAATAGCCGCAGTGGTGCGGAGTTGCGCAGGGCTCGAGGCCGCCACGGACCGCCAAGGCGCGCCCCGAACCGGCTCAGATCCTCGTTTTCCTGCATAGTGGTCGGACGGCCCGCTCGCTTGCGGCTGTCCGCGTGCAATCGTCGAAACGCTCGAAGTTGACGGAGTCAGACGCGACTCGATCCCGGCACGTTTCTTCCCGGCAAGGATTACCGGGCCTTGAGTCCGTTCTTGATGTCGGCGATGGAGACGCCCAATGCGGCCCGGGCCACGGTATCGAGCGCCGATTCGTCGCCGCTCAGATGGATGGTGCGGTGGACGTGAGTGAGGCTCTTGCCCGGACGCAGCGCGGCGGCCGGCGACGAGGATTCGAGTTCGTAGAACGGGCCCATGGGTTTGGCGCCGGGCGCGGGCGGGCCGTCGTTGTAGCTGTTGGCCGCATCGCCGCCGTAGGGGTTGTCCTGCAGTTTCCAGAGCGAGTTGACGTAGTCGGTGACTCCCTCGGGCTGGCTGAATTGCACCACGGTGAGAACGCGGTTGTCGGCGTCATAGCTGCCCAGCACAGCCTTGCTGCGCATCGGGCTGATCCCGATCTTGCTGCGGTAATTGCCGTCGCCGCTCAGGTAGATGACATCCTCCTTCACCACCAGCCGGTCCGGCGGAATGGCGCCGAAGTAATCCGAGGTCACCTTGACCCCGAGTTCGGATTCCGGTCCGGGCATGATCGGAACCACGATGGTGGTCGAGGGTGAGGGGGTGAACATGCCGAGAATCCAAATCGAGAGCAGGCCGCTCTCCTTTTTCCAGGCGTTCGCGCCGGCGTTCTTCAGCGTGTTCTTGGATTCGAACGCCACCAGGCTCACCCCATCGACCGCCTTGGTTCCGAGATTCTTCCACGCCGCCGCCGGGCGAAGCAAGCGGACCTGGCGGTCCACCGCGACGTCAAATCGGGTGCCCGAGTAGTTCGTCAGCGCGAACTCGGCGGCGAACCGCGCCCGATCCTGCGATGTTCGGACCACCTGAAAGGGCAGGGTATCGATCGCCGCCGGCGTGAACCAGTCCGCCAGCTCGAACTTCGCCCCTTTGGCGAAGAAGATCGAGAATTGCCCCCCCTCCGGTCCCAGCCAGAAACGGTCTTCCCCGCCGAACGCATTCATGTGCGGCAGGTACTTGCCCGACGCAATCAATTCCCGATTGATCCAGCCGAAGCTCAGGCCGGCGTCGCTTCCCGCCGTGCTCGTCATCACGCGGCCCTGGTAAGCCGCCGACACCGCGGCCTTGGCCGCTCCTTTCTTGTCGCTGAGTTCGATGACATCGACGTGTTTCTTGAGGAAGGCGACATCGTCGCCGAACGAGGCGGCGGCGGCGCGGGGAGAAAAGGCGAATGTTATGGTCATGAAACAGAGAATGGCTGCCGGGAAGTTGCGTTTCATGGCCTGAAACCTACGGGTGAGGCGCGGGAAAGGTCAAGTCTGCAACAGGGTCAGCCCTTAAGTTCCAAGTTAACGTCGGACGATCTTCGTTCGTGCGGCTTCGCGGGACACGACCGCCAATTACTCCTCGCTGACTTTTGACTTAAGGGCTGACCCTGTCAGCCAATCGAAGCGGATCGTCACCTCGTCACCGGTCTTGATGAAGTCCCCGCCCGGGAATTTCGGTGAGGGGGGCGGGATCTTGAAGTCGGTCATCTTGAGCGTCTTGACGCCGCTGAACCGGAGGCGATTGGTCTCGAGACGGCGCATCTGCACCTCGATGTCGATGGCGTTTGTGACCCCCGCCACGGTCAGTTCGCCGACGGTGTCGAATTTCACGACTGTATCCTGCCCCGACGTCGCGTCCTTGGCCTTCATCGAGCGAAGCCGATAGAGAACGTCCGGATTCTCCTTCATGCGCATCGCCTCCTGCATGATCTCGTCCATTTTGGAGGCCCCGACGAGCGTCTGGCTCCGGAGCGATCGAACGGGGATTCTGACCTGGACCTGGGCGACGGCCTGGTTGGTCCAGGCGGAGGGCACCGGTTGCGCCGTGAGAAACGCCGGCTCGACCTCGAAGAAGCCGCCGATGATGCTGCCCTTGACCGTCCAGTCGTGGATGCTCGATGTGCCTTCGATGATCACCTGGCTGCCTGGCAGGGCCGCCCAGCGAACCCAGTCGACAGCCTCGGATCGGGTGTCGCCCGGACTGGGAACGGGACCGCCGGGCTGGTCGGATCGGTCCGTCGCCATGGTCTGCAAGCGGGCCAGCGCATCGCGGAGTTCGAGGACCTGGCGGCGAAGATCGGCCACCTCTGAATCTTCGGTGACGGCGTTGAGGGCGCGCCCCTGCTCGGCGAGACGCAATTCGTCCATTGCCCGGCGGAGCTGCGCGGTCTGGCGGTACTGCAGGACCAGAGCCACCAGGAGCACCACGAAACAAAGCGGGCCGAACCAGCGCAAGCGCTTCTTCGGCGACACGGTCAGGAGCGGTGTGGGGGGGTTCATAAATCACGCTGTGTTGGCTGGGGAGCGATGGCCTGAACACCCAGGGTTTGGCGTTGGGAGGCCGACACGATGGCGTGGGAGGTCCGGACGGGCGTTCGCCAACCTTCGGGGCGGCCTTTGGACTCGAGTGTCTGAACCGGCGCGGGCATGGGTGCAACTCAAACCCTGTCGTCGGCATGCGTCAATGCCGAACCCCGAGTTTTCAAGAGTGTTTCAGGAGTTGCCTTGGCGGGGAGTTCAAGGGCAGAGTTCCCGCGTTGCCCGATGACGCCCCGGTTGTTGTCGCGCAGGAGTTCGTTTCGATGCGTCTCCTGCGGCCGGGTGAAACGGGGCTCGGTGGTTCGAGCGTGGCGGCCCGTGTCGGTTCCGCGGGGAATCGGCGGTTGTGGTGTGGTGGATCGATCGAACAGAGAGAACAGAGAGGATACGGCATGACGGAATCGTGGAACTCGGCCCTCCGAATGGGTGGGGCATTCATTGGAAAGGCCGGCGTGTCCCGGCTTGCCGGCTGGCTCGTTCTGGCCTGTCTGCTCGTGCCGGCACGCGCAGGGGAGGGCGCGCGTTTCGAGGGGCGGTATTTTGCCGGGCATGGGGATCGCGATTATCTGCACCTGCTCGACACCGCGCGGGACATGTTCGAGGCCAGTGCGCGCCAGCCGAACCTGGCGCTGCTCTACGTGACGAACTGGAACGGGTTGGTCGAGGGGCCAACCTGGGATGCCTGGTGGATTCAGAACAGCTACGGCACCACCTACGCCGCGCTGCCGTTCCTGCAAGAGCCGTTCGTCACGTTCCTGCAGAATGCGCAGGATCTCTGGTTCGATCAGATGGGTGACGGCAAACGCGTCGGAGCGGCGCCGCCATTCGACTGGGTGGCGCCCGACGGCGCTTTGTGCGACGCGGCGCGTCCGGGATGGATCGTGTACAAGCAGGGCGACGGGCGGACGGCCATTCACGATTGGGGGATGGAGTTCACGGCGGCGGGCATGGTGTTGCAGAGCGAACTGCTGCTGATCGGGCGCGACATCGAGGCCATTGCGAAGTATCTGCCCAAGCTCGAACGCTGTGCCCGCTTCATCGAGTCGCGTCGGGATCCGGCCAACGATCTGTTCCTTGCGGGGCCCGCGGGCAATCTCCTGGCTCCCAGCTATGCGGGCTGGAAGAAGCCGGACGGCACCTTCGGCCACGCCTACCTCACCGGTCTTTCCGTCACGTACATCGCGGCCTTGGACCGATTGATCGAGTTGGAGACGCTGGCCAAGCGCCCGGGCGAGGCGGCTTCCTGGACCGAGAGGCGGGACCGGGCCAAGCGGGGTCTGCAGCGGCTTGCCACGCCCGAGGGATACTTCATCCGGTCGCTGGATCCCGACGGGACGAGGCACGGGGTGTACGGCGCGGAACGGCACGGTTACTTCGAGGCCTCGCCCAACCACGACGCCATTGCGTTTCGTGTCGTGGACGACGCGCAGGCCGAACGCATCTACCAGACGATGTCATCGATTTCGGGGTTGCGTCCGCACCAGTTCGTGCTGCCCAACTACCCGTCTTACGACGACATGTACGAGCGTCCCGAGGGCCTTTGGGCCTACGGCACGTGGGTGAACGGCGGGCACTGGTCGACCTGCGAGGCTCGGATGATTCTGGCGTACTATCGCCTCGGAAAACACGAGGATGCCCGCCGCTCGATGAGCCAGTTGATGCATTTCGCGGACGGTTTCCGGATGGACAATCCGCTCACCAAGTGCGGCAGCGACGTGTACCAGCCCGCGCTCCCGATCAATCTCACCTACGATGCCTTTGGCCCGCCCGCGGCCTTTGTGCGGGGCCTCTTCGAGTATCGCTACAGCGCCGAGGGCCTCACGCTGGTTCCGCGCCTCCCGGACGGCCTCTCCCGCGTCGATCAGTTTTTCCCGATCCGGTTCGGACGCAAACAGGTCTTTGTCTCAGCGGCCGGCCAGGGCGAAATCGCCTCGGTCGAGGTCAATGGCCGGCGCTGGGAGCGTCACGATGCGGCCACGGTGTTCTTGCCTTACGAGTCGACGCCTGAAGTGGCGAAGGTTCAGATTGCGTTGGGCGGAGCGAAGATCGAATCGCGGGCCGCCGAGTCGTCCTTTCCGCCGCCACTGGTCGCCCTGCCGACCGGACACGACTGCGCCGTGTGCCGGGAGATCGGGCGCTCGGGCGCGCGGTTGGCTCAGTTTTACCGAAAGGCATGCGAGGCTGGCCTGGGCGACCGGTACGAGGCGGCGCACGCGCGATTGGCGCTAGCCTGCGCCTGGGCGGCGCACGAGCGCGTCGAGTTGGTCAAGAAAGGCCAGGTGCCGCGGTTGCCGGAGGTGTCTGAGGCTGCCGCCCGGAAGGCCTACGCCACGAGCGCGCGCCTTTTGCAGGACGGCCTGGTGCGCGTGCTCGAAGCGCCCGCGGACGGGAAGAGTGAAATCGAGCAACGACTCGCCGCCTTGTGGCGCGAGACGGCGGCGGCCGCCAGATGAACTCGTTGTTCGGGCGGTCTGCGGCTCGACCGATGCGCGAAACCATGCTGTCCCGGTTTTCTGCTTCGCTGGCGTGCGCCTGTCTGTGCGCGTGGGCCGCCCTGTGTCTGGGGGCTGAAACCGCGCCTGCGACGCCGATCTCGCCTGGCGTGGAACCGACGCCAGACACCCGTCTGCGTCTGCTGATCGAGACGGATGCCGGCGGCGATCCGGACGACGAACAATCGCTCGTCCGATTTCTGCTCTGCGCCAACGAGTGGGATGTCGAAGGCATCATTGCCAACCGCCCGGAGGCGCGCGCCGGCGAGAACCGGAGCGAAGAACGGACCGGCCTGGGCATCGTCCGCCGCCTGCTCGACGCCTACCGCCAGTGCCACACGAATCTCGCGCGGCATGATCCGCGCTACCCGACTCCGGAGGCCCTTTGGGCGAGGACCGTGCCGGGATATGACGACACGGAGGAGGGGGTTCGTTTGATCCTTGCCGCGGTCGATTCCGCCGATCCGCGTCCGCTGTGGTACTTGGACTGGGGCAGCGACCGGGGCAGCGCCACGAACAATCTGCGGCGCGCATTGGATCGAGTCCTGCGGGAACGCGGGCCGGACGGGTACGCCGCGTTCAAGTCTCGTTTGCGGCTCTCGTCCTACGATACATTTGGCGGGCATACCGCCCGGCTCGAACCGCCTTTTCCGCTCTGGGTCAACACGTTTGCGCCCGAGATCTCGGGTCGCCGTTGGTACCATCGCTTCTCCGCGCTGACGGCAACGGCGGGCGGGTTCGACCTTGCGCGGGACGCCCTGACGGGCCACGGACCGCTGGGGGCGCTCTACCCGACAAACAGTGGGCCCGGCCAAAAGGAAGGTGACACGATGACCTTCCTCTACCTTTTTCCCACGGGGATGAACGATCCGGAGCGCCCGCACTGGGGCAGTTGGGCGGGCCGCTACGGTCCGAACGAGGAGTTCGCCGGAAAGCCCTATTCCTGGGCGAATCAACAGGACGCCTGGCGGGGTGCAACCAACCGCGACAACACGCTCGCCCGTTGGGCTGAGGCTTTGCAGAACGACTTCCGCGCGCGACTGGACTGGTGTGTTCGACCACGTGCAGAGGCGAATCATCCGCCTTGTGTGCGCGTCGAGAGTCCCTTGCACCGGATCGTCCGCGGTGGGGAGAGCATCCGACTGAGCGCCGCGGCGTCGAGCGATCCGGACGGCGATGTGCTGACGTTCGACTGGGTGGCTTATCGGGAGGTCGGCACGTATCGTGGAGTCGTCCAGGCGCGGGCGGAGGGGCCTTTGCTGTCATTCGAGGCGCCTCCGGTGACCTCGCCGGAAACGGTCCACTGGATCGTCTCCGTCACGGACAGAGGGTCTCCACCGTTGACGCGTTACCGGCGCATCGTCTGCACTGTGTTGCCGGGCGCCGCCGAACCGGGTGACGGACCGGTGTGGCGGAAGATTCAGTCCGCGTTCACCTCGCCTGATCGCCCTGGGGGTGAAGAGGCGAGTTTGCGGTCACTGTTCCGCTTCGACAACGGACGTGAAGTGCAGACCGCTGCCGACTGGGCCGAGCGGCGTGCCGAACTGATCGAATCCTGGCACGCGATCATGGGGCCGTGGCCGCCGTTGCTCGAACGCCCGCGGCTGGATGTGCTCGGCAGCGAGACGCGGGAGAATCTGGAACAGCGCCGTGTGCGGATCGAGATCGCGGCTGGCCAGACCGGCGCAGGCTGGCTGCTGCTGCCGGCTGGACGCGGGCCATTTCCGGCCGTGCTTGTGGTGTACTACGAGCCTGAGACAAGCGTCGGGTTGAATCCCAAACAATCGCTGCGGGACTTCGGACTCGAGCTTGCGCGGCGCGGATTCGTGACTCTGAGCCTGGGGACGCCGGGGGGCAATGCCTGGAAGCCGGAACTGGGCGGGGCGCAATGCCAGCCGCTCTCCTATCACGCATACGTGGCGGCCAATGCCTGGCGCGCGCTCGCGAGTCTTGCCGAGGTCGACCCCGGGCGGATCGGGGTTGTGGGCCACAGTTACGGGGGCAAATGGGCGTTGTTTGCAGGCGCATTGTGGGATCGGTTCGCCGCCGTGGCGGTGAGCGATCCGGGCATCGTCTGGGACGAGAGCCGGCCCAATGTGAACTATTGGGAGCCATGGTACCTGGGCCGCGATGCGAGCCGGACGCGCCAGCCTGGCGTCCCGACCGAGGCGAATCCGCGGACAGGCGCCTACGCGCGACTGGTGGCTGAGGGCCGGGATCTGCACGAGGTGCATGCATTGATCGCGCCCCGGCCTTTCCTGGTTTCGGGCGGATCCGAGGACCCGCCCGAGCGCTGGCGCGCGCTCAATCACACCGTTGCCGTCCATCGCCTGCTTGGCGTGACCAACCGGGTTGGGATGACGAACCGCGCGACGCACGCGCCCACGCAGGAATCGAACGAGCAGATCTATGCGTTCTTCGAGGTCTTTCTGCGGGCCCAACCCAGCGGCGGCGTCGATCGAAGAGGCGCCCCGGCCTCGGCGTCCCCCGTTTCGCCCAATCGATGACCAGCGCGCATCGGGCGGCAAGGCCCGCATCTGAAGTGAGATCGCTGGTCGTGCGTCCGTTGCGCTTCAGCAGTCCAACGACCACTGTTCCGGTTCCATCACTGCGCGGTAAAACCCCGTCGCGCCGCCCGGCTCCGATGGCAGGTCGAACCACAGCGGCCAATCGGCGCTGCCGTAGGTACCCACGCAGGTCCAGTTCGCCAGGTCCGACGAGAACTCGAGCCGCATCGTGCGTTCGGACGGTCCTGTGATCTCGAGTCGCAGCCGCCGGCTCGCCTGATCAACTCCGATCGCAAGGACGGGTGCGGCCGGCCCGATGGTATTCGAGACGAACATCGCCCCTCTCTTGCCCACTGTTATGAATCGGTTCTGGCCATAGGCGATGCTCCGCAGCTCGTCGTCAAACCAGAAGAGACGATGCTCCGCGTCCGTCCCGAGGTCGGACCACGAGGTCACAGAGATGGCAGGCTGAATCCAATCGTTCCAGGGGGGCAGGCTCCAACCGGGCACCCAGACCGTGACGGTCATGTGGGATTGGGCGACGAAATCCGCAAGCCCGATCTCGTTCCCATAGGTGTCGCCCGGTTCCCATCCCCAGTCGATCCCATCGACCGACCGCAAGACAAGATGGCACAGCGCAGCGGGCTCCCGGAAGACCGCGCAGAACGTCCCACCCTCGAATCGCAAGGGAGCCAGGAAGATTCCCGAGTTAGGGTCCTGCAGTGTGACTGACCAGGAGAGCCCATCGTTCGAGCGCAGGATTGGGCCGCTGAGCGCCTGAGCCAGGACCAGCCAGCGGTCGTTGCCCCAGGCAACGGCCGAAAGGTTCTCCGTGGTCACGGGGGCCAGCGAGTCCCAGACTGCGCCGTCCGTCGAACGCAGCAGGGTGCCGGCCGCGCCCACAACCACCACCTGCGAACCGTCGGTCGCCAGGTCCACGAGATCCGACGTCGTTGCGTTCTCCCGCCGGGTCCAGATCGAGCCGTCGGGCGAGGTGGCGAGCGCGCCCGCCGAGCCGACGGCGATGAACTGAGATCCGACGGAACGGACTCGTGTGAACCTCCCGGCGGGTGCCATCGCGGCGGAGGACCATTCCAGTCCGTCCGTCGAAATCACCACTCCATGCGGCCCGCGGGCCATGAACACGCCATTGCCGAACACCACGTCTTCGAGGTTGTCTTCGGTGACACTCGTCCGGAGTGTCCAGTCGGTGCCGTCGCTCGAGTTCAGCACCGTCCCGGCGTCCCCCACCGCGACATACGTCCCCGCCCCAGAGGCAGCGGCCCGGAGCGTTTGGAAAGTCGGCGTCGGCTGAGATGACCAGGCCAGTCCGTCCGTGGACCGGAGCAAGGCTCCGCCTGCTCCCAGGGCGAGGATGTTCGAACCCGCGGCCACCACCGCCACCAGGTTGGCCCCGGTGCTGGTGTTTCGCATTTCCCACCCGAGGCCATCGTCTGA
The DNA here is from genome assembly GCA_022710935.1 of Verrucomicrobiota bacterium. Classification (GTDB taxonomy): domain Bacteria; phylum Verrucomicrobiota; class Verrucomicrobiia; order Limisphaerales; family J093; genus MWFF01. Next base: position 28,695 of record JAKLFY010000035.1, read on the forward strand.
GGTCAGGATGGCGCCACCGTCGCCAGCCACGATAAACCGGTCCATGGCGAACAGTCCAAACCGGAGTTCGTTGGTGGTGGGTGTCGCCGCGCGCTGCCAGCTCCCGGCGGGTGCGTGGTGGAGAATGACGCCGCCGTCGCACAAGGCCACGACCGCTTGCCCGTCATGCATGAGCGTTCGGGCTTGGGCTGTGGCTGGGAAGGGCTGCAGCCGGGTCCAATCGACCACCGGTCCTGCGGCCATCCATCCCGCGCAGGTGAAGCCGGCCAAGGTCAGGCCCAATCGCACGATGGCGCCCAGGCCGTTGGGGGCCGGGCCAAAGCCACTGGCGCCTGAGGCGTGCATGATTCACACTGTAAGTGGCATAGGTTGGAAAGCAAGTTGTGAATGCCTCGCGGGGCCGACAGCGCCAATTCATGAAGACGAAAAGGCCGGAGGGAGGCCGTCCCCACTCCTACGCCTGGGTGTGCACGAGCAGAGCAGAGGAGGGGCGACGTCCTCGTCGCCCGCAAACACAGTCTGCAATCCCTTTGGTCGGGGTCTCGTCCCCCGCCATCGCGAGTGAAGGCGTTGGTTCCGGGCGATGGTCCGTCGCGGCTCCGCTTCATGAATTGGCCCTGCGGGCCCGAAGGGTGTCGGACCCGAAGGGTTGCAAAGTCGCCGGTTTTTGGTAAAGGGAAGTGCCCGGCGCATTCGCCGGTCGGTTCTATGCCAACATATCATTACATGTGTGAGAAGTGCGGTCACGAGTTCGACCATTTTCAAGCGATGTCCGATTCGCCCCTCAAGACGTGTCTGAAAGAGAATTGCGGTCGAAAGACATGGGGCAAGGGGCGGGTCAAGCGCGTACTGAGCGGCGGCGCCGGGCTGATTTTCAAGGGCAGCGGTTTCTACATCACTGATTATCGGAGTGAGGGATACAAACAGGCCGCAAAGAAGGAGTCCGAGGTTGCGGCTCCCAAGAAAGATGCGTCTTCCACTGCAAAGAAGGAGGCGAAGTCTGAGAAACCGGCGAGTTCAACCTGAGTCGCCGGCCTGCGATCGGATCGTCGAGGCATGGCAAGTTGTCTGTGAAGGCGGACGAAGGGTGCGCTCTGGTCCCGTCCGCTCGCTCCGTGTTATCGGCGCAAGCCGGGCGCGGATGTGCCGGTGGGTTGGGCTGGCGGTGTTGATGGCGGTGTTGGGGCAGGTGCGGGCCGCGACGGTCTACAGCCGCTCCGGCCAGTTTGTGGTTCACAGTCCGTACGCCACCATGCCCACCCTGAATCAACTGACCACCTCGGTCAGTTCGAACCGGGTGACCCTGGCGCCCGATCCCCTGGCGGTCTCCTGCGAGCGCATCAAGACCGGCGTGCTGCGGGAGATCGATCTGCCGGATCGCTGGCGCGGCAAGGTGCATGTCCGGATCAAGCCGCGGCTTCGCACCGGCACGCCCCCTGCGTTTGTGTCGACGCGGTATTCGGACGGCTGGCAGTACACGCTCGAGTTGCCGGAGGAGATCGAGCCGGACGCCCTGGTTCGCTCGGTCGTGCTTGCGGTGTTGACGGAGATGGCCAATCGCCAGGTGGGGGTGCGGCCCGCGGAGATTCCGATCTGGCTGGTCGAGGGCCTGTCCGCCGGTGCAACCCATGCGATCGGTCCGGACCCGGTGGTGGCATCGACTCCACTGCGCGCGCGGCTGGGGGCCTCGGTGGGGCAGCTCGACACGGCGCCGCGGACTCGGCTGGGCGCCGAGAACCTGGGGGAAATGCGGGCCTGGCTCTTCGATCGGGTTCCTCTCACATTCGCCCAACTGAGTCAGCCGACGCCGGAACTTCTGTCGGGCGAGCTCGGGACGACGTATCGCCACTGCGCGCAGTTGCTGGTGCGGCAGCTCCAGGCCCTGCCCCAAGGGCGCCGCTGTCTCCAGGCGTTCGTCTTTTCCCTGACGCGGTCGCTGAATTGGCAGACGGCTTTTCTCCAGGCCTTCTCGGGGCAGTTTGGCCGGCTTTTGGATGTCGAGAAGTGGTGGACGGTCAGCATGCAGGGGTTCTTGCGGGGCGATCAGCCCAACGCATGGTCCCGGGCAGTCAGTCTCGACAAGCTGGCCGAGATCCTCCGCGTCCGCGTCGAGGTCCAGGAGCGTCCGCGCGCCCCGCGGCGCGCGACCGTGCTGTCGCTTCAGGAGTTCATGGGCAAGACGGAGTTCGCCGCGCATCGCGGCGTTGTTCGGGTGCGGGTCAGCCGACTGCAGGCGATTCAGCGCAGCGCGGCGCGCGAGGTCGTGCCGCTGATCGAGAGCTACCGGGCCGTGCTCGACGAGTATCTCAGCCGTCGCGCGCAGGCCGGCCGATCTCCCTTGGCCAAGCGCGTCGGATCCCTCCCGCCGGCGTTGCTGCTCCGCGAGGCGACGCGTCAGTTGGACGATCTGGATCGGCAGCGCGCGCAGGCGAGCCTGCTGGCGGACCGGCCGCTGGCGCCGCCCTCTGACAGCCCGGACACGCGCTAGCCCGCATGTTTCATCAACTTGTGACCACCGCAAAGCGGATGACCCCCCAATGCGGACCACTGCGGGCTGGCTGGTCGTCACGCAGGGCCAATTCATGAAGTGGAGCGGCGACGGCCCGTCGCCGAGAAACACCGTGTTCACTCGCAATGGCGGGGGACGAGACGTCCCCCCTCCAGCCTTTTCGTCTTCATGAATTGGCGCTGGTCGTCACGAACGACTTGAAAAAGGGGGTTGTCGTCCGGGCGGGTCTCGCCCAATCTCACCCGCTTTATGCAGCAAGTGAATGTGGGCATGATTGGCGGCGGGACCGTCGGCGGCGGGGTGTTTCAGGCGCTCGAACGGAACGGCGCGCTGCTCAGTTCGCGGGCGGGGGTGCGCGTGCATCTGCGCAAGATCGCGGTGAAAGCGTTCGACGAGCCGCGCAAGGTCGACATTCCGCGCGCGCTGCTGGCTCTGGACTGGCGCGAGGTGGTCAAAGACCCCGAGGTCGACATTGTGGTCGAGCTTGCGGGGGGCACGACGGTGGCGCGTGGGATGATTCTCGAGGCCCTGCGGCTGGGCAAACCGGTCGTGACGGCGAACAAGGCGCTGCTTTCGGCGCACGGGGAGGAGTTGTTCGCCGCGGCGGGGCGCTCGGGCGCCAACGTCTATTACGAAGCCAGCGTGGCCGGCGGCATTCCGATCATCAAGTCGCTGCGCGAGGGTTTCATCGGCAATCGCATCCTGCGCCTCTACGGCATCGTCAATGGCACGTGCAATTACATCCTGACCCGCATGAAGCTCGAAGGGGCCGAGTTTGCGGATGTGCTGGCGGAGGCGCAGCGGCTCGGGTACGCGGAGGCGGAACCCTCGCTGGACATCGATGGGCACGACTCGATGCACAAGGTGGGCATCCTGGCGTCGTTGGCGCACGGGTTCTGGGTCAACCCAAAAGACATACACGTCGAGGGGATTCGAAACGTGTCGCAGATGGACATCCAGTTTGCCGGCCAGTTGGGATACACAATCAAGCTGTTGGGCGTGGTCAAACAGATGGATCCGCCGGCCGGCCGGGGCAGGGGGCGGGCGCAGGCCGGGCCGGTGCTGGTGGCGGTGTACCCGGCGCTCGTGCCCAACGGCCATGTCCTGGCCGGCGTGAATCACGCGTTTAACGCCGTGTTTGTGCAGGGCGACGTGGTTGGCGACACGCTGTTCTACGGACGCGGGGCGGGCCAGGATCCCACGGCGAGCGCGGTGCTGAGCGATCTGGCCGATGCGGCGCTGGATCTCACGCACGAGAGCCGGCGTCGAGTCCCGCCCTTCGTGGCCCACGCGAAAGACGGACGGGTGCTGGCGCTGTCCGAGGCGGTCTGCCGCTATTACGTGCGGTTGCGGGTGGTGGATCGGCCCGGCGTTTTGGGCCGTGTGGCGACGATTCTGGGGCGAAACCGAATCGGCATTTCCTCGGTGTTTCAGCCCGAAGGCCACGAGGGCGGCGTTGTGCCTTTGATTCTGATGATCCATGAGGCTCCGAACAGGGCGATGGCGAGGGCTCTGGCGCAGATCGGACGGCTTGGGGCTGTGAAGGCGCCGCCGGTCATGTTCCGGGTCGAGAGTTTCATGTGAGCGCGTGCGTCCGACGCGGGGGCGAAACGATGGAACCGGTGATTCTCGACAGCACCAACGAGCAGTCGCCTCCGGTTGGCCTGCGCGAGGCGCTGCTTCGCGGGCAGGCTCCGGACCGCGGCTTGTACTGGCCCAGGCGGTTTCCACCGCTGAGCCCGGAGGAGATTGCGGCGTTCGCCGGCCTGCCGTATTGGCGAATCGCCTGGGAGGTGCTGCGGCGTTACATGGGCGGCGTGCTCGACGCGGAGGCCCTCGAGACCGTGTGCCGCGAGGCGTATGATTTTGATGTCCCTCTCGAGCCGGTGTGCAACCGCATCTATGTGATGCGTCTGGACCGCGGCCCGAGCGCGTCGTTCAAGGATTTCGCCGCCCGGTGGATGGCGCGCGTGATTGGGCGGTTCGTTCGGGAGGAGGGGGGCGAGTTGACCATTCTGACGGCGACGAGCGGGGATACGGGATCCGCGGTTGCGAGCGCGTTTCATGACGTGCCCGGAATCCGTGTGATTGTGCTGTTTCCCGTTGGTGAAGTCAGCGAGCGCCAGCGCCGGCAGATGACCACCCTGCGCGGGAACATTCGCGCGGTGGCTGTCGGGGGGAAGTTCGACGATTGCCAGGCGATGGTGAAGCGGGCGTTCTCGGATCCGGTCCTCGGAGCGATTCCGCTGACATCGGCCAACTCGATCAACATCGGGCGGCTTCTGCCCCAGAGCGTCTACTATTTCTATGCGGCGTCGCGCGTGGCCGAGTGCGGCGAGCCGGTGGTGTTCGCGGTGCCCAGCGGGAATTTTGGCGACATGATGGGCGCGGTGGTCGCGCGCGCGATGGGGCTTGCGCTCAAGCGCCTGGTGGCGCCGGTCAACGGCAACGATGCGTTCCCGAGGTTCCTGGCGACCGGGAGCTACGAGAAGATCGAGCCGTCGCGCGCCTGCCTTTCCAACGCCATGAATGTCGGGCACCCGAGCAACCTGGCGCGCCTGGTGGCGGCGTACGGGGGGCGGATGGACGAGGCGGGCGCGATTCATCGCCGGCCTGACCTGGACCGGATGCGGGGCGACCTGTACTCGACATCGGTCTCGGACGCGCAGACACGGGAGGCGATTCGCGCGGCGTGGGAGCGGCATCGTCTGTTGTTGGAACCGCATGGGGCGGTCGGGTGGCGCGGGCTCGAGGATTACCTGGCCGTCGAGCCGTTGGGCGGGTCGCCGGCGGTGGTGATCGAGACGGCGCATCCGGCGAAATTCCCGGATGAGATTGTGGCGTTGCTGGGTTTTGCGCCGGAGGCGCCTGCGGCGCTGGCCGCTCTGGACCAGTGCCGGGAGGATTACGACCGGCTCGGAGTGGACTACGAGAGCTTCCGCGATTACCTGCTCGAAAGGCACTCCGCGGGCTCCGCCGGGCGCCAGTCGAGCACCCTGAGCTGAACCGTGCGGCGTCCGTCGTACGAGTTCACCTGGGGCGCGCAGGCCAGGTCGAACGAGCCCTCGGGGCATGGCTGCTGGGCACCGCCCCACCAGATCGCTTCGCCCGTGGCGGCGCCGTCCGTGACCCAGAGCTTGATGTGGCGCTGACCCCGCCCAATGCACGCGGGAGGGCGGCGCAACGAAACGCGCGGGACGACGATTTGAACGGGGGGATTGCCGCACCCGCGCGGCTCGAGTCGCTGGAGTTCGTCCACGCGTTCGAGGGTGAGTTCGCGCAGCGGCGTGATGGCGTCCAGGCGGAGCGGCGGGCGCAAATCGTGGAGGTCGAGCGCCTGGCGGGCGAGGCGATTGAGGCGTTCCCGCAGGGCGGGGAGGTTCTCGGGTCGGATGGTGAGTCCGGCGGCCATGGCGTGCCCGCCATGCCGCAGGAGGAGGTCGTCACACGCCCGCAAAGCCGCGGCCAGGTCGAACCCCTCGATGCTGCGTCCGGATCCGCGCCACGCATAGCCGTCGCCGCCCAGGATCAGGGTCGGGCGATAGAATTCGTGGAGCACGCGCGCGGCGACGATGCCGACGACCCCGACGTGCCAGAGCAGGTTGCCCTCGACGATGACGCAGTCGGTATCCGGTCGGAACCGGGCGCGGACGGCGGCCACCACCTCCTCGGCGATGGTTCGTTCGATTTGTTGGCGCTCGCGATTCTGGGCGTCCAGGAGGCGGGCAGCGGTCTCCGCGCTTGCGGGGTCGCGGGCGAGCAGGAGGTCCAGGGCCGCCGTGGCGTTTTCGAGCCGGCCTGCGGCGTTCAAGCGGGGCGCGAGCTGAAACCCGACCTCCCATGCGCCGATCGCGCCCGGGACATGCGCCACATCTTTGAGAGCGAGCAGGCCGGGCCGTTTCAGCGCGTTGATGCGGGCGAGGCCGGCCGAGGCGAGCACGCGGTTCTCGCCGGTGAGCGGCACCATGTCCGCGATGGTGCCGAGGGCGACCAGATCGAGCAGGGGCCGCAAGTCAAACTGTTCGGCGAGCGGGCAGCCGAGGGCGCGCCCGCGCTTGACCAGGGCATGGGCCAGTTTGAACGCGAGGCCGACCGAGCAGAGCTGCTGGAGGCTGGCCGGTCCGGGCGGGGCGAGTTGCGGATTGACGAGCGCGACGGCGGGCGGCGGCGGAGACGAGACCTGGTGGTGGTCGAGGACGATGACATCGACGCCGCGTGTCTTGAGGCGGGCGATGGTGTCGTAGGTGGTGGAACCGCAGTCGACGGCCAGCAGGAGCCGCGCGGGGGAACGTTCCAGGCAGCGGTCGACCGCTTCGATTGTGAGGCCGTATCCCTCATCGAGCCGATGGGGCAGGTAGGAGGCCACGCGCCAGCCCAGCGGCTGCAGCACTTCGATCAGGAGGGCCGTCGCGGTGACTCCATCGACATCGTAATCGCCGAAGATGACCACGGGCTCGTCCCTTTGCCTGGCTTGCCAGAGGCGATCGACCGCGGCGGGCATGTTGGGCAGACGGTCCGGATCGGCCAGATGCCGGAGGCGGGGGGCCAGGAATGATGTGGCCTGGTCTGCGTCGAGTTGGCCGCGGTTGATGAGACACTGGGCCAGAAGCGGGGAGGCGCCGAGCGCCGCGGCAATCGCCCGGGCGAGTTCAGGCTGAGCCGCGGCCAGGAGCCAGCAATGCCTCATAACCGGTGGCCGGGCGATTCTGGGGCGGGCGCGGCGGGCATAGGCCAGAACTCATGAGTCCCGGGGCGGCGCGGGCACGGACAGGCGTTTTGCGGCGCGGTCCCGCCGCTCGGCGATGACCGAGGCGAGGATCGAGCCGATGATGACGCCTGCGACGACGGCCAGGGACCATCGACTCGGGATTTTGACCCAGTCGACGATGAGCATCTTGAAGCCGATGAAGACGAGGACGACGGCGAGGCCGACCTTGAGATAGCGGAAGTAGGTGACGGCGCCGGCCAGGACGAAGTAGAGCGATCGCAGCCCGAGGATGGCGAACGCGTTGGACGTGAAGACGATGAACGGGACGGTGGTGACGCCGAAGATGGCGGGGATCGAATCGAGGGCAAACACCAGGTCCGTTGTCTCGACCATGATGAGCACCAGGGCCAGCGGCGTCAGGGCGGGGTGTCCATGGTGGCGGGTGAAGAAGCGCTGCCCGTCGTATTCGGTGGTGAAGGGGAAGAAGCGGCGGACCAGGCGCAGGACGGGATTGCGTTCGGGGTGGACTTCCTCGGTGTCATCGGCCGTGAGCATCTTGAGGCCGGTGAGGACGAGGAACAGGCCGAAGATGTAGAGGACCCATTCGTAGCTGTGGATCAGTTCGGCGCCCAGCCAGATCATGAGCCCGCGCATGATCAGCGCCCCGAGGATGCCCCAGAAAAGAACGCGGTGCTGGTATTGGCTGGGGACGCGGAAGTAGCGGAAGATGACGGCGATGACGAACACGTTGTCCATCGAGAGCGACAGTTCGATCAGGTAGCCCTGGAGAAAATCGGTGGCTTCCCCCCGTCCGCGCACGGGCACCAGAGTGAGGGCGAAGGTCATGGCCATGCAAAACCAGACCGAGGTCCAGGCCAGCGCCTCGCGGAATCCGACGACGTGGGCCTTGCGGTGGAACACCCCGAGGTCGAGGGCGAGAAAGAAGATGATGACCAGGACGAAGCTGACCCAATGCCACCATTGGATTGCGACGACCGCGAGCATCACTGCGGCCAGGCTGGAGCCTTCGATGGCATGCACAAACCGCGGCCGCCGTCAGGCCGGCTTGACCCGGCCCTGCGCAGCCGCAACCGCCGTCTGGTCGATGGCCACGGCCTCGGCGCCGATCTTGGGGCGCTGCCCTTTGTGCCACCAGAGCACGATCGGGCAGGCAATCATCATGCTCGAATAGGTGCCGCTCAGAATGCCGATCAGGAAGGCGAAGGCGAGGTCGTTGATCACGTTGCCCCCGAAGAGGTAGAGCGCCAGGGTCGCCAGCAGCACCGCGGTGCCCGTGATGATCGTCCGGCTTAGCGTCTGGTTGAGGGCGATGTCGATCAACTCGCGGAACGAGCCGCGGATCCCCAGTTTGAGGTCCTCGCGGATGCGGTCCATGATCACGATCTTGTCGTTTGTCGAGTAGCCGATGATCGTCAGGATCGCCGCCACCATCGGCGCCGTAAGCTGGCGTCCGCTCAGGAAGTAGATGCCCATCGTGAGCAACACGTCGTGTAGGAGCGCAAGCACCGACGCCACCGCGAACGAGAATTCGTAGCGGAAGGCGACATAGACGAGGATGCCGAACATGGCCAGCAGCGTGGCGACGATGGCGGAGCGCTGGATTTGGGCGCCCACGCTCGGCCCGACGCTGTCTGTCCCCACAACGGTCATCCCCGCTTGGGGAAAACCCTCTTGCAGGGCCTGTTCCATTCTCGAGCCTGTGCCGACGCCCGCCATGATCTGGAGCGTCTCGGGCGCGCCGATCTGCTGCTGGTACTGGATGAGCGAGTCGCCCAGACCGGCCCGATCCATCACCCGGCGCAGATCGTCCACCGGAACCCGCTCGGTGAAGCGGAACTGCACGACATCGCCTCCGACGAAATCGACGCCCAGGCTCTTGTGCCCGCGTGCGATCCCGTACCCGATGCCGGCAATGATGAGGATCAGGGAGGTGGCGACGGTGAACTTGCCCCAATTCATGAACGGCAGATGCCGTATGCGGATGAGCGGCAGCATGCGCACCGTGCGGATCCAGTTTTTGGACAGGAGATAATCGTAGATCAGGCGGGTGACCACCAGGGCGGTGAAGAAGCTTGCGACAATGCCGATGGTGAGCGTCACGCCGAAGCCTTTGACCGGGCCGGTGCCCATGTAGATGAGGATGACCGAGGCGATCAGCGTGGTGACGTTCGAATCGAGAATCGTTCCAAACGCCTTGTGATAGCCGGCGGCGACGACTCCGCGGATCGATTTGCCGGCCGCGATTTCCTCCCGCATGCGCTCGTAGATCAGGACGTTGGCGTCGACGGCCATGCCGACAGCCAGGGCGATGCCGGCTATGCCCGGCATGGTCAGGGTGCTGTCCATGGCGCACATGGCCCCCATCAGGAGAAAGACGTTCAGAGCCAGCGCCAGGTTGGCGACCAGGCCGGAGGCGAAGTAGAAGATGATCATGAACACGAACGTGCCGGTCGCCGCGATGATCGAGGCGCGGAATCCGCTGTCGATCGAGTCCTGTCCCAGAGACGGGTCGACCGTGCGCTCCTCCTCGATATGGACCGGGGCTTCGAGGGGATTCTGGAGGACGTTGGCGAGTTCATTGGCCTCGCGCAGGTCGAAGTCGCCCGAGATCTCGCACGAGCCGCCCAGAATCTCGGTGCGGATGACCGGCGCGGAGTAGAGTTCGCCATCGAGGACGATAGCCATCTGGTGGCCGACGTGCTCGCGGGTGATGTCGGCGAACAGGGACGCGCCCTCGGACTTGAAGAGCAGGTTGATTCTCGGGGAGCCGGTGACCGGATCGAGATAGACGCCCGATCGGTCCACATGCTTGCCCGTCAGGCCCCGCTCGGGCGTCTTCCGGAGCAGGTATCTGCGAGTCGGCTGAGGCTCCTGGCCCGCGCGACGGCGGGTTCGCTCCTCCTTGATCTCGTAACCGGGCTCGACGATCTCCTGTTGGACCAGTTCGGCGCTCTGGGGGTGGACCATGCGGAATTCGAGGAACGCGGCCCGCTGCAGGGTGCTCTTGGCGCTTTCCTTGTCGGCCTCGGACAGGCCGGGGATCTGAATCAGGATCCGGTTTTCGCCCTGGGGTTGGAGCTGCGGTTCGGCCACGCCGAAGCGGTCGACACGCTTGCGCAGGACCTCCATTGCCTGTTCGAGGGCGTGGCGTTTGTCGACCACGTTCTCGAAGCGGTTGGTGTCCATGGCCACCAGGAATGACGTGCCGCCCTGCAGGTCGAGGCCGAGCTTGATCTTGCCGGCGGCCTTGCGTTGGATCTGATTCAGGATATGGCGGTTCTGATCCGCCGCCTCCTCGTCGGCCAGGGACGGGAAGTAGCGGATCAGGTCATTCGTGCCGACCGCCATCTGCAGGTTGCGGAAGGCGTGGTCCGGGTTGGCCTCTTGCAGGCTGCGCGCCTGCTCGACGATGGCCGTGAAGTTGGTGTCCACGTATTCCGCCTGCTTCTCGAAGACCCGGATCAAGTCGCGCGGGGTGGGTGGGTAAAGGGAGTAGAAGGCCCAGGCGATCGCAAGGATCGCGAGTGCCAGGGAGGTTTTCCAGACGTTGCGACTCATGGCAAGGGGGGGAGACTCTCGGGAAGGAAAGGCTAATTCTGATCGTTGCTTGTGCTGCGCTCGAGCACCTGTGCGATGGCGCTTTTGAGCACTTCGAGCTTGGAATCGGCCGACCGCAGGGAGGCGGTCTTGTCTTTGACGCTGACGATGACGCCGCAGATGCCGCTGCTGGTGACCACCTTGTCACCCGGCTTCAGGGCCTTGACCAGCGCCTCGTGTTCCTTGGCCTTCTTCTGCTGCGGCCGCCAGAGGGCGAAATAGAACATGAAACCCATGATGGCGATCATGCCCAGCATTTGGAGCATGCCCGCCTTCGGGTCTTGCGCCGGTTGTTGCGCCAGCAAACACCAAGAAATACCTGTCATGTTTTCGATCAAAGAAGGGGGAGAATCTAGGGAGATCCCCCCGTTTGGCAAGCACGGATGCGCTCAAAGAATCGGAGCGCGCCTCGCCGGGTGATCATGCCGGCGCCTCAAACGAACTCGTTGATCAGGTTTTCGAGGAATTCCTGGCGTCCGCTTGCGTTGGGATCGAGGCGGCCCTTCTTGAGCACGTAGGCTTCCAGTTCCTTGAACCCGACTTCGCCCCGCTCGATCCGCCGCCCGACGCCGCCGTCCCATGAGCTGTAGCGGTGACGGACGAATTCGGCCAGCCGGCCATCCTTGCGGACGGCAGCCGCGATCTTCAGGCCGCGCGCGAAGGCGTCCATGCCCCCGACGTGCGCGTGGAACAGGTCCACCGGCTCGAAGCTCTCCCGGCGGCACTTGGCGTCGAAGTTGGTTCCGCCGGTTGTCAGACCGCCATACTTGAGAAGGGTGAGCATGATCTGCGTGGTCAGATAGATGTCCGTGGGGAACTGATCCGTATCCCAGCCGAGCAGCAAGTCGCCGGTGTTGGCGTCAATGCTCCCGAGGGCGCCGGCCGCCCCTGCGACCTCGAGGTCGTGCTGCATCGTGTGGCCCGCGAGGGTGGCATGGTTGGTCTCGATGTTCAGCTTGAGATGGCCCATCAGGCCGTACTCGCGCAGGAAATTCAGGCAGGCCGCGGCGTCCGAGTCGTACTGGTGTTTGGTCGGTTCCTTCGGTTTGGGCTCGATGTAGAACTGGCCCTTGAACCCGATCTTCTTCTTCCAGTCGACCGCCATGTGCAGAAAGGCGCCGAGGTGATCGAGCTCGCGCTTCATGTCGGTGTTCAGGAGCGTCGAGTAGCCCTCGCGTCCCCCCCAGAAAACGTAGCCCGCGCCATCGAGCTCGTGCGTGACCTCGATGGCCTTCTTGACCTGGGCCGCGGCGTGGGCAAACACGTCGGCATTGCAACTGGTCGCCGCCCCATGCATGTAGCGCGGGTGGGCGAACAGGCAGGCGGTGCCCCACAACAATCCGACCCCGGTGTCGGCCTGGTGCTTCTTCAACTCCTTGACGACTCGATCGAGGTTCCGGTTCGTCTCGCCCAGGGTGCGCCCTTCGGGCGCGACATCCCGATCGTGGAACGCATAGAACGGAGCGCCCAGCTTCTGGCAGAACTCGAAGAGCACAGCCACGCGCTTGAGCGCCATGTCGAGCGAGTCGGACCCGTCTTCCCACGGGCGGTGCCACGAGCGGTTCATGCCGAACATGTCGGCCCCGACCCCGCGCAGCGTGTGCCAGAAGACGACCGAGAACCGCAGATGCTCCTTCATCGGCTTGCCCTCGACCATCTCCTCCGGGTTGTAATGTTTGAAGGCCAGGGGGTTTTTTGAGTCGGGCCCTTCGTAGCGGATGGGGTCGATGCCCGGGAAGAACTCCGCTCGTGCGGTTCGTTTTTTCATGCGTGTTGTCAGATGTTCGGCGCACTCTAGCGGGGCTGGGCGGACGTGACAAGACGTGTCTTCGGCGGATTGACACGGGCGGAGCGTCCTCCATACTGGCGGGCATGAGCGAGCCAATCTTCCCACGCAGTCCGCGCGAGACGATGTGCGGCTGGGTGCATCTGCCCCGGTACGTCGACAAGATCCGCCTCCATCTGGCGGGCCGGCTTCACCCCGACTACCACGCGAACCTGGGCCAGGGCTTTGACGGACGCTGGCTGGCGGCGGCCGGTGTGGCGCACGCCCGGATGGTCGAGGTGGTGCGCCAGTCGATCACCGACGGCGAGGTCTGCGACTGGGTCCGCCGCAACGTGAGAAAGACCGATGCCGAGAAGGCGGCGCATCGCGAGGAGGTTCTCGGTTTCCCGGCATCGACCGACGCCGCGATGCAGAGCCTGCTCGAAAAGCGCAAGGCGGAGGCCGGCATGACGGGCCGCGGCGACATCACGACTTTTGTGGACTTCATCGATGCCGACGAGGGGCGGTCCACATAGTGTGGCCGAATAGTGTTTGACACTCTGGAAGTCGGTTCCTAGTTTGACGAGGCAATTTTATGGCAGAAAACACACCGAATACGCCCGAGGCGCCGGCTCCTCCGAAGCCCGCCGAAGCTGCCAAGGTGCAGCCGAAGAAAGAGACCGTGCGGATCAGTCTGCCTCCGAAACCGACGGCGGCTCCCACGATCAAGATTCCCACGCCGGCTCCCGTGGCGACTCCGACGGCCGCCGCTGCGGCAGCGCCCGTGTCGGGCGCGGCCCCGGCGCCCGCTGCCCCCGCGGCCCCGGCGCCGAAGCCTGTCGGCGTTGCTCCGCCGTCGGCCGCCGCCGCGGCTGCCCCTCGCGCGCCGTCGCGGCGGGCTGCGGCATCTTCCGCGACCGGCATCACGATGTTGGACAATGGGTTGGCGGTGGCAGCGGCTGTTCTGGGCCTGGCGGCATTGGTGAGCGTCTTTCTGCTGCTGCGGATGCTCCAGTTCCAATGAGGCATCGGCGACCGGTCTGACGATCGGCCGGCCGTTCTCCGAATTCCGAAAGGGGGCTGCCCACATGGCCTTCGAGAAAATCCTCACGCTCACCGCGGAGACTTTCGGCGGTGAGATTGCCGGGTCGCCCGTCCCCATGCTCGTCAATTTCTGGGCGGATTGGTGCGCCCCGTGCCACAGCATCGCGTCCCTGCTCGACGATTTGGCCATCGAGTACGAGGGCCAGGTCCGCTTCGGCAGGGTCAACGTCGACGTCGAGCCGCAGTTGGCCGCCGAATACCGCATCAGCGGCGTGCCGACGCTCCTTCTGTTCAAGGACGGCCAGGTGCAGGACGTCATCGTGGGGCTGAAGAACCGGCGGGATCTCGTCGCGAGCCTCGAACAGGTGCTCACTCCCGCATGAGTTCCCGGCGCAAGCCGTGCCGCCATGCCTCTGATTGTCACGCCGGGTCGGCTCGCGCGGTTGGGGGAATTCTACTACCAGCTCAAGTCGATGCAGGCCGCCGGCTTGAGCCTGATCCAGGCGCTTGATCAGCTTCGGCTCGCCCCTCCCAGCCGATCGCTCGTCCGCCCCATCGAGCGTCTGCTCGACGGATTGAACCACGGCCTCTCTTTCACCGAGGCCCTCAAAAGTCTCGGGCGCTGGCTGCCCTCATTCGACCTCGCACTGCTCGCCGCGGGCGAACAGAGCGGACGCCTCGATTCGGTCTGCGGGCTTCTGGCCCAGTATTACCAGAACCGCGCCGCACTGGCGCGCCAGGTGATCTCCTCCCTCATCTATCCCGCGGTGATCGTCCATGCCGCGATCTTGCTCGGTCCATTCCCCCAGTTCTTCCTGACCGGCGATCTTGTCACCTATGCCCGGCAGACGCTGGGCACCCTCCTGCCGCTCTACGGTGTGGTCCTGCTCGGCGTCATGGCCTGCCAGAGCCGGCGTGGAGCATTCTGGCGCTCCGCTCTCGAACGCCTGCTTCATTTGGTCCCCGTGCTCGGCAGGGCGCGGCGAAGCCTGGCCCTGGCGCGTCTCACGGTGGCGCTCGATGCCTTGCTCGAAGCCGGTGTGTCCGCGGTCGAAGCCTGGCCCCTCGCAGCCGCGGCCAGCGGGTCGCCGGTGCTCGGGCGCGATGTGGCGGGTTGGAAGACCCGCCTTCTGGGCGGGGACGCGCCGGGCGACCTGCTGCCGCGGGCGCGTTCTTTCCCGAGTTTCTTCTCGAATCTTTACCGGACAGGGGAGATCAGCGGCACGCTCGATGACGCTCTCAAACGCCTGCGCGTCTACTACGAGGACGACGCCCAGCGCAAGATGAAGGCCCTGGCCTTCTGGGTCCCTTTCGCCATTTACATCGTGATTCTGATCGTGCTCGCCATGACAGTCCTCGGGTTCTGGGTCGGCCACTACAACGCAATCCTCGATACGGAATACTAGCCGTCGGCTGCTTCTTCCCCTTATGACAATTGACGAAATCCTGTCGAACGAACCGCTGCGCCTCGAGGAGTTTCCCGTGGCGCAGCGCTCGGTTTACCTGGCCCATGCCGGCGTCTGCCCGCTGCCGCGTCGTGTGCAGGTCGCCTTGACCGCCTATGCCGCGCACGGCGCCACGTGCGACCAGGAGGAGGCGGTGCCGCCTTCGTTCCTGGCGGATGCGCGCCAAGCCGCCGCCGGGTTGATCGGCGCCACGCCATCGGAGATTGCCTTTGTGGGGCCGACGTCTCTGGCGTTGAGCTTCGTGGCGGCGGGTCTGCCGTGGCGGCGCGGCGACAGCGTGCTGCTGTATGCGGACGATTACCCGAGCAATGTTTACCCGTGGATGGCCCTGGCATCGAGAGGGGTCGAGGTGCGCGCTCTCGAGACGGACGCGCTGGGGCGGATCGTGCCCGAACAGGTCCTGGCGCGCGTGGACGATCGGACGCGCCTGGTCGCGCTTGCCTCCTGCCATTTCGTCTCCGGCTGGCGCCTCGAATACCAGGAGATCGGACGGCGCTTGCGCGAGCGCGGAATCTGGTTTTGCCTCGATGGGATCCAAACGCTCGGCGCCTTTCCGCTGAACGGGCCGTGCGTGGATTTCCTGGCCGCGGACGCCCACAAGTGGTTGCTGGGGCCGTGCGCCGCCGGCATTCTCTACGTGCGCAAGGAACTGCAGGCCCAGCTCGCCCCGGTCGCCTTTGGCTGGAACAACGTCCGCTGTCCGGGCTTCGTGGCGGCACCCGAGCTGGTGTTGCAGGGCGATGCGCGCCGTTACGAGGCTGGCAGCACGAACCTCCTCGGCCTGGTCGGGCTCAAAGCAGCCTGCGATCTGATCCTCGAGCTCGGAGTGGATGCGATTGCCGCGGAACTGCTCCGCAAACGGGCCTGGCTCATCGCCGCTCTGCAAGCCAAGGGCCTCTCGGTGCTCGGCGCGGACGCGCCTCCCGCCAATGCCTCGGGCATCGTGACCGCGTTTCGTCCCGGAGCCGATATGACGCCGGTGCACCGGCGTCTGGCCGCGCACGGCGTGATGACGTCGCTGCGCACGGATCGGACGGGCCAGAACTACGTGCGTTTTTCGGCGCATTTCTACAACACGGACAGCGAACTCGAGAGGGCTGTTGGGGCTCTGGCGTGAGGGGAGGCGTGAACACGAAAGTGAAAGGCGATGCGATGATCGAGTGTCTTAGCATGAAGACGGGCCGACCGGGCTCGATCCCGCGGACCGCGGCTTCGGCGTTCGGGGTGATCGTTGCCCTCGGGCTGCCGATCTTCGAGTCGCTTTCTGGTCAGCCGGATCGGTCCGGCCTGCCCTGGACGTTCGCGCAACTCGAAGCGCCGCCGCAGTGGAAAGTCCTCGAGCGTCCGAAGGCCGAGGGCGTCCGCGCCATTGCGTTCGCGGGTCTGCCGTTTCGGGGAAGGCCGACGCAGGTTTTCGCGTGGCTGGGCGTGCCCGAGGTTGCCTCGGGCCAGACCGTCCCCGCGATGGTTCTCGTCCACGGTGGCGGTGGCACGGCCTTCGACGAATGGGTGCGCCTCTGGATCGAGCGCGGGTACGCGGCGATCGCAATGGACACCTGCGGGCAGGTGCCGGTCGGCAACTACGGAGAATGGACGCGCGCTGAGCAGGGCGGGCCGCCCGGGTGGGGCGGATTCGATCAACTGAGCTGGAAGCCGGAGGACCAGTGGACCTTTCATGCGGTGGCCGATGTTGTCCTGGCGCATTCGCTGATCCGCTCGCTGCCCGGAGTGGATCCGGAGCGTGTGGGGTTGACCGGCATTTCCTGGGGCGGCTACCTGACCTGCATCGTCGCGGGCGTCGATGCGCGCTTCAAGCTCGCCATTCCGGTGTACGGCTGCGGCTTCTACGACAAGACCGTCTTTGCCGCCGATCTGCTCCGGCTCGGGCGCGACGAGGCCTCGCGCTGGATGCAGTTGTGGGATCCGTCGGTCTATCTCCCGTCCGCGAAAATGCCGATGCTCTGGGTGACGGGCAGCAACGACTTCGCCTACACGCTCGATGCCCTCCAGCTTTCCTACCGCCTCACCCAAGGCCCTCGATCGCTCTGTGTCCGGTTGCGCATGCCGCACGGACACCATGGGCCGGGGGAGAACCCCCGCGAGATTCATGTCTTCGCCAACAGCATCCTGAAAGGCGAGACCGGACTGCCCCGCATCGTCGACGCCGGCAGGGAGGGAGCGAACGTCTGGACCGCCTACGCGTCGCAGGCGCCCCTGGTCAAGGCCGAGCTGAATTTCACGCGGGACAGCGGCGCGTGGCAGAAGCGCCGATGGGAGGCGATCCCGGCCCGTCTCGAGGCGTCCAGGGCCACCGCGACGCTGCCGGAGGGAACGCGCGCGTACTATTTCAACCTCTTTGACGAACGCGAGTGCGTGGTGAGCTCGGAACACGCGGAGTGCCCATGATCGGAAGCAGACTTGCGCCCGCGGCGGCTTTGCCGGTACAACGTCGAATCACAAATGACGCAGAACTCGAAAAAGCTCAACCACACCTTGTTGTTCGCGTTCCTCATGGTCGCCTCCCTCTTTTTCATCTGGGGGTTCTGCCATGCCATGCTGGACGTGCTGAACAAGCATTTTCAGAACATCCTGCACGTGAGCAAGGCGCAGTCGGGCCTCATCCAGACCTCCGTGTTCGGTGCCTATCTGATCGTGGCCCTGCCGGCGGCGTTGCTGATCCGACGCATTGGCTACCAGCGGGGCATCCTCCTGGGGCTGGCGGTGCTGGCCATCGGAGCGTTTTTGTTCATTCCGGCCGGATTGGTGTTCAGGACGTTCTGGGCCTTCTGCCTTTCGCTGTTCGTGCTCTCCGCCGGGTTGGCCTGCATTGAGACCGCGGCGAATCCCTACGTGACCGTGCTCGGCCCGAAGGACGGCGCGGCGGGGCGGTTGTCCGTGGCGCAGGCGTTCAACTCGTGCGCCTACATCATCGCCCCCGCCGTGGGCGGCTTTCTCCTGTTCGGTCAGAAGGTGGACTTGGCCAACCCGGACTTTCACCCGCTCATCCTGCCCTACGTCGTTCTGGGGTGCGTGGTCCTTCTGATCTTCGGCGTCTTCTCCTTCATCCACTTGCCCGTCATTGACGACGAAGGCCAAGCCGAAGCGGCCGGCGATTCAGCGACGTTCAAGGCCCCGCTCCTCCGCCAGCCGCACTTCACTTTCGGCGTCGCCACCCAGTTCCTCTACATCATCGCGCAGATCGGCATCAACGCCTTCGCCGTGAATTACATCGTCGAGAACGCGATCGTGAAGAACGCCGCCGGACAGGAGAGCACCTCCCCGCTCTTCGCCTGGTGTCGATCGGTGACGCATGCGGCCAATGCCGACGCCACCGCCGCTTACGTGGTGACCTTTGCCATGGTCCTTTACGCAGTGGGCCGGTTCACTGGCGCGCCCATTTCCCGCGTCATCAAACCCCACCTCCTGCTCGCGCTCTACGGCATCGCCAACGCCATCGTCATCCTGCTGGCCATGGCCGACCTCAAGATGGTTTCGTGGATGATCCTGCCGCTCTGCTGGCTGTTCATGTCCATCATGTTCCCGTTCATCTTCGCAATGAGCGTGCGCAACCTCGGCGCGCAGACCAAGATCGCGGCGTCGTTCCACGTGATTGCCGTCGGCGCGGCCGGCTCCATTTCCGCCGTGCTCATGGGTTGGCTCTGGGACCGTTTCCACAGCGTCGGAATCTCCTTCGCCCTGCCGCTGGTCTGCTTCATCGCCACCACCATTTACGGCTTCGCCTATCCGAAGCTGCTCGAGAAGTCGCGTCTGGCCGGCGCCACGGCGTAAAAGGCCCCTCCGACAGCGGTTCACGATCCGGAGGGGCGACGCCCTCGTCGCCCGCGAACGGATGCTGCGATTCCATTGGTCGGGGACGAGGACGTCCCCACCCCCACGCCTCCGCGTGCACGAGTGGAGGGGCGACGTCCTCGTCGCCCGCGAACGGATGCTGCGATTCCATTGGTCGGGGACGAGGACATCCCCACCCCCACGCCTCCGCGTGCACGAGTGGAGGGGCGACGTCCTCGTCGCCCGCGAACGGATGCTGCGATTTCATTGCCCTCGAGCAGGCGCGGCGTGATGAGCGAAACAGACACATTTTCGAGCCGCACAGATATTGATCCGGGCCGAGGGTGTGGTAAGATCGAACACGCTTTCCACCGAACTCAGAGACAGGAAAACACAGACAATGAAAAGAACTCTCATGATCGCAGGCACGGCGGCCGTGTTGTGCCTGGCGGCAACATCCGCCAGGGCGACCGTGCTGACGAATCTGGCCCGGGCCGGCATCGCGACCCAATCCACCACGCACAGCGCGCAGGGCGTCGCCAGCAAAGCCATCGACGGCAACACCTCGGGCCTGTGGGGCGACGCGACAATGTCACACACGGCCGACAACGACCCGGCGCCGTGGTGGCAGGTTGACTTGCAGGGAGTCCAGCCCATCGGCCATCTCCATTTTTGGTTCCGGGAAGAGTGCTGTTTTGCCCGCAACGATTACCTGCGTATCGTGATTTACGACAGCGCGGACGTGGCGACGCGAGTGGCGTTGTGGGAGACGAACAACCTGGCCTGGTGGCCGGGCCAGACCCCGCGGGACATCGGGTTTGACATCGATCCGCCGATCGCCGGTCGGGTCGTTTACGTGGAACATCTGCCCGAGCAAACTTCGGACCTCTACATTTGCCTGTCCGAAGTCGAGGTGTTCAACCAGCCACTGGCGGCCAAGGTGAACTTCGCCCTGCAAGGCATTGCCAGTTCGAGTTCCTGTTACAATTACGATTGCACCCTGTTCGGGCCGCAGCAGGCGATCGACGGCAATCACTTCGGAATCAGCGCGGTCGATCCGTGGGGATACTCGGCGCCCGTGGACGATTTGGCGGCTGATCCGTTGCCCTACTGGCAGGTGGAGCTCGTCGCCTCCCACACAGTGGGCAGCGTCGTCCTGTGGCCGCGGCGGGATCGGACGTATCAGCGGTATGAGAACATCCGGCTGAGCGTGTTGGATCCGAGCGCGGCGACCATTTACCAGCAGGTGTTCACGGTGCAGCCCAGCGGACCCGCGTTTGTCGTCAACTTCGCGCCGCCGCTGGCCAACGCCAACGCGGTGAAGATCGAGACGACGGAGCAGACGCCCGACAAGTTCCTGAACCTCCCGGAGGTCGAGGTGTTCGGGCCGCTGACCTCGGCGCCCGGCTTCACCTTTGTGGCCGATCTGCAGCCGGTGACGGTCGAGGAGAACCGCCCGGCGACATTGGGCCCGGTGATGGCGTCGGTGGATGGCGGGGTCCGGCCTGAAGACATCAGCTATCGGTGGTATCGAAACGGCGTCGAGATCCCGGATGCGGCTGGGAGCTGGCTCGCGTCGTATACGCTTCCCGACCTGGCGCGCATGGCCAATGACGGCGACCGGTACAAGGTGCAGGTCTCGGTCTCAGGCCACGGCGCGATGTCGTCGGAGGTGGCGTTGTCGGTGCTGGCGGACACGGTTGCCCCGGTCCTGGCGACGAACTTCTGGGTGACGATCGATCAGCCCTACCTGCATCTCGAATTCAGCGAGCTGCTCGATTCTGCGTCGGCGGCCGACCTCGGCAACTTCGCGTTTGAAGGAGGTCCCACGGTTGCGAGCGCCACGCTCGAGCCCGACGGCAAGACCGTCGTGCTCACCGCGGGCCATGTGCTCCTGGGCGACGAAATGGCCCTGAACATCAGCAAGGTGAAGGACCTCAAGGGCAACGCCATCGCCCCCGTGCGGGTGACGGGCGCATTCCCGTCCGTCTCGATCAATTACGCCCGGGCCGGCATTGCCACGCAATCATCGACCTATTCGCACTCGGTCAATCCCGTCGCAAGCAAGGCCATCGACGGCAACACGGCCGGGGCCTGGCCTGCCGGCTCGCTCTCCTGCACCGCGGGCGCCGGCGACTACGGCTGGTGGGAGGTCGACCTGACGGCCGCCAAAACCATCGGGACCGTCGTGGTCTGGTGGCGGACGGATTGCTGTTTCGCGCGCAACCGGAACGTGGACCTTGTCATCTACGACAGCGCCGATCCGGCGACGCGCACTGAGATCTTGCGGCAGCCCGTTTCCGGCGCCACGGATCCGCCGAACCCGGTGACGCTCAATTTGCCCGACGGGACTGAGGGCTGGGTGGTGCGCCTCGAACACACTTGGGAAACCGACACCATCGACCCCACGAACATGCAGCTCTGCCTGGCCGAGGTCCAGGTGCTGCCGCCGCCCGTCGGGCTGGCGGTGACCCGTAACCCGAAAAGCTGGAGCGTGCATGCGGGCGACCGGGTGTTCCTGCGCGCCAGCGCCGACGGCACGCTGCCGATCAGCTATCAGTGGCAACTCGACGGCGTGGACATCGCGGGCGCGACGAGTCCGGAGTTGGTGATCGAGAACATCACACCGGCCCAGGCCGGCACCTACACAATCAAGGTCGTCAATGCGCTGCGCACGCGCACCAGCCTGCCCGCCACCGTCGCGGTGGCTCCGCGCCCGAGCCTCGGCGCCAGTCTCGTGGCCCGGTACCGCTTCGACAGCGACCAGGGCACCAACATCGTCGACGACGCCGCGCTGAACCCGGCCAAGTCGATCGTGCACAACGGCGAAAACCGGAATGCCCTTTGGGTGGATGAAGTGACCGACGTCAACAACGTGACCCGCGCCGGCGTCATCCAGTTCGACGGCACGTTTCGCGACCAGCAGATTGCCATCCCGCCGCACCCGGATTTCGACATCCCCGCGGGCACGATCTGTTTCTGGATGAAAGGTCTGCCCGCCAATACGGTCGGCAACACGGGCGCAACCATCTGGGACCGCCGCACGGCCTTCAGCCAGGGCAGCCTCGGGGATTCGCTCAGCGTCGCCGCCGAATTCAGGGATCCCAACATCTACGCCGATCACGAGCCGGGCTGTCTGTTCAATCAGAACTCGACAACCGGCGTAAGCGTCGATGGCAAGACTCGGGTGGACGACGACGTCTGGCATCATGTCGCCTACGTGTTCGTCATGGAACCGATCGGCATCAACGCCTTCTACGTCGATGGCAAGCTCGACGCGGAGAAGACGGACGGCGAGTCCGGGCCCTGGCCGGTCGGGCAGGAAAACGAGTTCGGACGCTCCTGGGATTCGTGGTCCATGGCGTATTCAGGGTGCCTCGACGACATTCACTTCTTCAACCGCGTGCTCAACGCCGCGGAACTGCAGCAGTTGATGACGACGGGCATCCCGCCGACCCTGGCTTACAGCGTCGACGCCAGCAGTCTGGTGCTGACCTGGCCGGCTTCCGGCTGGATCCTCCAGCAGAACGTCGATGTGGCGAATCCCCAGGGTTGGAGCGACATCCCCGGCGCCACGAGCGGCACTCACACCGTGACTATGTCCGCACCCGGCAATGTCTTCTATCGGCTCAAGAAACAATGACCCTTCGCCGCGCGGCCGCGGATTCATTCGAGCCGGCATGTTTCATCGCCATGGCAGAATGCCGCGAGGCGAGTGAGCCTGGTTTCGCCCCATGCAAGCCGGTGGCGAATCGGCGTCCGCCCGAATGAGAAGAAGGCCGATCATGAAGAAGACCCTAAGAGCGACATTGACGCTTGCCACCCTGCTCACAGCGCCGGTTTTGACCGGGGTCGGCAATGCCGCGGACACCATCGACGAGCGAATTACCCATGTCGGCGTCGCGTCGGGCACACGCGAGATCTCGCTCACCTGGACATCGAACTCGAACACCGTCTACGCGATCGAGCAAACGCCCCGATCCACGGGCGCGGAGTGGGAACCGGAGATCGGCAGTAGACTGGCGCGGGGCTCGAGCACGACCGCCGAGCTCCCGCGTCCGGCCACCAACGTGCACGGCTTTCTGCGTGTGGCCCGGGATCTGAAGGCGACCCGCTACCGCAACGCGCTGGAATCCGCGGCCATCCGGCAGTCCACGCTCGGGGACATCGCTGACAACTCGCTGCTGATCGGCAACGGCGACATCAACGCCCTGCTGTACGCCGGCAGCACCGGACTCAGGCTCCGCCTCACAAAGAACGATGTCTGGGATGCGCGCGTCAATACCGCATCCGACGCCCCGCTGGCCGCGATCGACATCGCCAAGGGCTCGATGAGCGGCGGCACGGATTCACCGGCGAGCTGGAATTTCCCCTATCCATGCCCGCTGGCGTGCGCCGTGCTCGACCTCGAATCCACCGCCAGTGCCGGCTGGCAGCAGATCCGGTCCGAGGGCTCGCTGAATCGGTGGGTCTCGACAAACGGGTTGGCCGTCATGTCGATACGCGGTGCGGCGGGGGCGTCGTGCGGCTGGCAGGGGGCGTTGAGCACCAGCCTGGTGGCCACGAACATCCATGTGCGCCTTTCGGGAACCAGTAATGCGCGCTATTTCCTCGAGGTCATTACGGACGCCGGCCAATACACGGGCGGCACGGGCTGGAAAACGACCCCCACGTCCGAGAGCGATGCCTCCTTCAGCCTCCCGCCCGGCACCCGCGTCGCGCACATCGTCGTCTATGCCTGGACGACCGACAGCGCCCTGGCGGAAAACCGCTACTCCATCATCGAGTTGCGCGGGCCGTCCGGCAATTACGCATTCGATCTGGGCCGCGTGGCCCATTCCTCCGCAACGAACTGGCTCGATCTGCGCAATGCGGTGGCCGCCGCTCCCGGGAGAACGCCCGGCAGCACCCTCGCCGTGCGCGCGCTCGCCGATCGGAATGTGTTCCTGATTGAAGGCGACACCGATGTGACGCTGCGGCCCACAACCGCGCCCTTTGTGCCGCCCGCCCAACGCGGCACCCATGGGCCGGTCGAATACCTGGTGCAGACCCTCCCGCCCGATCCCGGCTATCCCGCCACGGGCGATTGGCCGGGCAGTTCTTTCGTCGTCGCCCGGGCCACGCGGGGTCCGCGCACGGCGGTCGCCATTGTCACCTCGCACGAATCGAGCAGTGCTCTGAACGACGCCATCGCGCTGGTTGCGTCGACGCTGGACGCCGCTCCCGACGCTGTGATCCAGTCCCACGAAAGCGTCTGGAGCGACCACTGGGCGGCCTGCCGGATCGACCTCGATGACACGTACCTCCGGGACGTGTGGTATCGGAACCTTTACTTCATGCGGTGCGTCAGCAAGGCCGGCGTGAAACCCGTCGGGTTGTTCGCGGGTCTGGTGAGCGACTCCGCGGCCTGGCACGGCGACTATCACCTCAACTACAACGCGGAACAAACCTACTGGGGTTGGTACGCCTGCAACCACGCCGAATTGTCCGAGCCATACGAGTGGCTGATCCGCGGCTACCTGCCCCGGGCCCGGTGGTTCGCCGGGCGCACGTACGGATGCGCCGGCGCGTTTTTCCCGCACAGCGTGTTCCTCTACGAACCGCCCGACCCGGCGTCCTGCAAGAGCAGGAACGGACGCCAGGTCGCGTTCATTCCGTACACCTACACCCTTGGCGACGCCGGCTGGGCCATTCAAAACCTCTGGCTCCACTATAAGTTCGACCCCGACACCGCCCGGCTGCGCTCCCATCTTTACCCGGCGATCCGCGAAGTCGCCCTGTTCTACGCCGAGTTTGCCGACCGGTGCAGAACGAACAGCGCGACCGGCAGGATCGTCTTCGGCCCCACTTACAGCCCCGAGCACTGGAACTGGGGCAAACACGACGGCACCTGCGATATCGCGTTCGCGCGGGTTGCGCTCAAGGCTGCGATCGAGAGCGCGGGCGTGTTGGGCGAAGACACAGCGCTCGTGTCGCGCTGGCAGCAGACGCTCGAGAAGCTCCCGGAATACCCGCGCACAGCCGGCGCGTCGCCGGTGGTCCTGGACGTGGCCGGCGTCTCGCCCACCACCTACAATGTCCCCGTGCCCGCCCTGCCGGTGTACCCGGCCGGCGAGGTCCATTGGTTCTCTCGATCCCCCGAGAAGCAGCTCTTTACGAACACAATCGCCCGGATCGCTTCAAACGGGAACAACGACCTCATCATCCTGTCGGGCGCCCGGGTGCGCCTGAGCATGCCCGACGCCTGGTCCTGGACCCGCGGCCGGTTCCTCGCCCGCCAGCGGCCCAACGGGACCCTGGCGTTGAATGTGCTGGGAAGCGCCTTCAACGCGTACGGACATTACACCGAACAGTTCGCCGCCAGCAGTGTCATCGCCGAGATGCTCCTCCAGAGCGTCAACGACATCCTCCGATTCTTCCCCGCCTGGCCCTCGGACAAGGATGCGAGCTTCGAAAACCTGCGGGCCCAAGGCGGGTTCCTGGTCGGTGCGGATTTGACTGCGGGGCGGATCGAGAACATCCGGGTGGTCTCGACGGTTGGCGGGCGGCTGCGTTTTCTCAGCCCGTGGGCGGTCGAACCGCGGGCCCGCAGGAACGGCGAGCCGGTCAATCTCACCCTCGAGGACGGAGCGATCTACCGGGTGGACACCGTCGCGGGCGACCTCATCGAGCTGAGCGCAATGGGGTCGCATCTAAATAGTTGACATATCGCTCAACGCTGAGTCGAGACGCGCTGGGGCGGATCATGAATGACGGATGACTGTACGGGAGGGGGCTTAACCGCGAACCACGCGAACCACGCGAAAAGATGGAATCGCAGACTTTCGTCGATGCCCCAGATCCCCGTATTTCGCGGTTCTGAGCCAAAACTCACCACAAGGCGGTCACGGAGACTGAATCAGATAGAACCCGGCGGGTGCACCCGGCGTGGTGGCATGGGCGTTGGCGACCACCGCTCAATCCCTCTTCAACTTCCGGCAAGCGATAAGGTCTCCATTGCCTTTCGGCTCTCTGTCCAGTCACCACTCTTTGTTGAGGGGGTAAATAGGGGGTATTTTACCTTTCGTCCCCGCCACATTAACCAGTAGATGGCAACTACCACGGCAATGATGAGGATGGCTGAGATCATGATGGATTTGGGGCTGATGCCGGTTTCGCGCCGGCGGTGTCGATCGGCCGGCTCGGGGTGTCCGAATCCCCGTCGCCCGGTTCGACTGCTGGAATGGTCTGTTTCTCGCTCACGGGAACAGCATCGCACACGGTGGCGCGGGCGGGGTGCTTCGTCGGTCTGCGGCACGGCTCGCTAAGAGCGTCTGCAGGCAAAGACCTCCAAAGCTTCGAGGTCTGACGGGGTCACAATCTCTATGCCATTCAACTCATTTGCCCGCCTTTGCAGACTCGCGGCGTTTTGGGCGGTCGGTGTCTGATAGACCGCCAGGAAGCGACGGGTGAAGCGTCCCCCGATCGTGCGGGCACGGTTGTCCAGTTCGTCCAGCAGCGGCACCAGCCTCGCTTTGAGTCCGCCGCGTTTGCAGCAGAAATAGGCGATCTGCACCCCATCCACCCCAACGATGTCCTCCTCGAGGTCGAATCCCCCGCGGCGTTCGCCGATGTTGACGGACCAGCGCAGGTCGCGAAATTGGCCGCTGCGCGATGCGGCATCCACCACAGCTACCTCCCACCAGCCGCCTGAGAGAAAAGCGAGGGCGAACTGGAGAGGCCGCACGGCGTCGAAATACTCTTGCGGCTCCGGGCGTTCGGTTTGGGCGAGCTCTTCGAGGTCCGGGCGTGTGGTTGCGGGTAGATACAAGGCAGCGCCGTGCGCCCGCGCCAGTCCGGCTTCCAGCGCCAACTCTCCGACCCTTGGCGGCAGGAGCCAGGGTTTGTCGAACAAAGGAAGCCAATCGTCCGCACGACGCGGTTCGCGTCCGTTGGGGCAAAGGCCTTTGGATCCGTGGGTTGCACACCAGGCTTCCTCTTCGTGGTGTTGATGCTCGAGGAGATGGCGCGCAAGCCTCAAGTAAGGTTTCCAATCCCGTCCGCCTGTGACCCGCTGACGCCCGTTGGCGGCGGCGATAGGGTTGACGGTCAGGGCCTTTTGGTGGGGTGTAAAACTGAAATCGTCGCCAAGGACCGAGTTGAGCTTGGGCCCTGTGTGCCCATCGATGAACTGCCGATGGTCGGTGTCGACGTAGAGGGACACGGACTCTTCGCGGAGGGCCGCTTCGTAGGCTCCGATCGACATCAGTTTGGTGCCGCCCGTGAAGTTGACCACGGGCGCGAGGGCGTCCGCCTTGGCCTCTTGCATTGCGCGGATGACGGCGCGCGACGTTTCCGGGATCGAGGGCATCTCCGTCAGGCGGACGTCCTCCCGTGTCGTCTCGACGCTGGCTTGGCGAGCCGCTTCGAGGATATAGGCTGAGCGGGCTGCGGTCCTTGGCGTTGCGAGGTGAAACACCTTCGCGGGTTTGAGCGCGAGCAGCGGCAGGAGGTTCTGCATGGTCTGCTCGCTGATGAGTTGGATGAGGGCAAGGGGTTGAGGCATGGCGTGACACGTGGTGCGGCTTCTCTTCGAGTTTCAGTTTGCGCCGCAGCATTTTTTGTACTTCTTGCCGCTGCCGCACGGACAAGGCTCGTTTCGGCCAGGGCGTGGCTCGGAGCGAGCCGGCGTTGGGGGCGGTGCGAGACTCTCATCGGCGATGTCGTCGGAGTCGAGGGCGTCCAGATCCCAGGGGCGCGGCGCGGAGACCGGGCGTGACTTGTCATGGCACAGGGACAACAAGGATTCGGACAGACCACGAAGCGGACGCTGAAGGACTGTTTGGCAAAGGGCCCATGATCGAGGGTGAACTCTGCGGTCAACGCCCCTGGCGCCTCGGTGTTGGAACGGGCGGGAGCCGGCTTGGGGTCGAACTTCATGGCATGGTCAAGTAACAGCGGTGCGGAGTTGGTCGACTTCGGGAATCAGGCCCATGGGGATGAGCGGCAAGATCGACGGATGCGACTCGGCGAGGCGGGTCAGATCGAGCCGGTCCTTCTGGCGTTTGGTGGCGCGGCGCGCGGGGTCGGCGGCCGCCCAAAGCTTGCCGCGGACGAGGTCATCGAGGGCGGCCACGGGCAGGCGGACGCCGAAGAGCTCGGCTTCGACGGCGCGCGCGGGGAACGTGGCGTAGCGGTCATTGACGGTGACCCATCGGCCCTCAAAAGGGCACACCGCAGAGGGGCAGGGTGATGGGAAATCAAGCGGACTGCTCATCTGGCGGACAGACTAACTGCTGGCTGGTCGCGGGGCAAGCGGGGCAGGCGACTAGCCTGCATTTCTCAACACCTTTTGCCACCGCGAAGCCGGAGTTCAGAAGAGAGAAGTCAGCATGCAGGCTAGGAAAGCGCGCTCCTTTTTGGTCAAGGTCGCCTCTTGCGTTTACGCATCGAGCCACCGGTGGTCGAGCGGCGGTATCGGGTGAGCCTCGCCTGCGAGGTCGAAATCGAGGAACTCATGCGAGATTAGGCTCACAGCTCCTGCCAAGTGTCGGGCTGCGATTGATGACTATCCAGAGCCGCCCGGGCCCGGTCGAGTATGTCCCTCTGCGAGGCGGTTATCAGCAAGCGCAACTGGCCGCCGAGTCGCACGATCTTGAATCTCACTTTCGACGCTTCGCGCCCGCCCCGCGCTTTGCCGAAGATGTGCGGCAATCCATCGACTGTATCGGTGGCGGCTTGCCTCAATGCGTCGAGGCTGTCGCCGATTTCGCGTCCTGCGATGAAGACGGGCCAACTGCAGCCCAATCGGTCCAGGCGCTGGCGCAGTTCGGACGGGGTTTGGGGCGCCGTACCGTCGGCGGGCCAGACATTGCCGCCGCCGCGATTGGCACGCAGACCCAAGGCGCCGAGCAGAAGCCAGACTTCGAGAGCGGCCTCGACTCTTGCCTGGAGCTCAGGGCGCAACGGGCCAAAACGGCTGATGACCTCAAGTTTGAAGTTGGCGCCAGCTTTGAATGCGGCTTGAGGGCTGGCCTGCCCACCATGCTTGTGCGGTAGAGTGGGAATTCCAGGTGTGGGGGCAGGTTGGGCGCGGATCTGAGTGGCTTCGAATGTCTCAACTCGGCCTCCAAATGACCTGCGGAGATCATCAAGGAAACGAGCTGCATTGGCATTGGCTGCCGGTGACAGCCCGTGGGCAGCCTTTGCGACCGTGGCCATCTTGGCTGCCACGCTGGCGTCACGCAGGAGTCTGTCGGCCTTCTCTGGATTCCTTTCTGTAAGCCTGTCTGCTTGGCTCTTCAAATTGGAAGGATCCTTGGTGAGCAGGTCGGCGCCTCGGCTGACAATCCGCAGCACGCTCCATCGGCTGGCCTGATCCAGCTTCTTGCCGCCTCCGAGTGCGGACTCCTTGGGCAGCGCGAATTTCTGATGCAACAGCGAGCGGTTTTCGACCGCCTCGGCCCAGTCGCCGATGAGTTGGCGGACGTCGGGGCTAATCGGAATCATCGCTGCCTCCCTCGCGATTGCCCTTCTTGACGAAGCGTTTGGCGTAGGACAACCAGGCCAGCGCCTCGTCAGTGGCTTGTTTGAGTGTCGAGCTGTCCGCCTGCTGCGTCAGGTAGGCGGCGAGTTTGCGTTTCCAGAAGCTGGGTTCAGTCATGGCGACAGGACAGTTGATGGCGTCAGGCCGATGGCGGCCTCGACGGACGGGCGTGCTGGTTGCGGTTGCGCACGGGGCCAGTCTCGCCGGGAAGGCGGGCGAAGCCAAACCGGAGGACGTCGGCGGACGTCCCGGGGACAGCGGCGCAGACGATGGAGGGGGCGGTGATGATACAGTGTTCGCGGGGCTCAGCCCGGTCGGATGACGCAGGGGCGCTTCGAGCCGAGCCGATTCGAACCTTGGGCGGTACGGCTTCCACGAACAAACGCGTCGAGGATGCGGACAATGGGGAATCTTGCCAACCGAAAAAGTGAGTCGTTGAAAAATGCGGGCGCGGGCCCAGGGCGGGACTGATTGTCTTCTCCTTCTGTAACGGCTCGGATATCGAACCGCGAATGGACGCGAATGGACGCGAATCGAGCCGCGCCGGACCGATCATCAACTCCATTGCGTCTAAGAAACGGGGGCATGGGGAGTCATATACACGGAGCCTGCGAGCCGGGCGCGATGGACGCGGTGGTGAAGGTGACCACATCGTTCGTTCTCATCCGTTTGCCGGTCGAGTCAGGAGCGACGATTGTATGAAACGAGGAACTGCGCCCACGAGATCGGTGGCGGTTTGGCCGGATGTGGGCTCGATGAGCTATGCAGCCTGGCTGCGCGCGGTAGCGCTGCGGCCCCAGCCCTCATTGCGGATCCCGGTGACGCCGGCCAACCGGGAGTGCCTGCGGCGTCTGCGCATCGCGGAGGCCGAGGCCTGGGAGTCGACGGCGACGTCGACGGCGCAGACCCTAAGTTAGTACTGAGCGAGCCCTCGTGCATGTGTTTGACATGGCCGGTCCGTCGCCCGCCAGGCCTGGCGCAACTCGCAAGCTTCTAACTTAAGGGCTGACCCTGGCCTCTTGCACCATCAGGATCTGGTAGAACCGCAACGCAACGTCGTCGGTTGTCGAGTCGGTCAGGCTGGCGGTCGCGCTTTGAGCTTGCACTTCGGCCGGCAGTTCGGTCCAGGAACCGTTCTCGAGATCCTCGCAATACCGCACGCGATAGGTGCGTCCGGGCAAGGCCTCCCATGTCAGCGTCACGCCTGTGGCGGGATCCGAGCGCACCTCGAAGATCCGGATCTCCGGCCACTCGGTGGACGCGATGCGGTTCGGTGCCCCCGGCGTGGGCGGAGACATCCGGTAATAGGGTAGTGGCGCGGCGTCGGGCCAGCGCCCCTCGCTGCGGTCGGTTTCCTGCGCAGCGAAGACCACCTGATCGATGGGCCGGCCCGTGGCGTCCGCGAGAAGGATCTGTTCCCCCAGTTGGTCGAGTCGGAAGTTCACGTGCAGATCGCCATTGGGGCGGGACTGTTCGGGCTGCCCGTCGGCCCAGACGAGGAGATAACCGTGTGGCGGGATGTAGAAGCCCTGCGGAACGACGAACAGAGACGGTGTCGCCGGATTGTCGCTGAGCCAGAACCCGGCGATCGAGACCGGGCTGGGGCTTGGATTGTGGATTTCGAACCAGTCGTCGAACGCGCCATCCGCGGGATCGGCCACAGCGCCCTGGTTCGAGGCCATCCATTCGTTGATGAGGAGGTCGGGGGGCGGCGTGTTTGTGCTCGAGCACTCGATCCGGATCGAGTCGGTGGCGTCCGCGACGGGTTGTCCGGCGCGGTCGAGTCCCTGGACGTCGAGCGCGTTGGCGCCCGGTTGCAGGGTCAGCCTGAGGCTCCAGCGTGTGGGTGAGAACCAGGAGAGGGGGTAGGGGATCCCGTTGACGGTGATCGTGCGGATCCAGACCGGGGCGGTGCCGGTGAGGGTGACGACGGTTTGGGGGGTGGTGTGGTCGTTGCCATTATTGGTCGTGATGGCAAAGGCGGCCTCGACCGTTTTCAACTGGCCTTCGAGGTACGCGCGGCGCTGACTGATCCAGGACTTGATGGCACCGGGGCTGTTCAGGCCGACATTGTTGGCGCGGAACGCGGCGTACTTGGCGTCGAGGATGGGGTCGATGGCGCTGGCGCGGAAGAACGTCTGCATGGCCTCGTGCAGGCCGGCCCAATAGCGCCGGACGAAGGCAGGCGTCTGATACATGCGCTGGATGGCGGGGTCGCCCACGTCGAACAGCGGCGCGTCGGGGGGGTCGTTGAACACGCCAAGGCCGACATCGAAGTCCCAGCACATCAGTTTCCAGGAATCGCGTTCGGGCTTGTAGAGGAAGGTATTTTTTGCGTTGGGATTGCCGAACGCATCCCAGAACGACGCCAGGTCGTTCATGGCGAAGGTCAGCATCCAGTGATCGACGTCGACAATCGTCTCGACGCGTCCGAGGTACTCGTTGGTGGCGTTGACCGCATCGACCAGGGCGAAGAGCGGCGCGAAGTCGTTCGCGGACCCGCGCACGGCGCGGGGGCGCCAATTCCAGCGGTAACGGGCGGTGTTTTTGCGGCCGTCGGGCAGGGTGAAGGGTTCGAGGGTGTTGAGGAGGCACGGATCGAGGCGGTAGCCGGCGTTGTCGAACTCGTTCCAGCAATCGGTCTTGTAAAGGTGCCCGCGGTCGTCGCCAGGGAACCATTCCTCGATGGTGTCGCTGCCCGGCTGCTGGACATCGTCGTAGATGGCGCCGCGCCGAATGCCGTTGACGAACAGGTGCACATAGCGGCGGTACATGTTGGGCAGGCCGTACTGATCGAGGAACCAGTACATGAGCTGTTCGCGTTGGTCGGTGTCGTCGCGCACGGGCCAGTCGAGCGTGACATGCCGTTCGCCGAGAAACCGGTCGTCGGCGGGAAGGTTGACGTCATACCCGCAGAGATTGCCGGTGGGGCTGGTGTAACCGGGGGAGGTGTAGGAACTGCCGCTGTAATGCGCGCCGGCGTTGTAGATGACCCGGTTGGTTCCATAGACGAACGTGGCGTCGACGTCGTCGTTGCTCATTTTTTCGCGGCTGGCCCAATGGGCGTGGGACGCCGCAGTGATCCAGAGATGATAGTTGGCGAAAGCGCCCGGCACATGGTCCTCGCCGACCCTGACGAGGCATTCGCGCGCGGGCGCGTCGGCGGGGAACCGGTTGGTCGCGGGCGCGGCGTGGGCATCGAGGGCCTCGACAAAGAACGCGACGAGGGTTCCCTTCGGCTGGGCGGGGAGAACAGCCGAGTAGATGCCGTCATTCGGGAATTCGTCGGATCCCGCGCCGTCATCAGACATGGCCACCGCCGTGGTGACGGGACCGGGATCGATGCGGTAGTGGACGAATGCGCCGGCAATCCCATCGGGATCGCTGAGGCGGGCTTCGACGCGAATGGGTTGTCCGGACGGCGGCAAGACAGGGCGATGGGCGACGCCGGTGATGGCGGGAGCTGCATTGGCGCGGTTCTGGCTGTTGCGCGCGGCGGGGGTGCCGAGATTGTCCGGGAGGGTCAGGCGTCCACAGGCTTCGAGAGCGCCCCCGCGAAGGCGCAGGAGGATTTCAGGGTGCCCTTTGAGCCAGCGGACCCGCGCGCGAATCGTGACCGACGATCCGACGGGGATGCTCGATTGGAGCGGGGTGAAGGCGCGGTTGGCGACGTGATCTCCGCGTTCGGTGGCCACGAGGCGCAGCGAGCGGGCGCTCTGATGGCCTCCGTTCTTCTCCCACGCGCTGTGGCTTTGAGTGCCTTGGAATGTCCAGCCGTTCAGACCGCTCTCGAAGGTCGAATTGGCAATCCGATTGTTGCCGGCGACGAGAACTTGCACCGTGTCGACCAGCGCCTCGCCCGGGCCCATCAGGAAGATCTGGAGTTGTTCGGCGGAGGGCATCGACGGATGCGGCGAGACGAGGGGGCCGGTGGCCTCGACGGTTGTCCAGGGGGCCTTGGCGGTCTCGTCGCTGTCGGCCCAGTTGGGAGCCAGATCGGCGTCGGCTCGAGGATCGATCCGTTCCAGACTGCTGCCGCCGCCGTCCGCCCAGCGACCCCATCGACCGCCATCGCGGTAGGTGACCTCATCGATCTGCACCCATGCGGGTTCGGGGGCCGGTTCCTCCTCCGGGGAGGCCGCGCCATCGAATCCGAGGGGCGCTTCGAGCGCGATGCGCTCGCCTCGACCGGAGAGAGTGCCTGTGAAATCTCCGAGGATGAGAGCGGGATCGACGTCGGGGCGATTGGCCCGGAGGCGCGCCGCGTTGCGGGCAACCACCAGACAACCGCCCGGGGCGATCGGCGTGCCGGGTGGAAAGCGGAACTCGATGCCATCGGCGAGGCGCCATCCGCCCAGATCGAGCTCGTCCGGCCCGGAGTTCTGGAGTTCGACGTATTGGTCGTCGTCGGTCTCCGAGATCGGGTGGTACATGATTTCATTGATCACGACGGCCGAGCGGCGCGGACGCGCGTTGATCGCGCCTGGCGTGGGCCGATCGAGTGCGTGCAGGCGATCCGCGCCATCGGGGAACCGTCCGAAGGCCGCGCCCTGCCATTGGGGGGTGAGACGGACGGCATCGAGGATGCGGTCGAGCGCGGGGTGGCTCAGGAACACCGATTCGCCGGCTGCATCCAGGGCGAACCCGAGTTGGGTCTCGTCGAACACGACGAACCCACCCGGGGCGAGCACCGTGCCATCGGGGATGCGGAATTTGGCTGCGATGCGATCGTCGCTCAGGTAACAGCCGGCGAGGTCGGCCGGGCGCGGGCTGCTGTTGTAGAGTTCGATGAAATCGGGCTGGCCTGGATCGGCATGGCCGAGGAGTTCGTTGATGACAGTGCCGGCCAGCGGATCCGCGGGGGGCGGGTCGGGCCTGCCGGGCGAGCCGCCCCTGGCCATGCTCGAAGCCCAGGCACGGGAGTCCCTCTCGCCATAGCTCGGGCAAACCAAAACCAACGAGTGACCTGTGCCGTCCGGGGCGACAGGCCAGGGGTAACGGTCCGCATAAGAGACCTCGAGGACGACGGCGCCGGAGCGTTTGCGGAGGCGGATGGTGCCGCCTTCGTTGGCGAGTTTGCCGTCGAAGGGGCCCAGCACGTTGGTTGCGCCGGACACCGCGCGCAGGTCGTCAGGCACGGCGGCCACGACGAGATAACCGTTGCCGGCAAGGATTGTGTTCGGAGGAAAGGTGTAGTCGCATTCCCCTGAGAAGCGCCATCCGCTGAGATCCTCGAAGAAGGGATTCGAGTTGTAGAGCTCGATGAACTCGACGTTGTTCGAGTCGGCGCGAGGCGCGGGCTTGTACATGATTTCCGAGAAGACTATCCCAGTGCGGCGGCTTGACGGGCCGAGCGGCTCGCTGGTGTTCGGCGAAGGCCCGACCACCGGGCTGGTCGTGACACCGGTGTTGCGTATCTGCGCGCTCATCAACACGCCGTTGGTGTGGCTGGAAATCGCGAACCCGAGGTAAAGCGTGTTGCTCGCCGTCATGGTGATGCCGCACACGGGCG
>JAKLFY010000036.1 GCA_022710935.1 Verrucomicrobiota bacterium
ATGGCAGCATGCAAGCAAGATACTTTGGCGCGGTCACACCACAATCTGTAGGAATCACGACTGACATTCTCCAAAATCACCCGGGGCGGTGCAGAAGCTGACCTAAACACGCTTGTTTTAGGACTAGGGGCCTTAGCCGCGCCTTTGGGTCCAGGAAAGTTGCGATAAGGAATTGAGCTGGTGCCTCGCGCAGCATCCGGGCATCCGTCTGTGCCTCGAAGGTCTCCAACTCGTGGGACGTCGGAATCACCGAAGGACCCCTTTCGCACGTCGATTGAGACAATTCGCCCGTGGCACGGCGAATCTGTCTGCAGAACTCGTGGTGACTGCTTGGAGCCACTTTTAGCGGCCGAAAAGCGGCCCTAAGTGTCGTTCACGACCACTCCATCGGCCTTATCTCCCTCCGATAGAACGAGTTCATTTGGTGAGACGAGGATGAGGTGAGATATTTCAAGAGTCCGCGCAACTGCCGCCAGGATTCGCCTAAGTAACAACTGAACACAAAAACACGCCTGATTATGAAGACAACGCTTCCGATACTTCTGCTGCTTGGCTGCCTGACGGCAGCAGTTCTTGCCCAATCTCCGGCGCCGACGCGCACGATTACCTTCGTGTCGGTGGGTGACTCGGTCGCCTCCGGGGAAGGAAACCCGGATATTCCAGCAGTGGTCAGACCGAATTTGGATTACAACCCCGTCCAGCACCTACCCAACCCCAAGTACGATCCCCGCAAAAAGACTCCCAACTCCGATTACCATCCCTTCGAGACACTGCCCAACGCCAACTACGACCCGTTTGAATGGGTAATCAACCCACACTACCAGCCGTTTCCAGTGCCAGCGGCGCTTCTCAACGTGCTCCCTGGTTTTCCTCCCTATGATCCGAACTTGACTATCAAGAACCCCACGTATGATCCCAGAATGGTCGTTCCTAATCCTGACTTCGATCCCAACCCGTTGGTGGAGAATCCGAACTACGACCCGAACTTGTGGTCGGTTGAGTTAAACGTCAACTATCTTACTAACCTGTATCTCGTGGAAGAGGCGGCCACTTGGGCGGAAAAGAAGGACCACCGCTCCAACCTCGCCGGCCCGGCTCTGGCGGCGGCTGAGTTAAAAGCACGTTACCCGAATGCCGACCTCGCCTTTGTGCACCTCGCTAAGTCGGGTGCCAAGACAGACGACCCGGCGGAACCTGACTATTCCGTTATCAATCAGATCCAGAAGGCCAAGACTCATCCCATCGTGAAGGACGCAGGGCGCATCGACATTCTGACCATTTCAGTCGGGGGAAACGATGTGCATCCAGACGGATTTGGAGGATTGATCACGGCCTGTGGGGAATCCATTCGAACGGGCGTCCTGCCCTCGGAAGACGCCGAACTGAACGCCGATGTCCAGGAAGGCCTTGCTGAGTTGCCTGACAAGCTAGACCGGTTGGCGGACGCTATCGGCTCCGCTCATGTGGGACAGGTGTTCATAACCGAGTACTTCGATCCAACGCGGGACAGTGAGGGGTTCTTCTGCTTGGGCGAGACGGAATGGGCTTACGACCAAATCGTAGTGCCGCTCAATGCAGCGCTGAAATCCGCCGCCCTCCGCCACGGTTGGCACTACGTTGGGGGCATAGCTGAGCGCTTTCGCACCCACGGCCACTGCGCCGCTCATCTGCCCGATCCTAGAAAAGTGATTCTGAATCCCCATTACGATCCGCTCGAACGGTTGCCCAACCCGGATTACAATCCAATTCAACGCTTGCCAAACCCTAAGTACAACCCGATCAAGGACGTGCCTAACTTCAAGTACAATCCAGTCAAAGACAAGCCGAACCTCAACTACAACCCGTTCGAGACCATCCCAAACCCCAACTACAACCCAATAGAGCAGATTCCGAACCCTAACTACAATCCGCTCGAGAACATTCCGAACCCGGCGTATCAGCCATTCCCCTGGCGTCCTAAGTACGATAAGCGACTGACGATCCCAAATCCGGATTACGATCCGAATCTACTCATTCCCAATCCTGCCTACGACGGACGTCTCACCTTGCCGAATCCAAAGTATAGTCCGGAGCTGACGGTGCCAAACCCAGCTTATAACCCAGCGCTGACGCTGCCCAACCCCGACTATGATCCGGAACTGACGCTGCCCAACCCCGACTATGATCCGGACCTCACCATTCCGAATCCTGACTTCGAATTCGGACCGGTGGTCGGAGACAACTGGGTGGTGCGGTTTGAAGAGTCAATTGTGATCCAGGGAGATTGGGATGGTACGGCCCATCCTAACGCTCAAGGGCACGCGATCTATCGCGACCGCCTGGTTGAAGAGATCAACCGTTTCGTAGACTTTTGGCCTGCTCCGCGGATTGCCCAGATCACCGCCTCAGAGTCCACCGTTCGCCTCCTGATCGAGAACCAGTATCCAGTGGAGCGGATCGAAATCCAGAGAACGCCTGTTGTCTCCGACCCGGAGTGGGTTGCGGTCGACTGCAACCCGATCGTCCTGGAAAACGGGCTGTGCGAAGCGACGGTCACTCGGACAGGCGCCTCGATCGAGTTCTTCCGGCTCTTGGTGAAGTAGGACTGCGGGATGGAAGAGCCCCCAGTCTGCTGGTGGCGGTCCCTCGCGCGACGGTCGAGCACAAAGGGGCCGCCTCGGCAGCGCGGCGCAACCGCAGCCGACGCCAAGGAGTCCGCGTAGACGTTCTGCCCGAAGCACACGCCGGTCGCCGCGCCTGCCGAGAGGGGCGTCAAGGCACCTTGTTTCAGGGCAGGAGAACCTCGACCGCTCGATAGAACCGTTTCGCCCCGGCGAGGGATGTCGGGTCGATCACGGTGAATAGACTCGCAGGCAGGATGATAGTGGTGACGGTGACCCAGTCGGCGCCGCCGACAGCCAGGGAGGATGCGATCCGATACTGACGGCCCGGTGTCCCCTCGAGCTTGATGCCGGCATACGTGGCGAGGTCCACAGTCGGCGCCGGCACGCTGGACGTGGCCACGGTGCCGAAGGCGTCCAACTGGTGGTCGGGTACGGCACGAACTCCGCACGGAACTCTCGGGCGGTTACCTGAGGCAGGTCCGTGACTGTGAACTCAGCCCGCCCGAAGACACTGGTCTCGCCAAGGCAAGCGACTCTGGATTAACGGTTTGGAGCGATGGTAGACCCGGCCGGGGGCCTTAGCCGCACTTTTCGGTCCAGGAAAGTCGCGGTAAGTAACTGATCTGGTGCCTGGCGCAGCATCCCGGCATCCGCCTGTGCCTCGAAGGTCTCCAACTCGTGTAACGTCGAGATCACGCAAGGGTCCTTTTCGCACGTCGATTGACGCAATTCGCCCGTGGCACGGCGAATCTGTCTGCAGGACTTGTGGCGTTGCTGAACCGATAGGCCGATTCTCCCTGCTGGGTGCGGGTTTCATAGAACCGGAAATCTCACCCATGGACCGTCAGGAATGCCGGGACCGCCCCACTGGTGAGATTTCCGGGTTAGAGCCGATTCTAGCGGCCGAAAAGCGGCTCTAAGTGTCATTCGCGACCACTCCACCGGTCTTATCTCCTTCCGATACAACGAGTTCCTTTGGCGAGACCAGGGTGACCAACGCTCTTCTCGCCGATGCGACAATGAGGCAACGTCACGCCTTGTTTGCGGGAAGCGGGGGCGGGCTCTTCGGCTTTCGCGCGAGGGCTTTCCAGCAGCCGCCCGTGCTGAACTGCATCCAGGTCCATCGCAGCCATCGGATGAGCGCCGCGGCGAGCCAGAGGGCCCAGGCCAGCATCAGCAGCCGGTAGAACCAGACGGACACCGACACGACGACTGGCAGGGGCAGTTCGGTTCCGCTGCGCGGCTGGAACCAACGCAGCTCGACCCGCGACGAACCGTTCCCGCGAATGAACATCTCGGGGTTGCCGAGAAGCCCCTCGCTCACCACGGCTACGAGGATGCCCAACGCCGCCAGTGTGAGACCCACCAGCAACACCTGCAGCAGGTTGAACTTCCACGCTGCGATCCCGCTCCCTCGTTGCCCACGCCAGGCAACAAGGAAGAACCAGCCTACCACCGTCAGCGCGGCAGCCAGGTGAATCTGCGTCAGGCCGAGTGCGAGAAGCATCCACTGCAGTCGGGTCACCGGCGAGAGTCTCAGTCCGCCCAAGACCCACGCCGCGAGAAGAGAGACGGCCAGCACGGTCCAGAACCGCACCGCCGGGCCGCGCAAGGGTCCGGACACCCAGAGCACCCAGCGACTCTCGGGCACACGGATCGCGGTGGTGATGTTCGCCGCCTCGACCGGCAACTTCACGGTCCCGGCCACCGCCTTGGTCTCCAGCGGCTGATTGGATCGCCACTCGAGGTTCAACGTCTGGCTGCCCGGATGCACCGGCACCATCAGCTTCGCTCCCTCGCGCCGGACCGGAACCGAACGGTCGTCCTGTTTGAGCGAGGACACCTCCGCCTTCGGGTCCAGTTCGAGGATGAAATCGTCGCCCAGGCTGGCCTCGACATCGAGGGTGAGTTGCGATGTGCGCTGGCGGCTGCCCAGCGCGATGTCGTGCCTCACGCGCCGCACGGTGATGGTGTCGCCGCTCATCGCCTCAGGTTTGCTGAATGAAAGGGCAACGCTTTCACCCGGCCACGGATGCCAGACGGGCACCAGGTTGCGCTCGCTGGTTTCGAACACGGGCGCGAGGCCTGAAAGCGATACGTTCCATACCGGCGAGGTCACCAGGTGCCAGCGCTCGATCCAGCGATCGGTCTTGGCCGCAGTCAGCTCGATAGGTCTGCCGATCGGCAATTCGCTTTCCCAGGCAAACTCGGCTTCCCCGGCGCCCAGGCGCACCTCCACGATTCCGTCCTGCACGATGACTCCCGGCGAGAGCACCTTTTCGCCCGCGAGCAGCGGGACGCGCAGCGAGACCGCCTTGCCTGTCTGGGCCAAACGGGTGACCACGGTGCGCGCCTGCCAGATCAACCCGACCTCCAGGTGACGTTCCACCGCCACGATGGCGTTGAAATCCCGGCGATCGTACTCCGCTTCGCCTGCGGCAGCCTGGCGCTGGCGGGCAAAGAAAACCTGGTTCTCCGGAATGCCATTCGGGCGCACCCCCGTGACCGTCCAGCCGGGGGCGTCAATGGCGACGCGGCGCGGTTTCAACAGGAACGTCCATTCCCATTCCGTAGCGCTGGGAAGGAGCCCTTCCACGACGACGCGATGGACACCCGCGGGCGCGACGACCCACAAGTAGCCATCATCCCGGCGCAAGACTGCCTCCGGCTTGTCATCCAATTGGACGGACACAGGCGACCACGAGGGCAGTTTGCCCGGCAGGGGCACGGCCACCTGCGCCGCCGCATGGATCTCGGCCGTCATGGTGATCCTGCCATCGGTGACGCTCAGATCCACAGTCGGGATTTCCGCGGCGCGCGGATAGGCGTCTGAAGTCTCGATCAGGCGGTCGCGCAGCGTGTTCAGCGTCTCCTTGTCCGGCAGTTGGGCCAGGGACGAGGTCGGCACGCACAGCGCCAACAGCAGAGCCGCCGCGGCCCCCGCGCCTGTGGCTTTGCCCGGGCCGCCGGCAACCGGTTTCCAACCGCGCCGGCGCAACAGCAGGCCGCCAAGCGCCAACAGCAACGCCACGCGCAGAACCGTCAGGACGCGATGCACGGTGGTGGAGATGAGAACGGGGCGGATGGTCTCATCGGCCGACACGGGGCCGTTCCAACCGCAGCGGACCAGGTTCCAATTCCATTCCGGCTCGGCGGGGCCGGTCTGGATCTTGGCCTTGGATTCATAGCGCAGGTTGGATTCGAGTCCATAGCGCGCCACCCGTTTTCCAATCGACGGCACTCCCAATTCCTCCGCCCGCGCGGTCTGGAGCGCCTCGGCGGCTGGCGGCGGCGCGGCCCACTGGGGCGCCGGACGATACGCGCGCCAGCCAAAGAGCGGGTGCGAGCCGTAGCTGTAGCCCTGCCGTTCGAGCTGAGGATACATGACGCTCTGAAGCTGACTGGCGACGAATGGCACGAGACCGAACAGCAACAGCGCAACGGCAAGCCACTGCCATGCCATGATCCCCTTGCGCACGCCGCCTTCCGGCACCACACGCAACAGCGCCAGCGGCAGCAGCAGAAAGAGCCACGCCAGCCGGGGTGCGCCCGGCTCGTGATACCCGAGGCCGAAGGCCAGGAACGCCACCAGCCCCGCTTTCCAGCCCCACAACTTGAACACGGCCAGCGTGAAGATCAGCAGCAGGAACAGGTCGAGCAGTGTCCACGCCGTCAGCCAGTCGCCCTCGACCCAGTCCGCGCCGAATAGCGCCAACAACCGCCAGCCCGGCGGCAGATTCATCGAGACGTCAAGCCCGTCCGCGGGCGCCCGCCAGCCCGTAGCCGGGATCGCTTTCATCCGATCCGAACGCCCGATGGCCTGGAGGTCCAGGTTCCGAGTGCGAATCTCGACGCCTGGGGCGCCGTTGGCCGGGTTGACGGTGATCAACTGAGGCTGTCCCCCCATCTTCGCGGCGCCGAGTTTCTGGCCAGCCGCGACATCGAGCCGCCAAATCTGCTGCATCGTTCCATGGATCTGATCGCGGAACGTCAATCCACTGCCATCCTCGTCCAGCCAGAATACGCGGCTGATCTTCAACCCTTCCGGCCGTTGCAGTCCCATCCCCCGCATCCTCTCCACCAGCCGGAACGCCCGGTCGGTCGGCCATTGATACACCGGCAGGCTCCGCCATTTCTGCGGAAAGGCTGTCTGCGAAACGTCCACCACCTGGATGCCATCGAGCTCGGCCATGCGAAACTCCGGTGCAGCCCGAAAGCCGACCAACTCCGTCGCCACAATCGGTTGCGCGCCTTGCGCGAACCTAATCTCACCCGCGTCGGTCGTGCGAAACGCGTCCACGCGAATGGTCCATTTGCCCGCCCGCACCTGCGCCTTCATGCGACCCTGATCGTCCACGGCCACCGGCACCGGCGCGTCCACCGACGCGATGCTCCATCCCTCGGGCACGATGTGGCCCAGGTCCTCCTCGCGGCTCTTGCCCGACACGCTCAGCTCGAGTTCCGTGCGCAGCCAGAGCGGAATCCCATCCTCGATGACCCGCCAGACCTGGGCGGCAACCGTGTCCTTGTCCGTGGCCTCGAGACGGACACGTTTGAGCCAGAGGTCGCCGGCCTCGTCCCAGTTGGGGAGTTCGACTTTCTTGCCTTCGAGGACGAGTGAAAGCAGACCCACCTCGCGCGGCACGCGGATCAGTTGGGGCATTTCAGTCTCCCAGCGGAACGCGCCTGTGATGTGGCGACGCCCTGGTTCGAGCTCGATGCAGGGCCGGCTCTCGTGCTCCACGACGGCCATCGGCGTGCCGTCCGCGCGCACCTCGAGCGGCCAGGCATCGCCGCCCCCCGGCAGCGGCACCCAGGTCCGGCTGAATACGGCCACACTCAATTCCCACGTTGCGGATTTCTGATCCGCCGCCAAGGACAGCGCGCCGGGCCAAAAACAGACGCGTCGGGCCGCGTCATTGAACGGCGTCGGGCAATCGCGCTGCTTGACGTCCCAGGTCGCCCAGTCCTGCCACTCCTTGAGCGGCGCGGGGATCTGGCGCCCGGTCAGTTCCTGGGCGTTGCCCGAATCGATTGCGCCGCAGGCGGCGCACCAGACGGTCAGCAAGGTGACTGCTTTCATGGGAAGTGTTGACATTCAACAGTTTAATGGGCACGGGGACCATGAACCGGTCTGTAGCCGTCCCGCAGCGCGGGATAAGTCGGCGCTGATTCCTGCCTTCGACGGAGCGAGATGGCGCCGTCTGATCCCGCGATGCGGGACGGTTACGCAACCACGGTTCATGTTGTATTCGCCGGCGAGAACCCAAATGACGTTGTAAGCGCCCAACCGCGCGATAACATACCGCCACCACCGCCGCATCTGCTCCTCGCCGACCCTCTCGTTCAGGCGTTCCCGACTCCACCAGGGATGAATCCACACCGTGATCCCCTTGCCGTTGGCGTAAGCGATCATTTCCTCCACCTTGCGAATCTGCTCGAGGTTCGGTGAGTCGTA
The DNA here is from genome assembly GCA_022710935.1 of Verrucomicrobiota bacterium. Classification (GTDB taxonomy): domain Bacteria; phylum Verrucomicrobiota; class Verrucomicrobiia; order Limisphaerales; family J093; genus MWFF01. Next base: position 8,062 of record JAKLFY010000036.1, read on the forward strand.
GGTCCGGTTGAGCAGCCCGTTGTTCCCCGCAAAGAACATCTGGCCGACAGTAAAACCCTTCGCGAAGCGGTGGACCAAGTGCATTCGCCGGCAGCCGGCGGCGCAAAGCGGGCTTTCCACGTGTTGCCTCCGTCCCAAAACATCGCCGAGGCATACTGCATCCCGCGAGCCGGCCCGCTTGTTCCCGAAAAGGTCGCCTGGGCCAGCGGAGTGCTCCGATCCGGCAAACCGTCCACATAGCAGTTCGCATACTCGCGACGCGCCTCGAACGTCAACTCAACGACCTCCCAGGGACGGGCAGTCTGGGCGTGCAGGCCAGGTCCTGCGGCCCAAGCTGCGAAGAGCATCACGGTATGTCGTATCCATTTCATGGCTTGCATGGCCCGGCCAGGCTGGAGTGCGTTGCCGGCATGCCAAGGTCAGGCGACCGCCAGGGCAACGCGTTTCGAGACAGGAGAGATTCCCTCGGGCAATCGCACACGCCAGCGACGTTCGCTTCGGTCCACACGCGGGACCAGCATCGCTTCGTCGCGCGCCTGCCCGACAGCGGTGTCCACCAGCAGGAAGTCCGGCCCCAACTGAATCACGGGCAGGACGCGGTCATCCACGAGCAACTGCATCTGCGCATCGGCAGAATGCCTGCCGTGGCTGGATGTCGGCATCATGAGTGAAATCCTGGTCCGAACAGCACTCGCCTACGCTTCCCGTCACCGGCTCGGTCTCTCGGAGCGTTTGGGCTTCGGCATCCACGCTATCGTGTTCGTCGCCGAAGGCAACTTCAAACCCGGCCACCCCGGGGAGACTGCCGTCAAAGTTGATGAGGCGGCAGACCACCGAGGTCAGAATGGGGGGCGGGCATTCTCGGATTGACTCATACGAGACAACCTCGGCCGTCTCGGGCGCCGAAAAAGCGACTCGATTGGTTGTCTGGCCAGAGGAAACCGGCCCGACCGTCATTGTAACGGCGCCACGAAATGAAAGCGGATTTGACAATGGCGCCGGGCATCGGGTGGAATCGAATGCGTATGTTGCTTGCGCCCGAAGATGCCGCATCGCCCTCGCGCCGTATGTTCCAGTTCAGAATCACTCTGCGCGGGACGAAGCCGCTGGTCTGGCGGCGCATCCAGGTGCTCGACGACACGCTGGACAAACTGCACGAGCATATCCAGACGGCGATGGGTTGGACCAACTCGCACCTGCACCATTTTTTCATTCAGGGCCAACGCTACGGCGATCCGGAACTGATCAAGGACGATGACGAGCCGTCGCACACGCTGGATTCCACGAGGACCCTCCTGAGCGCGGCCTTGCCCGCAGACGGATCACCTCTCTCGTTGGAGTACGAATACGACTTCGGCGATGGCTGGATGCATGACGTGCTCTTCGAGGGTTCTCCGCCCCGGCAACCGGGGCTGGTTTATCCGCAGTGCCTCGAAGGAGAGCAGGCATGCCCACCCGAAGACGTGGGCGGCATTCACGGATACGCGGACTATCTTAAGGCCATCGCGGATCCGAGCCACCCGCGACACAAGGAGCTGCTGAATTGGCGTGGCCCCTTCAATCCGACCAAGTTCGACGCCCGTCGAACCACCCACGTTATGCAGGAGGGCATGCCGGATTGGCGTAAAATGGTCTGACGTTCCCACACGGAGGCAGGCACTTTATTCCAGCGCCCACCGAATCGACGCCGCGGTTTTAGAACCGATCCCGTCCACCATCTGCATAGACTCGATACTGGCGCTCATCACGGCTTCGACCCGCTCGAACTGCTCGAGCAAAGCCGCGGCGCGCGATGGGCCAATCCCGGGTAGGCCCTGGAGAAGCCGCAACTGGATTCGCCGTCTCGTTTTGGGTCTGTTCCCGTGCCGGGGCACTGCGCCGTCCGCATGCCGACGCAATTGGCCCCCCGCATAGACGAGCAGTCGCGCGGTCTGCGGTGTTGCCCGTGACTGGGACTGCACCGCGCTGGGCAACTGGCCGGTGAGCGTATCGGATTCTGTCCAACAAGGCCAGATACAAGCAAGTGACAGCAAACGGGAGCAAGCCGAGGCCAACGGCACCGTGGCGAACTCCGCCAGAGCCAACTCCCTCACTCAGCTTGTCGGGCCAGGTTCTCGCACCCCGCGATGAACTCTTATCGTTGACCGCGGCATAGGCTGATCAGGGGGTTGCACCCTTCCATGAGCAGGGCGACAGCACGCCTCAATCCGCAGGTTGCGGCAGCGGCAGCCCACGCCGGGAAACGGACAAGGCGTCATGGCGAGACCCCAAAGGGAGTGCAAAGCGCTGGGAAGCGCTGCTGGAAGCTGGGTGAGAACGGCCGAGCTTCAGGGCTGCGGCTGCATTCGCGTTGGAGTGTCCCAGAAACCGTGAATAAGTTCCACGGTGCGGTCCACCAACACCTGCCCCCCCTCGGGTCCCACCCGTCCGCTCTGGACGACGGCGCCGTAGCCGCCGCCGGCCACCGCCCGCGAGCTGGGCAGATAGCCACCCCAGCCGCCAGTCAACTCGAGCACGAATGTTTGCAGCGCCTTGCTCCTGCTTTTGATCTGCGTGCCGTAGTCCTGATATAACTCGAACGGACTGGTGGCGATCGCGATGTCGCCAATCCGCAGAACATGCACTTCGACGGTAAACGTGGGGGCCGCCCCCTGCGTCCGGTAACGTTCCAGCAGGGCTTCGTGCCACGCGGTTCGCCGGCTCGTGTCGCCTTTCTGCTTGAGCGCCTCGATCTCCTTCCTGGCTTCCTCCACTTCCGCCTCGGTCACTTTCCGGGCTGGCAACACCAACTCCTCGACATGATGGGCGAAAGGCACCTCCGTGCGAAGTTCCCGCCGGGATAGGGCGCACACGTCAAGGACTTCGCGCGCGAGGCGGCGCCCGATGTCCTGGGTACGCGTTAGACCACGCAGTTTCAGCATGCGTTCCTCGGCGGGCTTCCGATACAGCCAGTGCGGCGAGAGATCCCCGGCAGCCCCCGGCCAGCCGAGCACGGCCAGATTCGTGGTGGTGGCGGCATGCACTTGTTCGCGGACGTCGTGCCAGAAGTCGGCGTTGACGGTCGAGCGGCTTTCGACTTCCTGCGACGGGCAAGCGACGTTGACGCCCACCGCGCGCAGCTCCGCTTGCCGGTCCCAGAAGAACAACAGCTCGACTCCGTGGTCCGCACCGCCTTCGATGCCGCGGAAATCGGGCTGGCTGGTCGAACCGTACATCCGGGCCGTGCCATCGCCGTAAACCGCTCGCCGGTTGTGCCCAATCACCGCCTGCCCCAGTCCCCAACTCACGCCGCCCGGCTCCCGCCGATGCCACGCGCGCGCCGCCACTTCCACCAAACGGTCCACCAGGAATCGCACATACTCGGAGGGCTGCATCACGCCCTCGCTCGGAAGCTGATATTTGCCCTCCTCGGTCACGGGACCGGTATGGGTATGTGTGGCGGTCAGAACCAGCTTCCGCGGATCGAAATCAGGCAATTCGGCGCGCAGACGCTCGCGCAGCGGCGGCGGGACGGGCGAACGAAACACCACGAGGTCAGCCGAGAGCAGGATCGCCTGGTCAACTACACGGTCGCCCTCGCGGGCTTCGAGGGCCACTGCGGTTGCGGTGATCGGATTGTCCACGCCGCGCGAGATGCGCGTTTCGAACTGACCGTCGAGGGCGACGGGCTGGTCCGGCGTGATGTCAATTGAGGCGGTGCCGACGCGCAACTCGGCGGCGCCGCAGCCGAGCGGGGGGGCGGCGCACAGGACGAAGAGAATGAGCGTTGCGATTCGGGAAGGCTTCGCGGCCCGGAGATCGAAGGAGGCGATCGGAGTTGCCCCCGCGGACGGTTCATGCATGCGGCCCATGAAATCCATCGAGCTGTCGCCTGTCAACCCGGGTTGCGGATTTCAGATAATTCCTTCAGGTGGCGAGAAATCCGTATAGGACGAGGGCATTCCTGGCGGCGCAGCGATGGTGACCCCGGGCCGTCTGGATCTGCTGCCACACCAGGGAGAAGACCAACGAGGAGGATTGCCAACTGGGCGGGAAGTCGGCAGCTTTCCTGCGTCATGTTGCCGCAATACCTGCCTCTCTCCTGCGTCGTCCTGACAGTGTGTCTGTTTGCTCCGGGGGAGGTCCCCGGGGGGAGGGTGTTCGCTGCCGAACTGGCTCCACTGAAGTCAGGCGCCCCGGTGGATTACGCACCGCTGGCTTTCCAACCAGAAACCTGGAAGGCCAAAGGCCAGAGCACGATGCTCCTTCCTTGGGCCGGATCGAACGTGGTCTTTCTGACGACCCTCAGCACGTACGACGCTCAGCTCATGGCCCATTGGGTCCGGGCGTTGGACGGAGGTTGGGCGCTCTACGCCGACCTGACCGGGCGCCGCCCCGAACCGCTCAAGCAACTCGGCGGCAAGGCGACGATCGCCGCCGTGCCGGATGCCGACTACACCTGCGGTGCGGGGTGTGGCTTCATCGGTGCTTCGGGCATCGAGTTGGCGATGTTCTACGACTGGAACTACCCGGCGCTGCAACGCGACCCGCAGGCCATCCCGCATTATGTGTTCTACGAAATGGGCCGCAACTTCTACACGTTCGGCGACCGGCATTCGTGTTTCACCACGGGTTTTGCCGTGTTCATGCGCTACGTGTGCATGGACACGCTGGGGTGCCACGACGAGGATCGCCGCACGCGCGAGATCATCGAGGACGCGCAGGCCCAGGTGAGGCGAGCCGGTCTGCCGTTCCTGCGGACGTTCACCAACGCCGACGGCCTGAGCGAGAAGGAACCGCGGCTCAAGAACGCCGCCGGGGAACTGATCCAACCGTCCGATCAGCCGGTGACGTACGCTTCGGCGATGCTGCGGTTGTGGCGCGAGCAAGGGGCCAATCCCTGGTTGCGCCGATTTTGCCGTTTTCTGCGGGAATGTCCGGAAGCGCCCGAGAGCACGCGTGCCGGCGCCTGGCAGCAGTGTTGGAACTGGTATCTGGCTGCGAGCCTGGCCGCGCAGCGCGATCTTTCGACCGTGTTCGTCGAGGACTGGCGTCTGCCGCTCTCGGAGGGGACTCGCAAGGCGCTGGCCGGCGTGGACTGGAAGCAGCCGGAGTTGACGCCGGCAATGGTCGATCGCTCGGTCAAAGCGGTGAGCGCGAAGATCTTCGCGGACCCGTGACGGGCAGGCCGGGATCACTCGCTGGCCCAGGAGAATTGTTCGGTTCAACTCCGCCTGCCGGCAACCTGCCCCACCGGGGCGTCAATGCCCACCCGTGACGGTGTAGCCTTCCCGGCGCAGATCGTCCGCCAGGTCCTTCTCCATCTGGGCGGCAGCCTCGTACGGCATCGGGTTCAGGTGGGCCCAGACGACTTTCGAGGTCAACCTGCAACGAGCCAACTCTCAACCATCAGCCATTGACCATCAACCATCACACGGCGACTTCACCACCCTGACGCGCCAACTCACGGTCGAGGAACCGATCACGGAAGCCAAGGACATGTATCGGCCAGCGAGGCGCCCCTCTGTCCAGCCCCAACCCTCGTTGTCACGAACAGCCCCAGCCTCTCCCCATCGCCTCTCCCCCGCGCCTCGCTGTGTCTGGAATCCTCGCACGAGCGAAAGAGGGTGCGGCCGGGACTGAGCCTTGGAACTTGACTTGACCAGCCTGAGTTCCTGGGGGGGGGCGAGGATTCCAGTGGGGCGGAAGAAGCTGGTGTCACGTCCCTTGCGGCTCCTCGGTCTTGGCGTCAGCAACCTGCGCGAGCCAACGGCACAACAATTGGTCTTGTTTTCTGTCATTTGCAGGACGGAGCATGATGCGGTGAGCCGATTCACCGAACCGGGCTGCCGTCTGGTGCGCCACTCCGGCTGGCATTCAAATCCAGGTGATTCAGGGCAGCGGCAGCAGGGTGCGGTAGAAGCGTTGCGAGCCTCCCGAAACCGGCGGCGTCCAGGGCTCGTCGTTGCGCAGGTTCGTGATGGCGGTGGCAGTCCAGCCAGGCCCGTTCAAGCGGTCGGAATACTGCAAGGTGTGAGGGGTGTAGGGCTCGCCGAACAGAACGAGCCACAGCGAATTGGTTTCGGTCCACAGCTCCAGTGACGGCGGCGGCGTGGTCGTCCAAGCGTCGCGCAGCAGGTTCAGCAGCCGCGATGTGTGGCTGACCAGGCGTGGAATCTCAGGCTGACCGGTTGCCTGAATATCCCGAAGACACTCGTCCAAGCGTGTCGCAAAGCAACTCAAGCGTGGCCAGACCACCTCTTCGAGCATCAAAGGCCGGGCGTCAGGTAGGGTGGACAGGCGGTTGGTCTCGGACGAAAACAGGCCTCTCGCGATTTCAAGGTCCGGCAGGGCCTCCGCGCCATACAAGAACCCATGCAACACGTCATCCCGTTCCAGAGTGTACGGCATCCCCAACTCGAGCACGGCCTGGATCAGCGCCTTGCTGCCGGACAGTTCCACGGCTTTGGCATTCAGATCGCCGCTCATGGCCAGTTCCGCCAGAAGGTCGGTATTCACCGCCTTGAACCAGTGCTTTGTGATGAGCGCGGGCACATCCGCCAGGACGAACTCGAGGTCGTTGTCTCCGCTGCCACCGGTCACACCTTCAGCCGTCAGGAACACGCTGTGGCGGCCGCCCGCCGCCAGGGCTACCACGTTGCCCAAGCCTGGCGGCAGGTCGGTCTGGCCGTCGGAATTGCGGCCCCAGGCCACGACGGTGCCGTCGGCCTTGAGCGCCAGGCTATGGTCTTTGCGCGCGGAAATGGCCACGACGCCGCTTCTTGCCGCCTCCGGCACGCTGGTTTGGCCATAACCATTCCAGCCCCAGGCCTTCACTTCGCCTGTGGATAGCAGAGCGAGGCTGTGGTTTTCGCCCGCGGCGATAGCGACGACTCCGGAGAGCCAGGAAGCACTGGTCTGTCCGGCGGTGTTGGCGCCCCACGCCACGACGGAGCCATCGGCCTTGAGAGCAAGGCTATGTTGGCCACCCCCAGCAACTGCCACCACGTTGTTCAGTCCGGCAGGCACGCTGGTTTGTCGCGCGTCGTTGCGGCCCCACGCCCGCACAGTCCCGTCGTTCTTGAGGGCGACGCTGTGCCCTCCGCCAGCCGCGATGGCCGCGACGTCCTTGAGGGCATCGGCAGGCACGGTTGCCTGCCCGCAGACGTTCCACCCCCAGGCTGCAACTGAACCATCGTGCCTGAGGGCTAGGTTGTGCGCTTGGCCCGCGGCAACATCCACCACATTGCTGAGACCCGCCGGCACCTGGCATTGCCCCAGGCGGTTGACCCCCCAGGCGAACACCGTGCCGTCCCGGCGCAGCGCCAGGCCATGAGCATCGCCGGCGACGATTCTGGTGGCTTCCGCGGCGAGTTGGCTGATGCCTGGCCCCGGCCCATCATCGAAACTCCAATGCGCCACGAGGCCAGGTTCCGTGCCGCTCAGCCGATTCGTCATGTTCGCTGCGATCTCTGCCTGGCTGCACGCCCTGGCCCAGATTTGGACCTCATCCAGGAGGCCATCGAAGAAGCGGGCGCTGTTGTCACCCAGCGTCACGCTCGGCCCGATCGTGACGTTCCGACCCGTGGCGTCCCAAGAACCCGCGGTCACCCCGTCGATAAAGTAGCTCACCTGCCGGCTGGGGCTGACACAGACGGCGATGTGCGTCCACTGGTTGAGCGGCACCGGGATCGTGCCCAGAACGCCATTGAACTCGCCGCACCGGCCCAACTCGAGATACTGTGGGGCGGAGACGCCTGGCGCGCTGTGAATCAGCACCTCCGCGGACGTGGAACACTCGGTGGCGCTCAGCACGGCCGCCCGTAGCCCCTCATAGGTGCCGCCCGCGCGCAGGAACACCCAGGCGCTGACGGTGTAATCGCTCGCAAGGGCGGGGATGGTGGCGGCAACGTAATCACTGACTCCATCAAAGGAGAGCGCGGCAGAATTCGCGTGGGAGCCGAGAGCGGGCGCGCCCGTCGTCCAGTATGGGCCACCGAACAAACGGCCAGCCGGTTGGCTCGAAACGGTGTTCGTGGCCGTGAGGACGGTGGAATTGACGAACGCCACCGGGCCCTGCCACTCGAACAGGACAGCCGGCACGGTGGTTTGGCCACTGGAGTTCACGCCCCAACCCACCACCGTGCCGTCGGCTTTGAGCGCCAGGCTGTCATCGTTGCCGGCGGCAATCGCCACCACGTCATGATTCCAAGCGGCGGGCATGGTGGTTGCGCCGCGGTAGTTGTTTCCCCAGCCGACCACCGTACCGTCGGCCTTGAGTGCGAGGCTATGGTCGTTACCCGCGGCAATCGCCACCACGTCACCATTCTCAGCGGCCGGCATGGTGGTTTGGCCGCTGGAGTTGTCTCCCCAGCCGACCACCGTACCGTCGGCCTTGAGTGCGAGGCTGTGGTAGCTACTTGCACCGGCGGCAATCGCCACCACGCCGTTCAGCGGTTGACCGCTGATCGTGACTGGCCCGGGCGGGCCATTCTCCACCCCTGTGGCCTGACTCCAGGCGTTGTAGCCCCAGCCGACCACCGTGCCGTCAGTTTTCAGTGCCAGGCTGTGGTCGCCTCCTGCAGCAATCGCGACTACGCCGTTCAGCGGCTGACCGTTGATCGTGACTGGTCCTGGCGGACCGCCAGCCACTCCGGTGGCCCGCCCCGAGTCGTTGGCCCCCCACCCCATGACCGTGCCATCCGCCTTCAGCGCCAGACTGTGCCAGACGCCCGCTGCGATGGCTACCACGTCATGCAACCCAGACGGAGGCGTCGCCTGACCGTAGTGAGGATGTCCCGAGGTGCCCGGTGTACCCGCGCCCCAGCCGACGATCGTGCCATCGGCCTTCAACGCCAGACTGTGGATACTCCCCGCCGCGAGAGCCACCATGTTCCGCACCCCGAATGGAACGGTGGCCTGCCCATAGCCCGGAGATCCCGGGGAACCTGCGCCCCAGCCAAGAACGGTGCCGTTGGCTATGAGCGCGAGACTGTGGTGGCTACCGGCAAATATCGCGACCGCTCCCTTGGGCGGAGTGCCCGAGGGCGCGACCGCCTGGCCATCATAGTTGGCGCCCCAGCCCATAATCGTGCCATCGGTCTTCAACGCGAGACTGTGCGCCTTGCCCGCCGCAATGGCGGCCACGCCGTCCAAACCGACTGGAATCGAAGCCTGACCCCAAGGGTCATTCCCCCAGGCCGCGACCGTGCCATCCGTTTTCAGCGCCAGAGCGTGCTCGAAGTCGGCGGCTATTGCCACCACGCCACTCAGCCCGCCAGGAACGCCGATAGCCCCCAAAGGCACCACGGTGCCACTTTCCTTGAGAGCCAAACTGAAGTTCCCGCCTGCGGCAATCGCAACGACGTTGCTGCCCGCGAGAGCCCCATTCGCCTGGCCAGACTCGTTGCGCCCCCAGCCTGCAACCGTGCCGTCGGCCCGCAGCGCCAGGCACTGACCGTAGCCGCTCGCAACGGCAACCACGTTGCTCAGCCCAGTGGGGACGTTGGTCTGGCCGAGGGAGTTGTCACCCCACGCCACGACCGTGCCGTCGGCAATGACGGCCAGGCTGTTGGTCGCGCCCGCGGCAATGGCCATCGCGTTGGTCAACCCGGACGGGACGCTGGCCTCGCCCTGGGAGTCAAAGCCCCAGGCCAAGATGGTGCCGTCGGCCCGCAACGCCAGGCTGTGCTTCTCTCCCGCGGAAATGGCCACCGCGTTGGTCAGTCCGGAGGGGACGGCGGCCTGACCGGAGAAGTTCATTCCCCAGCCCACCACGGTGCCGTCCCTTTTGAGCGCCAGACTGTGCCAACCGCCCGCCACAACCGTCACGACGTCATCCAGCGGCACCGGCAGCAGCGTGGTCCTGGCCGTGGAGACACGAGGTGCACTCGTTGCCCAATCGCGCCAGGTCTCCAAGGGAAAACGACTCAGAAGTTGGTCGGCGCATTGTTGTTCCGTGGTCTGCACCTGGCTGACGAACCGGTCCAACTTGGCCGAGTAATTCGTGAGCAGCGCGCCGTACAATGACCGGTTGATGTTCGTGCCCGTGCCGCTGAAGGTCAGGTTGCGAACGAAGTCCGTGAGGTCGCGGCCCTTGCTGATGAGGCCCTCCAGGCGGCTGGGATATCCCATGGATCGCTCATACTTGCGGAACCAGCCGGGGTTCTCGAGCGCAAGCTGGAGCCAGGCGCCGGCGCCCGCGCTCCAGTCCTGAGGGTTAACCAGTACCGGCTGGGCCTGAAATTCCTGGCGCCCCAGCCTCTCCCGCAGGCACTTCTTGAGGTAATTGAGCGTCTCGGCATAGACGTTCGTCGCGCCTGCCGGGGAGATCTGGTAGTACAAGTCGGCGTCTGAGAAGGGCAACGTCTCGCAGCGGGCGAGGGTCTCGCTGGCCGCCCGGTTGTAGGCGTGAGTATAGAAGACGTTCTCGATGCCCACGTAGCTCGGATTGTAGAGATCGTAGGCCAGCGGCGTGCCCACCCGCGCTTCGTAACCGAGCGCCAGATTCATGTTCTCCAGCAAGTCAAACCGCCAGTCCAAGGCGTGAAAGGTGGCCAGGTTGCGCTCGAGGCGGACCAGGTCAGTCTGGATATCGAGCAGCGAGTGGCGGATTTGCCCCACGTCGCCGACCAGACGGGCAATCTGTCGCCCCTGCGCATCGAGGGTGATCTCGATCTGGTCGAACCGCGCGTTGAGCGTGTCGAAGATCTGGGTGAGCGACTGATCCACGCGATCGAAGCGGTAGTTCATGTTCGTGCTCAGATCGCCGATCAGGGTCTTGATGTTGCCGATCTCACGCGCGATTTCCTCTTCGGGGGATTCGCCGCCGGCGAAAAGGTCCAGGAGTTCGAGGCCGCCCGCGAGCATGTTCCCCGAAGCGGCGATCCGCGCGAGCTTCGTGGCATCCTTCTCGGCGAAGGCGGCCAGGCCATCGGTCATCATGTGCAGGCCCTGCACCACACCCTGCATTTGGCCGGGCAACTTGATCAAAGGATCCTTGGCCTCCAGGAGTTTGGACTGGACCAGAACCGCCGCGGTGGCTGCCGCGATTTTGCGTGACTGCCCTTGTTGCACGGCAGCGATGCGTTGGGCGTCGGTTTCGAGGGCTGGCTGGTTGGTCAAGTAGGCCAGCAAGTCAGGCTCGCGCCGGTTGATCTCCAGTTGCAGCGCCAGATTCGTGTGAATGGTGTCCCAAAACGTCTGCGTCTCGCCGGAGAACAGGTTCACCAATTGGTTGCTGGAGACGGTGAGGCTGCCATCCCCGCTCGCCAGGCTGAGTGCCAGCAGGTTCGTCATGGTCGGGTTGGCGCACAACGGCGAGTTGGTGGTGGCGATGATCTCCGACGGACTGGCGTCCAGCGACACGAGCGTTTCCGGCCAGAGCAGTGCGTCCATGGCGGTACGGAAAAGGGCGTTCCTCCAGGCCCGGGCGGTGCAGACGTCCAGTAGCGCCTGACGTTTCACCCATTCGCCCTCGGACCCGAGCAGGCGCTGACTGCCGGAGTGGATCATGTCCGCCTGCGGTTCCTCGATCGGGGCTTGAGCACGCGTGACCAGGGAGTTGAGCAAGCTGAGGTTTGCCAGGGCGAAGTTCGTGCGCGCGGGCACCTGACGCAACGCGTCGAGATAGGCGGCGAGGACTTCATCACGGGACCCGGTGCTCCGGAGAAGGCTCGGCGCATCGGTGCGATAGCGGGCAGTGGCCTGCCGCAACACGTCGGCCAGGAGGATCGGATCGGCGTGAGGATTGCGTCATTGAAGTTCCAGGAGGACCTCGAGGCTGGCGTCCAGTTCAGGTTGATCGGCCAGTTGTGTGAGCAGCCGCGCGGAATACGCCAGGCGCTGGAACTCCGCGGCGCCGATGGTCACGGTGTCCTCCTGCGCCCAAACCGGCAGACTCCAGCTCAACAAGGCGAGCGCGAGTGCCCAAGCTGGGTTGGGCGAAGACAGGTTCCTATTCATGGACTTGATCTCCTAAGGCAAAAGTGCCTTCGGCCTGTGGGGTGTGCTTGAGTGCGTTGTGAGAGCGTGGCCGGGCGGAGAGGCTTGTTCAAGAAGAAAGCGGACGGAATAGCGTCGCGCAAAGGGTCGTCTTTCGCGCCACGAATCCCCACCACTGTGACCGACAATGCTCTGTGGGGCTTGATCGTGAGCGACAGCCACGGCGGTTACGTTCCAACGCGGCCATCTGCCGGAGTGTAGAGTCAGGCCTGGTGCCTCATAATTGAAAACGGAAAGGGGTCGGTCCCGGAATTCAGGAAACCAGCCTTTAGAGGTGACACCCCCACGCCACGACGACGCGATCGCCCAGTCCGCATTCCTGCTTTCCGGGACTGACCCCTTTCTTTCCGGGACTGACCCCTTTCCGATTGCCTTTTCTACGGCAGCACCCCCCAGGCGCGGTTGTGCTCCGCCGGTGACCAGGGCAGCATCTCGAGGGCCGGCGGATCGTCGGGGTTCCAGGCGAAGGCAGCGGCCACCGGGAGCCCCGCCCACGGGTTCTCGTTGGGGTTGTCGGTCCAAGAGGTGTAGAGCAGTCCCAGGCACTTTCCGGTTGCCTCGCGGCTGCGCGCACACTCCCGGGCCCAGTCCCAGTTGTTCTCCAGGTCGTACCAAGGCGAGCCCGTCGTCTCGTAGCCGCGAGCGGCGAAGTACTCGAGGCTGCGGGCCTCGACGGCGTCATCGCGGGCGTCGTAAAACCAGGTGCACTGGATCAGGTCCTTGGGCGCGGTGTCGTTCGCCGGTTCCAGTTCCTGTGCCGGGGCGTTGTGGAAGGGGTTCAGGGCGTCCGCCCACATCATCACCCGCACTTCTGGGTCAGCCGCCCGGGCGAACTCGTGCATCCGCGTGAGCTCGTCGGCGAAGAGCTGCGCATTCGTCAGCTTCCGTTCGCGGCAGAGGCGGCAGGTGTTGAGCCAGCGGGGCTCGTCGTGGCCGATGTGGATCCGCCTGACGCCCAGCTCGCGGATGACGGTACCGAGGGTCTCGCGCATGATCTCCTGCGTCCGAGGGTTCGAGGGGCAGTAGGTCACCGAGCCGGCGGGAGCGTACTCGTAGGACAGGCGCACCTCCCCACCGGCGGGGATGCGACCCTGCGGCAGGCGCACGAGGTGCCAAGGCGCGGCCTCGTCAGTGAAGGGGAATCTCGTCTCGCCGGGGCGCACCTCGTAGTCGCGCCCGACCTCCAGAAGCGCGGCGTCGACATCCGTCACTCGCAGGCTCTGGTCGGCATGCACCAGGTTGCGCAATTGCACTCCGCCGTATGTCACCCGCAGGTTGTCGAACCAGGCGGTGCCGGTGCCGTCCTGGATCCGCAGGTAGAGCCGGTAGCGGCGGCAGTCGCCGGTGTCGAGGTTCAGCTTCAGCGGGGCCCAGTCGCTCGTGCCGGCGATCCATCCGGCCATCGCCGCGGGGTTGCCGACCAACTCGCCCTGCTCATCGAGCCGGTAGAGTTCCGCGTAAGCCCCATGGCCGGTGATGTTATCCAGCTTGAGGTTGGCGACGAACTGCAGTGCGCGGTTCGGCGGCACCTCGAAGTCCTGCCAGGCGCGCATCTGGCCACGGGTCTGGCGGCTCAGCCGCAGGCAGCGCCTGCCTGCCAGCGGGTGCGTCGTCACGACCGCCGCGCCCTCCGCCTCCGCCCACCGGTCCGCCTCCCAGGCCTCCGCCCGGCTCTCCGCCACCTGTTCGAAAGAGGCGTTGCGCAGGACAGCGCCCAGCGGCGTCAGGGCATCGAGCGAGACCAGGTGCTCGAGCCCGTCGTCGGGAACACTCTCCCGCGCCTCCGGGGCAACTTGCGCGCGGGACGCGAACCGCATCGGGCGGTCGCGCACCCAGCGTCCCTCGACACACTGCGGGTCGATCGCCAGCAGGTACATCCCCCAGCCGAAGCTCTGCACCAGGGGGATCGGCTCCAGATGCAGGCTGCGCAGGTAGGCGAAGTACTCCCGTACCCGATCGAGGTTATCCCCCTCCCGGAGGTGATAGAGCAGCGCGTCTTCCATCACCACCGCATTGAGTTTGAGGCGGGCGTAGTAGTTCGCGCGGGCCATACGATCCGGGTTTGTGGTGACGCCGCCCTGGTAGGTGCCGCGGAAGGGCATGGCCGGGGCGTCCTCGATCGTGAGCTTCGGCACACGCACGCGGCCCTCACCTGTCCGAACGCAGAGTTGGCGGAGGGTCTGTAGGCCGTGCTGGGCCCCGGCGGCACTGCCGGCGACGACCACCACACCCTCCGGCACAACGGCGAGGTAGCAGCCTTCCTCGGGCAACTGCGCGGGGCAGTCCCGGACGGCGGCGGCCAGGGCAGTGGGAAGCGCCGTTGCCCGGGCCAGCAGGCCCGGCAAGGTCCCGACCACCAGGGCCGGAAAGCCCCCGGGTTCACCGGCGGCCACCACCTTCGCCGCACCCCTGAAGCCCAGGTCCCCCCGCACCAACTCGAGGTTCACCTCACTTTCCTGCAGTCCGGCGAGGAGCACGGGGGTGTCGGCGGCCAGCACGCACCCTGAGGTCTCGCCCGGCTGGTAGCGAACCATGCGCGGGCGCGGCACCAGGAAGCGTCCGGTGTCGGCCTCCAGCGGCAGCGGGCTCTTCTCGACCTTCTCGAGACGCACGCCGGCCACCGTATAGTCCGAGCCGGCCTCGAGGCCGCTGAAGGCGATCGTCAGGCTGTCGCGGCCCCGGCAGGTCGTGCGGCTCTCGACCGGGCGGGAGTAGGCCGCCACGTACTTGCGAGGGAAGCCGTCGGCGCCCCAGAGCAGGCCGCCGCGGGTGACGGTGACGGCGGCGGTGATGAGGTAGACCGCCTCGGGGTCGAGGGCGCTGGCAGTGCGCTCGAGGCGATCGTCAGCGCGGGCGCCTGCGACCTGCTGCCCGGCAGCGGCAAGACGGAAGGTCCCATGACCGGAGGCGTTCGTCGTCGTCCAGCCGTCGGCGACGCCGTTGCCGTCGGCATCCGCGTTCAGGCGCCACTCGATCGGCGGCGCCGCTTGCGCAGTGCACGGCACCGCACACGGCGGAACGGAAAGGGACACAGCCAGGGCGAGTGAAAGACGTACCGTTGCTTCCTGCATATGATCTGGAATTGTCAATTATGAAGATGTGACCCCATGACTGCACTGCGCACGATGCCGCAGGGCGTGGTCGACCAGGACAAGCGCCGTCATCGCCTCGACGAGCGGCACGGCGCGCGGCAGGACGCACGCATCATGCCGCCCCCGGCCCTTGAGCGTCGTGTTCTGATAGTGCACATCCACCGTGTCCTGCTCGTGCATCACGGTCGCCACGGGTTTGAACGCCACCCGGAAGTAGATCATTTCCCCATTCGAAATGCCCCCTTGCACGCCGCCCGACCGGTTCGTCACCGTCCTCACCCTGCCATCCCGCATCCGGAACGGGTCGTTGTGCTCGCGCCCCGTCATTAGCACACAGCCGAATCCTGAGCCGATCTCGAATCCCCTGGTTGCGGGCAGACTCAGCATCGCTTTGGCCAGATCGGCTTCGAGCCGGTCAAACACCGGCTCGCCCCACCCCGGCGGCACGCCGCGCGCCACGCCCTCGACAATTCCGCCCACCGTGTTGCCCTCCTGCCGGGTCTTCTCGATCAGGCGGATCATCTCCTGGGCCACCGCGGGATCCGGGCAGCGGACGATGTTGGATTCGACTTCCGCCGCGGTGACGCGCTCCGGATCGGCAGCCGCAACCAAACGGTGGACCTGCTTCACATAGGCGAGAACCTCGACACCGAACTGCTCGCGGAGGATCTTCTTCGCGACCGCACCCGCAGCCACGCGCCCGACTGTCTCGCGCGCGCTGGTGCGTCCCCCGCCCTGCCAATTGCGAATGCCGTACTTGGCCTGGTAAGTGTAGTCGGCGTGGGAGGGACGGAACTTCGTGGCCATTTCGCCGTAGGCCTCGGGGCGCGCGTCCTCGTTTTTGACCCACATCGAGATCGGGGTCCCGAGTGTCTTTCCCTCGAACGTGCCCGAGAGAATCTGGACGGAGTCGCTCTCCTTGCGCGGCGTCACGATCCGCGATTGTCCCGGGCGGCGCCGGTCGAGATCGGGCTGGATGTCGGCCTCGCTCAACGCGAGCCGGGGCGGGCAGCCATCGATCACCACGCCCACACCGCCGCCGTGGGACTCGCCCCAGGTCGTGATGCGGAACAGCCGGCCAAACGTGTTTCCCATGCCGCCAGAGTGCGACAGGCGAGCCGCCAGGTCAAACATCACATCGCCCCGCTCCCGCGTCGCGGGAAGATCCGGGATGGATTGCTTTTGCATCGACAGTTCGCCCGAAGAAACGTACATCCTCACCCCAAGATGAGATCAATCGACACAACCACGCGCAAGAAACTGGCAACTCGGAGGATTGGATGGAGAAGCACGCTGCTGGTCGTCCTGGCGACATCCTCGCTCCTGGCACAGGGGCCCGAGGAGGGATTTGTTCCGCTCTTTGACGGAGAGACGCTCGACGGCTGGGTGAAGCGCGGCGGGGACGCGGCCTACAGCGTGGACAACGGCACGATCGTCGGGGAGTGCCTGCCGAGCCGGATGAACACGTTCCTGTGCACCGAAAAGGAGTTCGGCAACTTCATCCTGAAGCTCGAATTCAAATTCGATGTTCCCGGCAATTCCGGTGTGCAGTTCCGGTCCGCGGCCCGTCCCGAAGGGGAAGGGCGCCAACGGGTTTACGGATACCAGGCGGAGATGGATCCGAACCCGCGGGGGGACACCGCCCGCATCTATGATGAGGGCCGGCGCGGGCATCAGCACGGCATGATCTGGATGGACACCACCGCGGAGGAGACGCTCGCCGCCGCGCGCGCGGCGAACAAGCCGGGCGAGTGGAATGCGCTTGAAATTCAGTGTGTGGGCCCGTCGATCCGCACCTGGCTCAACGGCGTGGCGGTCGCCAACCTGTTCGACGATCAGAGCCTCACCGGCTTCTTCGGTTTGCAGGTGCATGTCGGCGATCAAGGCAAGGTCCGCTGGCGCAACATCCGGGTGAAGGACCTGGGCAGGAGCGAGTGGACACCCTTCTTTCTCAAGGGTGCGGACGGCAAGTACAAGCTCAACGGCGCGCATTTCGTTCTGCCCAACGACTGGTCGTTCGAGCACGAGAAGGGGTATCTCAAGGGCGTTCACCGCCAGGACGAGAAACGCGACGGGCTGGTCGTCTCCGACGGCTCGTATGACAACTTCATCGCGCGCGTGACCTACCGCATTTTCGGCGGGAACAGCGCGCTCTATTTCCGGGCTGAGGAGGTCAACACCCCATGGCTGCTCAAGGGATTCCAGAACGAGATCGCGGGCAACAACAAGGACTCCGCCCTGTGGCACACGGCCGGCGACAAGACACCGGGACGCGGCTGGGTGGCGACGAACGACGAGTTGGTGGGGAAGGTCCGCAAAGTGGACGACTGGAACACGACCTGCACGGCGGCCTGCGGCGATCGGATCGTCAGCATCCTCAACGGCTTCAAGACGGTCGATACCGTGGATCCGCTGTGCGAGAAGAGCGGCAAGGTGGCCCTCCAGTTGCACGGCAGCGCAAACGTCGAGATGTGGTTCAAGAATTTCGAAATCCTCGTCATCTCGCGCGAGATGAAGGCGCTCATCGACCGTTAGCGAGGCTTCGACTCACTCCAGCGAAGCATGTCGCCAGATCGGGCCCGCCGGGGTGCAACCTTGGCCACCGACGATCGACGCCTCGCTAAGAGGCGCCGCTGCGCGGCGCAAGAATCAAGTTGTCAAGTTTTCGCTTGAATCGGCATCCGGTTGCTGCCATAAGGCGCGGACTCTGCATGACCGCCCCTTCATAAAGGCGAACGAATCGGTTTAACCATAAACGAGCAGGAGTTAAGGATGACGGAAAACAAAGTGAGTTGGGTGTATCCAAGATTGCAGTTGGCCTATTTGCTGCAATTCGCGATTTGGGGCAGTTGGTCTGTGGCGCTTGGAGGTTACCTCAACGGCAAGATGAGCGGCGCGCACGTGGGCGCCCTCTACATGGCCATCCCGTGGGGAGCGATCATCGCCCCCTTGTTCATTGGCCCGATTGCGGACCGTTTCTTTTCGGCTCAGAAGGTCCTGGGTCTGCTGCATCTGATCAGCGGGGCCGCCCTGGTGGCCTGCGGCGTCATCTGCGCCCAAGCGGAGACCGCCGCGGCGGGCGGCGCAGTGACTGTGCCGTTCGGATCGCTCATGGTATTGATGCTCATCTCGGGCATCTGCTACATGCCTTCGATACCGCTCATCAACACCGTCGTTTTCAAGCACATACCCGACTCGGCCTCGGCGCCCAAAGTCTTCATTTTCGGGACGGTCGGCTGGATTGTGGTCAACCTGGTTGTCGAGGTGTTTGCCGGAGGCGCGTCGAGCCCGACGTTCTTCTTCATCGGGGGCGGTTGCGGCATCGCTATGGGGCTGTATTCGCTCACACTGCCGGACACGCCGCCCAAGGGCGCTTCCACCCAGGGGGCCAAAGACGCATTCGGCCTCGGGGCTCTGGCGATGTTCAAGTCGCCGACGTTCACCATCTTTCTGCTGTGTGCGTTCATGGTGAGCATCTTCGGCAGCAATTACTTCTTCCCGTCCGTCGTCGCTTACCTGACCGAATACGGATATCCGGCGCCGGTGGCCCTGACGACGCTGAATCAGTTCTCCGAGTTGTTCTTCATGGCGATTCTGGCCTTCTGCGTGGCGCGGTTCGGGCTCAAGTGGGTGTTGGTGATCGGGATGAGCGCCTGGGCGATCCGGTACTTCATCTTCACACAGGAGGGATTCCTGTTCGCCCTGGTCGGGCTGCTCTTCCACGGCATGGCGTACGCCTTCCTTTATACCGCGGCCTACATGTTCGGCGACCGCGTGGCCCCTGCCCATCTCAAGGCGAGCGTCCAGAGCTTGCTCGCCTTCCTCCTTCTGGGGATCGGCCAGGTCCTGAGCGGATATCTCTTTGGCTACCAAATTGACCGGTCCGCTCCCGCAATCACCAAGACCGTCGCGACTGAGGAGGGCAAGGTGGCCAAGAGCCTGCCGGCCTGGAACGTGCCCGAAATGGAGACATCGGCCTGGCGTTATCTCGATCTTGCCAAGTCGGTCAAGTACATCGGAGGCGACAAGACGGTCTTCAGCTTCGGGGAACACCTGGGCCAGTACACCCAAGAGGACGGCTCGATCGCCATCGAGAAACTGCCTGAGGTCTGGGAATCGGGCGGTGTCTCCTACGGCAAGGATGAGTTGAAGGCGACGTTCGACAAGATCGGCACGCCCCTCACCCGCGAGAAGTACCTCCAGGCCCAGCGACACAACTGGACCAAGTTCTTCGTGCCGCCGGCGATTTTCGTCTGCTTCTGGGTCTTCCTGTTCATCATCTTCGGCAGGGAACCTGTCAAGGCCCAGGAAGAGCCCGCGAAGGCCTGAAGACTTACGCGCGGTTTTGTGCTCCGGCCCGGGGGCGATTGCTGCTCCCGGGCCGTTTTACAATTGGGCAACAGTGTCCTTGGAGGTTGTCGGTGGGAATCGAGCTTGCGCCGCGTGGGGGCACGCGGCCTACAACCGCTGCATTCTTCGATGCGGTAGGCCGGGTGCCCTCGCCCGGCGTCAAGGCCCCGCACGCAAAGTGAGACTTCCCCGAACACGTACGCGCTTGCCCCTTGAACCTCGGAATGCACAAGTCGTTGGTAATCAAGGATGCCATTTTGAGGTTCGTGGGCAGAACTGCTGATCGGGATTTGCTTGCGGTCAGCGCTGGCCAGTGCATAATGCGCCCCGAACGAAGCGATCGCGACCGGCTGGCATGCGCGAGTAGCTCAATTGGATAGAGCGTCGGCCTCCGGAGCCGAAGGTTATGGGTTCGACCCCCGTCTCGCGTACCAGCTCATATTTCGTCGCGGCCCTGACGGCGCTGAGCGAAAACACTTACCTGTCTGCCATCCGCGCCGGGATGGTTTCTGTTGTCCCCCTGACGATCATTGGCGGCCTGTTCATGATCATGGCTTACCTGCCGGTCCCAGGCTGGGAGGACCGAATCGCCCCCCATCAGCAAGTCCTGCAGATCCCGGTCAGCGCCACGTTCGGACTGCTGGCGGTCTTTGTCTCTTTCGCGATCGGCTACGATCTGGGGCAGCGCCTCAAGCAGGAGGCAGTCGTCAGCGCCTCGCTGGCGACGCTGGTGTTCCTGATGCTGCAGATCAGACTCGAGGATCTGAGTCTCGAGATGGACAACCTCGGCTCGAAAGGGCTTTTCCCGGCAATCGTGATCGCCCTCGTCTCGGTGCGGCTTCAGAAGCTCTTCAGCGACAAGGGCGTGGTCATCAAGCTGCCAGCCAATGTCCCGCACGTGGTGTACGAGTCGTTTCTCTCGTTGATCCCCATGTGTTTCCTGGTGCTCGGGTTCTGGCTCATCCGGTTCGTTCTGGGGGTGGACATCAACCAGATCGTGCAGACGGTGTTCAAGCCGTTGGTGTTCGCCCTCAACACGCTGCCCGGCATCCTCGTCTACGCCTTTCTTGTCACCATGCTCTGGTCGGTGGGCATCAATGGCGACAACGCGATGGACGCCCTGGTCGCCCCCATCTTCCTCCAGTTCCTGACCGAGAACGTTGCGGCCATGACCCAGGGCCAACCCCTGCCGAACGTGACGGCCTACGGCTTCTTCACCACATTCGTCAACGTGGGCGGGACCGGGGCAACCATCGCGCTCGCGCTCATCATGGTGAACTCGAAGGAACCCGGCTTCAGAAAGATCAGTCGCCTCTCGTTGCCGACGCAGATCTTCCAGATCAACGAGCCGATCTTCTTCGGATTCCCGATCGTGCTCAATCCGGTCTTCATGATCCCGTACGTGCTCAACGCCATGATCCTGACCGCCAGCACGTATTTGCTGATGGACTGGGGAATCATCAACAAGCCGTTCGTCAACGTGCCCTGGACCACCCCGCCCATCATCGGACATTACCTTGTGTCGGGCGGGGATTGGCGGGCGGCGGTGTGGGGTGTGCTGTCGATCCTCATCGCCATGGCGGTCTACGTTCCGTTCGCGAAGGCGGCCGAGAGGCAACGCCTGCGTGCCGAAGCCGCCGGGGCGGCTCGCGAATAGGCGGGTTAGCCCTTCTAACCCGCATAGCAGTCATCTTGCGAAGTCCGACCGCCCTGTGCCCTACCGGGCCAGGAAATACGCGGGTTAGGCCGTCTGCGCGAGGAGGCGCAACGATTCGTCCATTTGTTCCGTGCTCTCGGCCCCGAGCGTCATCGCATCGAGCAAGCCGAGCCCCGTGGCGAATCGCATGCATTCCTCTCTCATGTGCGCCAGGGTGCCCTCGCCATAGATCTTCATACCGATCAGGGCCTTGCCGTTCGCTTTCGCCGTTTTGAGAACCGACACGACCTCATCGACCGGCCCATCCATCTTGGCCCCTTTGGGGTTGATGCGCGCCAGGATCACGTCGACCCAGGGGCAGTTGGCCGCGGTCTTGAGCGCGCCGAAATCGTGGCAGGAGACCCCCAGGGCGCGGATCTGCTTCTTCTCCTTGGCTTCGGCCAGCGCGTCCATGTACGGGCGCATCTCCTCTTCCCACTCCGGGTTGTCGAGGCAATGGAGCAGGACAATATCGAGATAATCCGTCGCCAGCTCATGGCGAAACCGCTGGACGGCCATTTGGGTCGATCGCCGCTTGAACTCCGCCGGCACTTGCGAGGGTTGGCCGTCATAGCGATACCAAAGCTTTGTCAGGACGGTGACCTTGTCGCGCGGCAGCGACTTCAGGACTTCGCGGAAGTAGACGTGCGAGCCGTACAAATCCGCCAGATCGAAGAACGTGATCCCCCGGTCGTAATCGTGGCGGAGCAGGGTCGTGAGCTTCTCGAAGCCCATGCGGGTATGATTGGATTGCCGGTTGCCGCCGCTCATGCCGGTTCCCTGGCCGATGCGCGAGAGGGTGATGCCGGTCTTGCCCAGCGAGCCTTGCGGGGGGGCGTCGGGGCTGGGGCCGGCCTGGGCGCGCACAACGCTGTACAAGCAGGCGGATCCGCCCGCCAGGGAGGCGAGGAAGTGTCGTCGGCCGATGCGTTTCATAGGTGTTCTCATAAAAAGACTATGGCCGGGTTACCACCCGGCCATATCTTACACAAGAAACAACTTTGAGAACTCTTGCTGCCGCTCAGCACCCCGGGGCATCCGCCCCTTCGAAATCTCAATGACAGGTGCACAATACCCCAGACGGCGATCCCGAACAGTCACCAGTTCTGGGGACACGTGTCACCCCTCCGCTAGCCGCGCCCCAACGGCGCGGTCAATCGCACCACGGTGCCGCCTTCGGACGCAGGGCTGATTTCGAAGCGGCCGCCCACATCCTCCAAACGCTGCCGCATGTTGCGCAGGCCGTTGCGTGACGAGGCGCGCGCTGTGTCCTGGACGGCGAATCCGCGCCCGTTGTCCTCGATCTCGATCACATAGGAGTCGGCGCCGAGCTTGAGCCGAATCCAGACGGCGGAGGCGTGGGCGTGGCGGACCACGTTCGTCACCGCCTCCTTGAATGCGAGGAAGAGGTTGTGTCGCGCGTCGGGCGGCAGCGGGCAGGCCGGCAGCTCCGCGGGCACATCGAGGCGGCACCGCACACCCGCCAGGGACAGGTATTCCTGGGCGTATTTGCTGACGTAGGTCATCAAACCGTCGAGCGTGTCGTTCGAGGGATTGACGGCCCAAACGATCTCATCAAGCACCCGGGTGGTGTCCCGGGCCGTCTGGGAAATCTGCCGCGCGTGGGCCTCGACTTCGGCGGGGTCGGCCTTGTCGCCCTCCACCAACTCGCCCAGGAGGGCCACCTGCGTCAGGCTGGCGCCCAACTGGTCGTGGATGTCGCGGGCGATGCGCGCGCGCTCGCGTTCGAGCGCTTCCTTCTGTTCGAGCCGCTCGACCTGGCGCTTGAGCCTCTGGGTCGAGATCAGATAGACCAGCCCGACAATCGCGCCAAGAAGGAGCGACGCCGAGGCCCCGAGAAACCACGGGGTTTGCCAGAGCGGCGTTTCGACACTCACGGCGAAACTCGCGCCGACCTCATTCCAGACGCCGTCCTCGTTCGATGCCGTGACGCAAAACCGGTAATCGCCCGGTGGCAGCCGGCTGTAGCGCGCGACACGGCTGTTGCCCGCCTCGGTCCAGGCGCTCTCGTGCCCTTCCATGCGGTAACGAAACCGCCCCTTGTCCGGCGCCACGAGGTTGATGCTGGTGTACTGGATTTCGAGATGCTCGCGCCCGGCGGGCACCACCACCCGCTCCGGCCAACTCGATTCGATCGAGTTTGTCCCGTGCGGCTGCCCGTCGATCAGCACCGCCTCGATCACCACGGGCGGCGGCCGCGGGTTCACGCGCAGCCGTCCGAGGTGGATGCCCGCCAGCCCGCGGACCGTTGAAAACCAGAGCGTGCCGTCCTCCGCCCGCCATGCCCCGGGTTGTGATCCCATCGTGCACTCGCGGGTCGGCATGCCGTCCGGCTTTCCGTAGGCGCGCACGTCGACCAACCCCGTCCCGCTGCGTGCGAATGCGTTCAGGTCACGCCGCGCGACTCGCATCAGGCCGGTATTCGACCCGAGCCAGAGGCAGTTCTCGTCGTCTTCGAGCAGGTATCCGATGACGTTGCTTGTCAGGCCTTCACGAGTGGTGTACGCGGTCCAGACACCCTTCTCGAAACGCCCGAGGCCGTTCCCGAGCGTTCCCACCCACAAGACTCCATCCCGGTCGAGCCACAACGACGAGACATCATCTCCCGGCGCGCCGTCCTGCCTGCGCCAGGCCGTGAACCGCCCTTCACTCCAACGGTTGAGTCCGCCTCCCCGAGTTCCAACCCACACCCCCTCCGCGCCGTCGTCGACAATGGCCCTGACATCGTCGTTCGAGAGGCCATCGCGCGTCGTGAAGAGCCGCCAGCCGTCCGGATCGCGCCGCGCCAATCCGCCCGCTGTGCCGGCCCAAAGGCGTCCCTGGCGATCCTCGTGCAGTGCGGCCACCAGGCGCGGGATCGCTTCGCCTCCGACCCGCAACAGCCGTCCCTCGCGCAACTGGAACAACCCGCCCCCTTGCGTTCCCACCCACACATCCTGTGCCCGATCCACAAGCACCGACCACACGGACAGATGGGTCAACCCCTGCTCGGGACCGAAGCGGCGTCTTTCCGAACCCAGGTAGTAGGCCAGTCCCCCCCCGTTGGAACCGACCCAAAGTCCGCCCTTGGCATCCGTGCAGACGGTCTGGACCACCCCCACCCCCAGATCGGGCGAGACATCGATCGCCTCGAACGCCTGCGACCTGATGCGGTTGAGTCCGCCCCCGTCGGTTCCCACCCACAGGCTGTCATCGTCGTCGACGCAAAGGGAGAAGATGTAGTTGTTCGAGAGCCCGTCGCTTGTCGAGTGCCGCCGCACGCGCCCGCCGCCTTCAAAGCGGTAGACCCCCGCCCCGAGCGTGCCCACCAGCAGGTCGCCCTGCCGATCCTCGCACGCACAGGCGACCGGCGCGGCGCCCCAGGGATACGCACCCAAATCGGCCGTGCATCGAGTGCCCTCGAACTGTTGCACGCGGCCGTCCCCCAACCGCCAGTAGCCGCCCGCCGCACGAGCCACAAGCGCGTCCAAACGGCCCACCGCCACCTCCTCGTCGATCTGCGGCTCGAGGTGCCCCGCGCCCGTTGCGGGGCGAATCGAGGCCACCCGGCCATCCGTCCCGGCCCAAACCTGTCCGGCGGTATCGACAACGATCGACCGCCGGGCCATGGGACGATCGAAACCGAACACAAACGGGCTGAATTGACTGTCCGAGTGGCGCCAGAGCTGACCGTCCGCTGTGTAAAACCAGACGGCACCCGCGGGATCCTGGGTGGAGGACACCAAACGGCGGGCCGGTGATCCCTGGCCGATGCCCGTGCTGGTGAAGACGCCATCCTTGAACAACGCCACCCCCCCGGCCTCCGTGCCAATCCACAGGTTACCCGCCCGGTCTTCAAGCAGGCTCACGACGTGGCTGTCGCTCAACCCGGGCGTGCTCTGCGCATCGAACACCCGAAAACGAAGTCCGTCGAAGCGCACCAGCCCATTCGGGGTGCCGAACCACAGATAGCCATCCCGGGTACGAACGATCGCAGTCACCGAATTGCGCGGCAGCCCGACGTCGGTGTCCCAGACATCGATCACTTCCTGTCTCCCGCGCGGAGCCGCCTCGAGTGCGGTCGGCGTCGATGCAAGAGCCGGGAGGATCAATATCCCAAGCGCCAGCAGCGACACCAGGCTCGACAGACGGATCGAGGCGGCCCCGGGACCGGGCGTGCCCGTGCCGAGCCGTTGACTGAACCTGTTCCTCAGACCATGCGAAGGCACGCGCGATTTACGTACGGCCAGCCGGCAAGGTAAAGAAGTTTGACAGGCGCGACCGCAAACCCCTCGAAGCCGGTCCTGGCCCATCCGTGTTCCATCCGTAGCCACACTGCCACATCGGATGCATCCTGGAATCCGCTCGCTCCTGGACGGGTTTTGCTCTACTCTCTGCACGATGCGTTGTCTTGAATTCGTTCTGTGTCCGCTGGCCCTTGCGGCTTGTTTCGCCGCGGCTGCCGATGCGAACCGGTTGATCGTCGAGCACCCGGCCGGGCAGGCCTGGCCCCGCTTCTCGATCAACACGGTCTCGAACCGCGTCGTCCGACTCGAGGCGTCCGGAGACCTCGAAGCCTGGCAGGAAATCGCGCGCTCCCATGATGCTCTGGTCTCCTACCCGGACATGAGCGCCACGGGTCAACACAGACGATTCTACCGCGCATCGATCGTTCCCCGGACCGCAGCCGACGATTGGAAGAACCAGGCCCAGTTTCCCGACGACTCTCTTCTCTCTCCCATGCCGGCCTACGGGGAAATCCTGCCGCGCTGGATCAAGTTCGCCCTCGTCCTGGCCGATCCGCATCGAGTGCACTTCCAGGACAGCACGAAGTATCCCTTCCACTACGATTTCGCCCGGGCCCGCCTTGCGCCGTTCCAGTCGATGACACGCGAGCAATTCGACGCCGTCTCACTCTGGCGCGCCCATCAGCAGGTTGTCCTGGGCGCCGTTCTCTTCGGCCCGACCGCGAGTCTGCGCGAAATCGGCATTCAGATCGTCGGGAACGACCCGTATCCGCCGGAGCAGGTGGCGGATTGGTTCGACCGGGTGCGTGCGAGCCTCGTCGCCGGGCCCGAGGTCAAGGTCTTCTATTTCCCGACCTACGAACAGCAGGGCGCAGCCGAACTCAATCGGCCCTATTTCGACAGCAGGGGGATTGCGATCAGCTCCGGAGCGCGCTGGGTGGTCGCGAATCAATGCTACGCCCCCGGCTGGGCCCTGGGCCGACTCGTCTATGTGCCGGCGGACGAACTCGACGCCCGCTATCGCGACGGGCGGTTGCGCCCGGACGACATCCTGGTCGTGGACGCCGTGCCGGCCGAGATCCCGCCGGTGGCGGGGATTGTGTCGATGGCTCCCGCAACCCCCAATTCGCATGTCGCTCTCCTGGCGCAGTCGTTCGGCATCCCCTGCGTGCACTTTGCCGACGCGGCCGCGCGCGATGGGGTGCTGGACCTGCTCGGGCAGGAGGTGGTGTTACGATCGCGCAGCGCCTACGGCTCGTGCGACCTGCGGATCGCAAGTGTCGAGGGCCAGTTGTCCGATGATCTGCGCCGCGAGTTGCTGGCACTCAAGACGCCGCCCGCACTCGATCTCACCCCCAAGACAGCCTCGGGAACCATCGGGATCAGCGCCGAGGGGTTGCGCCCGGCCGACATCGGACGCGTGGGAGGCAAGGCCGCCAACTTCGGCCTGCTGCGCCGCGCCATCCCCGCATACGCGCCCGCGCCCGCGCTGGCCCTGACGTTCGACCTGTGGGATGCGTACCTCGACCAGACCCTGCCGGCAGCCACAACCCTGCGCGCCGCGGTCGACGCGAAACTGGGTGGATTCGTCTGGCCGCCGGACATGGCGGCGGTCCAGGACGCGCTGGCCGAGGTCCGCACGCTGTTCACCGAGATCGCTGACTTCGATCCCGCGCAGCGCCAGGCCATCCTGACCCTTCTCGGCGCGGCGGGATTCGCGCCGGACCGGAAGATCCGTTTCCGGAGTTCCACGAATGTCGAGGACAGCGAGCAGTTCAGCGGGGCGGGCCTCTACGACAGTTACAGCGGCTGCCTGGCGGACGAGTTGGACGGCGACGACACCGGCCCGAGCCAGTGCGATCCGGACGATTCGCGCGAGCGCGGTGTGTTTCGCGCCCTGCGCAAGGTTTACGCGAGCTTCTACAACCAAAACGCCTTTCTCGAACGCTTGCGTCACCGCGTGGACGAGGCGGACGTCGGCATGGCCGTGCTGGTCCATCACTCGACCCCGGACGAATTCGAGCTGGCCAACGGCGTCGCCACGGCGGAGATCTGGAAGGGCAATTCGTCGGATATCCGCAGCTTCAGCGCCACGCTCGTCACGCAGTTGGGCGCCCTCTCCGTCGCCAACCCCGATGCCAACGCCCAGCCCGAGGAAGTCGAAGCCAGCATTTGGGGCAACGACGCTCCCTACCTATCCACGCTGCGCTCGTCCAGCCTCGTGCCGTTGGGCGACCATGTTTTGGCCTGGGAAACCGAGTATCGCGACTTGGCGATTCTGCTCGATAAGGCGGCTCGAGCCTACGAAGCCGAGTTTCCTGACCGCCGCGCATTCCTCCTCGATTTCGAATACAAAAAGACCGCGCCCGAGGGCCGGCTGCAGGTCAAGCAAATCCGCGAACTCCCGCGGCCTTCCGACACATCGACACTCACGCCATGGCTGCTGAACGAGACCAATCGCTACGTATTGCACCAGGGTGAGTACGGTAACGCGTTCGCTTTCCACCGCCTCAAGTCGCGCTGGACACTGACAACCGGCAACCTCCGACTCACCGACGCCAACCTGGCGGAGATCATCTACCGGACCGTCGATGTCGAACTCCTGGATGGGATGGCCCTGTCTGGTTTCGGCGGCCTGCTCTCGGACCTGCCCGAGTTTGCGCATCGCAGAGACGGGGATGAGACCATCGACTCCTGGACTCTCGGGGCGGGCAAGGACACACGCGTCTTTCAGTTGCGGACCTGGCTGCCGCGCCCGGTGGCGGCCAGCGGCAGCCCGATTGTGTTTCTCAGTGACGGACGCCTGCAATTGAGCGTCCGTTACACCCAGCAGCAGCCGGTCATCAATTACGATGGGCCGGGAACCACTTCGAGTGATGAGGCCATCCTCGCGCCGGCACGAACGGTCAGCCCGCTGAGCCTGCTGCAAACACGCAGACTCGCCGGGAAAGGCGTCACTGTCGAAACGCGGTTCTACTGGCCACCGAATCCCACAGGCCCAATCGCGGGCTACACAGCCCCGCTCGAAGCCTGGGTCGAAACACGGATCGAGGGACTGGCCTCTCAGGTCATTGTGCTGCGTCACGATCTTGCCCAGACCTACCATCCCGGCCACCACAACTTCTTCGAGGAGTTCATATTCGATCCTCACCTCGAACCCGGCATCGACCCGGCAATCCTGTCCGAACTCTCCGCCCGCAACATACGCGCCCTCTACGGCACCTCGACTTACGACACACCCACGACTTTCTGGATCTGGGGCCTCGATGACACCCTGCGGAAGTTTTGACCAACACAATCCGACTCGACGGCGCGGAGCAAGTGCGGGACGATCCGGGCCCGACATGATTCATCACGTAGCCGCGGACGCCGGTCCGCGCCAACCCGTTCCGCCCGTGAGCAGACCCTGCTCCGCCTCATCGGACGACGCCCGATTGCAGACTCCGATGACTGCTTTCCTTTTGGCAGCAAGCCGGCTCCTTCTTTCGGTTCTCGCAGCGAGTCGTCCTGTGCGCCCCCATGCCAGCCCGCTGCGTTCCGCCTGCTGGCTGCTCGCCGGCGCCCTGTTTTCTTGCGCGGAACTCGACGCCCGAGCCCAGGACCGCCTCGAGCGCATGCCCGGCCACGACCAGTACCAGAAGATGAACCGGGAGGGAGCCGAGGCGGTGAAGTTCGGCTCGCTCACGGTGACATGGAAGGATGAAGGACGAGCCTTCGAGTATCGGCGCGAAGGCAAACGATACCGGTTCGACATCCCCACGCGGCGCACGACCGAACTGACCAATGCCCCCGCACGGCGCAGGGCCGGCGCCAACGAGGAGAAGCCCGCCGCAAAGGCGCACGACGACGACGACCGGCCCGACCGGGGGCGTCAGTACCGCACAGCCTACTCGCCGGATGGGAAGCACAAGGCGTTCTACCGCGATCACAATCTCTGGCTGACCCCGGCTGAGAACACCAACGCCGTGGCGGTCACCACCGAGGGCAGCGGCGCGGCGCGGCTCAAGTTCGGCATCGCCAGTTGGGTCTATGGCGAGGAACTCGAGCAGAAGACCGCCATGTGGTGGTCCCCGGACAGTCGGAAGATCGCGTTCTACCGATTCGACGAGAGTCAGGTGCCGGACTACCATCTGCAACTCGACCAAACGAAGATCCTGAGCACGGTGGACATCGAGCCGTATCCGAAGGCAGGCGGCGTCAACCCCGTCGTCGACATCCTGATCTACGACATCGAGACCAAACACACCGTCACCGTCGACGTCCGGAGTGGGCAACCGTTCGAGAACTCCGTGATCGGCCATTATGTCTACGGGGTCTCCTGGACCCAAGACAGCCGGGAACTTCTCTTTCACCGCACCAACCGCCGCCAGAACATCATGGAATTGGCCGCCGCCAACCCCGACACCGGCACGACGCGCGTCGTGGTCCGCGAGGAATGGCTGCCCAGTTGGACCGAGAATCTGCCGAAGATGAGGTTCTTCGAGGATGGACGCCGCTTTGTCTGGGCCTCGGAACGTACGGGCTGGCGCAACCTGTATCTCTGCGATCTGCACGATGGCCTTCGCCGGCCGCTGACAGACCACCCGTTCGAGGTGGCCGACCTGGTGCGTCTGGATGAACCGGCCGGCTTTCTGTACTACACGGCGCACGACGGCGACACGCCGATGAAACTGCAGCTCCATCGGGTCAGGATCGACGGGACCGGCCATCAGCGGCTGACCGATCCGGCCTTTCACCACCAGATCGACTTTGCGCCCGACGGGCGGCACTTCGTCGATGTTGCCCAGACGCACGACACGCCGCCCACGACGGTGCTTCGCGACGCCGATGGACGCCTGGTGGCCGAGCTCGCCCGCAGCGACATGACCCGGTTCAGGAAGCTCGGCATGCGCGCGGTCGAACTGCTCCGGTTCAGGGCTGCCGACGGCAAGACCGACCTGTACGGGCTTCTCCATTTCCCGTCGAACTTCAACCCGCGAAAGAAATACCCCCTCCTCGTCAGCGTCTACGCAGGCCCCGCCACCACCGGCGCGCGCGAGACGTTCGTCATGCCAAGCCGGCTGACGGAGTTCGGATTCCTTGTCGCCTCGTTCGACTCGCGCAGCGCCAGCGGACGCGGGAAACGGTTCCTCGACGCCATCTACTGCAACTTCGGCATCGTCGAGATGGATGACCAGGCAGCCGGTGTCCGCGCGCTGTGGTCAAGACCCTACGTGGACCAGCATCGGGTGGGCATTTTCGGAACCTCGTATGGGGGGACGTCGGCGGCGACGTGTCTGCTGCGCTTTCCCGGTGTCTTCCACGCCGCCGCCGCCAGTTCGGCCGTCACCGACTACCGCAACTACGACACGATCTACACCGAGCGTTACATGGGATTGCCCCAGGACAACGCGGCGGACTACGACGCCGCCCGCGTTGCAACCTACGCCGCAAATCTCGAGGGGCGCCTCCTGCTCTTCTACGGGACGGCCGACAACAACGTCCACCCGAACAACACCATGCAACTTGTCCAGGCGCTGCAAAAGGCCGGCAAGAGCTTTGAAGTCCAGGTCGGCCCTGACCAAGGCCACACCTCCGTCAGCCAGGATCGCATGATGGAGTTCTTTATCGAGAATCTTGTCCTTCGCGCACCTCAGCCCGCTCCCCGATCCGATCCTCCACGGGCCAAACGCAAGGCTCCAAGTCGCGCCGCAACAAGGTGAGATCGCTCGAAGCGTCGTTCGCGTCTTGCGCCTTTGAATCGCTCTGTAGCCGCCCCGCCGTTGCGCATGCGCGTCAACCTTAGCCCGCATTTCTCACCAGCTTTTGATGTCATCTGACCGGTCACCGTCACATTTCACCTGAAATGCGGGCTAGGGCGGCTGAGATGCGGACCTTGCATGGAGGCTGCCCCGGCACGAACGTGTGCGATAGCGCGAAGTCCCGCGGCCGCGGGAGGGTGGGTGTGCTTCAGCACCGCTTTGGAATGGGAATGCACAGAGAACCGTTCTCGGAAAGCGGCGGTAAACCGCCGCACTCCAGACGCTTCGCGACCTCGGAGCCGAACCGAGCAGAGGCGACTGTCACAACGAACAGCGGTCCAATGAGTTAGACGGCTTCGACAGCCCTGCTCCGCGAAGGGGTCAGTCCCGGAATTCAGGAAATTTCAGCTTCAAGTTGCCTCAGCCGCCCAAGCCTCAGGCGGGCGCTCGCCCGCGTGCGTCGAACAGGACAGGTCATCGCGTTTGGCCGGGGTGGCGAGGACGTCCCCGCTCCTCCCCTTCTTGTGAACGAACAGAGCACTGGAGGGGCGACGTCCTCGTCGCCCTCAAACACTCTCCGCAACTCCATTCGCCAGGGACGAGGACGTCCCTGCTCCGAGCCGCACGGAGCACCGTGTTCGAGCCGCGGACGAGACGAGCGCCGCCCACAGCCAGAACGAACGCCGCCCCAAAGACTTGGTCAGCCATGACGGTGGGGCTCCGAGGAATGACTCGATAGTTC
Source organism: Verrucomicrobiota bacterium (assembly GCA_022710935.1). GTDB lineage: Bacteria > Verrucomicrobiota > Verrucomicrobiia > Limisphaerales > J093 > MWFF01. Next base: position 39,912 of record JAKLFY010000036.1, read on the forward strand.
TCCTTACGTTGACGCGCATGCGTTGCCGCGGGATCAGCCCTTGGAATTCTGGTATTGCGGTCCGACTGTGCTGCGCAATGCTCAGTCTGGGTCGGTGTCAGGTGGCCTCTTCGCCTCTCGCCTTACCCGATGTCGGGTCCGACGCGGTGTCCTCAGCGGGGGGAGACTTGGGGGCATGCGCCAGGACCCGTTCGAGGATCTGGTCGGCGCGATACGGCTTCTCGCCGGCGAACCCGCCGTAGCTCAGCCCGTCAATCACCGCCTGTCGAATGGTCCCATCGACGAGGTAATGCACCCGCGCCAGGCCTTTGTCGGCCCAGAGGGCGGTGTCCACGTGTTGGATCGAGGTGAAGGGGACGGTTTTTCCGCCGGGGGTGTAGAGGTTCTCGGCATCCACCTTGAGGACTTTGCCGCGGCGATAGAGAAACGAACCCAAAACACCCAGGCCGATCACGCCGGCCACGGCGCCGATATAAACCTGGGTGCGAATCGACTCCGGGCTTTTCAGCTTGGGGATGTTCTTGGCGTCCGGCCAGTCCCGCTGCCGCGCGTAAGCGGCCCAATCATCCTCCCGCTTGTCTTCTTTGAATTGCTCGAACGCGCGCGCAATCTCGTTCTGCTTCGGATAGCCGATGGCCCCGTCGTAGGCAAACCAAGCCGCCGATCCGAGAGTGAAAAACACGGCAAAAAGCCATCGCTTGTGGAACCAGGGCGTTGCCCTGCCGATGATGACCGCTGAGTCGGTTGATGGCATACAAGAGTCCGTGTGTGGCCCGTCATTGGTACTGCGGAATCTTGAGCAACTCGCCGCCCTTGAGGGCGGATTGGTGGGCCACGACGCCGGCCACGGTCATGTTGAGAGCCCATTCGATGTTCACCAGGGGCGTCCGATCCACGAGGATGGCCGTGATGAATTCGTTCATCAGGTAGCCGTGCGAACCGCCGTGCCCGCCGGCCTCGACACGCGGCGGAAGAGGCGGGCGCTTGAGCCGGGGCAGGTCCTTCGCAAGCCCCTGGTATGAGCCGTAAACCGCCCCTTTCTGGCCCCGCACACGTCCCATCTCGCCTTCGTGCCCCGGCGTGTCCCAACTGACAGCCATGCGCGCGCTGCCGCCTTCGCTGGTCCGAAACAGGGCGATTTCGGTTCCGAACGGGTTCTTGTACCGGTTGTTCTCCGGGCGCAGGTGGGAAACGGCGCTTGGCATGCCCATGCATGAGACCTCGGTGAAGCGTCCGCTGCCGATGCCGACATAATACGCGTTCGAATGCGTCGGATACCACTGGGGCGGCAACCCCACGCGCCAATCCTTGTACGACGGGATCGGTTGCTCCATGTAGTGGTAATACTCCCCTTCCGCGAACACCACCTTCCCGAGCAGACCGGCCCCGTAAAGCTGACGCATGGCATACAGGTCCTCGTGAAAACACGACGTCTCGAACATCATGTACTTGAGTCCGCTGCTCCGCACCGCCTGGAAGAGCTGGTCCGCTTCCTCGATCGATCCGTACACGGCGGGCACGGCCGATGCGACGTGTTTTCCGTGCTTGAGGACCTCGATGCAATGCCGGGCGTGGCTGGGCGCATCCGTGGCCACAAAAACCGCCTCGATGCGGTCATCTTTGACCAGTTCTTCAAGCGACGTATAGGTCTTGGCGCAACGGCAGGCCTTCGCCAACCCAGCGCGCCGCTCTTCCACAAGGTCGCTCACCGCCACAATCTCGACGTTGGGATGATCCTGGAAGCTGAACGCCGCGCCGAATTGGCACACCCCGTACCCAACGATGCCCACTCGCACCTTGCGGTCCGAGACCGGCTGCCAATCTTTCGACGCGTCCGGGTCAGAGGGGGCCTTCTCGAAACCGGCAATCGCCGGTTGCTGGGCCACAGTCGAAGCGTGCAGGCCGAGAGCCGCCGACCCCAGGCCAACCGCCTTGAGAAACGAACGCCGCGTGGTGTGATCTTTCATGTTATGTCGTCCGTCGACTGCGCGCTTCGCGCGCGCCACGCCGACTTTCGGGGCGTGACTATGCCGTTGGTCTGGGCGCATGGCAAGGATCGAGCAAAGCCGGGCAGAATTGGGCTTGCCAAATCCGTGCCGCCCGGCATTCTCCCTGGCACTGCGTCTTCCGGATCATTCGCTGCTCCAAAGACAAGAGAGTTGTTCCCTGACTGAACCATGACGCGGGGGGAAAGGTGAGTTGTCGAACTCCGGAAGAGGTTGACTCGTCTCGAATCGGGTCGATCGGCACGTCACAACAACGGGTGAATGCGGTATGCCTTGGCATTTGGCGGGGCTTGACGGACCAAGCTCCGCTTTCATTTCTGACGATGCCGGCACGCGCTTGCGCGTGCAAAGCCAGGGCGGCCGAGCGGTGAGTGTTTAACTGCTGCATGCAAGAACATATCGAAGTGGAAGGCCGCGTGATCACGGTGCTTGCAGGAACCATGTTCCGGGTGCAATTGGACAACAACCACGTTGTCCTGGCCACGATCGCCGGACGCATGCGCAAGCGCTTCGTGCGCCTGACCACTGGCGACCGCGTGAAAATGGAGATGTCGCCCTACGACCTCAACAAGGCACGCATCGTCTGGCGCATCGGGTAGCGCGCTGCGAACTCCCGCCTCTCCGCGGCAAGCGCCGAACGCGCCGCAATCCGACCTGGTTCGACTCGGCCATCCTCGACCCTCTTGGGTCCCGGGCACCATGAAGCCTCGACATCCGGAAGCCTCTCGAGGCCGCACCGCCCGGCGATCAAGCTAGCCCGCGTGTTTCATGGAATCGTGAGCAACGCGAAGCGGAAGACTCCAAGACGTGGACGCATGCGGGCTAGAGAACCCTTCCCCCTGGCGTCCGGGTTCGCGGCTCTTCTGATCTGCCTCGCACTGTTCACCCCGGCAGGCCTGGGCGGCGACCCGGCCTCGCCCACCCGCCAACCGCCGCTCAAACCAAGCCTGGTCCCCGGCGGCGAAATCTTCGACACGCCGACGCTGCTTGAATTCCGACTCCACCTGCGCGCCGCGCATCTGGGCGCCCTGCGCGAGACACCGCGCGAGTACGTCCCCATGACGGCAGTCGTCAACGGGCAGATCTTCACCAACGTCGCCGCCAAACTCAAGGGAGCCGCCGGGAGCTTTCGTCCTATTGACGACCAGCCCGCCCTGACGCTGCATTTCAGCAAGTGGGTCGAGGGGCGGCGTCTTTTTGGGATTCGCCGGCTGCACCTCAACAACTCGGTGCAGGATCCATCCTTTCTCAACGAATACCTGGGCAGCGAGCTGTTCCGGGCGGCGGGGGTTCCCACCCCGCGGGTCGCGTGGGCCACGGTGGAATTGAACGATCGGAAGCTCGGCCTCTATGTGCTCAAGGAAGCGTTCGAGACGGAGTTCCTCAGAACCTACTTTGGGAGCGCCAAAGGCAACCTCTACGACGGCGGCTTTGTCCAGGACATCCAGAACGACCTCGAACTCGATTCGGGCGACGGCCCAAAGGACCGGTCCGATCTCAAGGCCCTGGCCGCCGCCGTGCAGGAACAGGATCGAGATCGCCGTTGGGAACGATTCCAGGAGCTGCTCGATGTCGACCGGTTCGCCTCGTATGCCGCCCTGTCGGTCATGCTCGTGGACTGGGACGGCTACCTTTTGAACCGCAACAACTACCGCGTCTATTTTCGCCCGGACGACGGCCGCGCCGTCTTCATGCCGCACGGCATGGATCAGTTGTTTCAGCGGTCCTACCTCGATCTCGACGTAAGCTGGACGGGCAGTGTCGCCTGGGCTCTGTTCGATATCCCCGCCGCCCAGACGCTCTACGAAGCCCGCTGCCGCGAACTCTTCACCAACGTGTTCCAGCTCGACCGCATCACCAACAGCATCGCTCGAGCCTGCGCCGTCATGCAACCCGTCCAGCCGGACATCCGGCAACGCGCCCAGGATCTCGAGGACCAGATCTACAACCGCTTCCGCGTTCTGCGCCGCGACGCCCTCCTCAAAGCGCCGCCACCCCGCAAGCCCTGAAGTCGTTCACATCGCGCCATGCCGTCCGTCGGCACTTCACCCCTTGCGACCGCGCGTTTTCTGGGGTACATGCTCCGTCATGGACGCCAAGGAAGCCTTGATCGCTCTGAACATGGTCGAGCACGTCGGTCCGGTCCGCCTGCGCCAACTCCTGGATCACCTGGGTGACGCCCCCTCGATCCTGAAAGCAAGCCGCGCCCAACTCGAACGGGTGCCGGGCATTGGTGTCGAGACCGCGGCAGCCATTGCCTCCTGGGAAAAGACCGTCGACCTCGCCGGCGAACTCGAACGCGTTCGCGACTTTGGCTGCCAGGTGCTGACCATGACCGACGACTCGTATCCCCCCCTGCTCCGCCAGATCTATGATCCGCCCATCGTCCTGTACGTCCTGGGCGGCCTCATCGAGCGCGATCACAACGCCGTGGCGATCGTGGGCTCGCGCCGCACCACCCACTACGGCCAGGAAGTCGCCCGCAAGCTCGCGTACCAGCTCGCCTATGTCGGGGTCACAGTCGTCAGCGGAGGAGCGCGCGGCATCGATACCGCCGCTCATCAGGGCGCCCTGTCGGCCAAAGGACGCACGATCGCCGTCCTGGGCACCGGCATCAACCGCGTCTTCCCGCCGGAAAACATCGAACTCTACCGCCGCATCGCCGCCAGCGGCGCCGTCCTGACCCAGTTCCCTTTCAACCGCCCGGCCGACAAACAGTCGTTCCCGATCCGCAACCGCATCGTCGCCGGGATGTCCCTCGGCACCGTCGTGGTCGAGGCCGATCTGCACAGCGGCGCCCTCATCACTGCCAACATGGCCGTCGATTACGGACGCCAACTCTGCGCCGTCCCCGGCCGGATCGACTCGCCCCAAAGCCGCGGCTGCCACGACCTGATCAAGAAGGGCGCCAAGCTCTGCGAAGGGGCCGAGGACATCCTGACCGAGTTCGAGTATCTATTCCCGCCGACCAACCGAACGACCAGGCCTGAAGAGTCCGCCACCCTGCCCGCCCTGATCCTGACGGACAACGAGCAGCGCCTCTACGACCTGCTCGGCCCGGACGAGAAGAACCTCGACCAACTGATCCGCCTGAGCGGGCTGCCGGCCTCGGCCGTCTCGGCCACTCTGTTCGGCCTCGAGCTCAAACACCTTGCCCGCCAGTTGCCGGGCAAGATCTTCGTCCGCGCCTAACCCGACAGTCGGAATGCAAATGTGCTTGTCAGCACTTGCTCTTGCCGACTAGCGTCCCACCCCATGAACGTTTCATTTTACGGACACGTCCGGCAATACGAGAACATCAAATCGGAGATCGACGCGAACATGCATGAGGTGCTGATGAGCGGGTCCTACGTCATGGGCCCGATGCTCAAGCGCTTCGAGACCGAGCTGGCCGCCTATCATGGCACCAAGCACGCCATCGGCGTGGGCAACGGCACGGACGCCATCTGGCTCGTGCTCATGGCCCTTGGCATCGGCCCCGGCGATGAAGTCATCACTCACCCCAACACCTTCTTCGCGACAGCCGAGGCCATCTGGATCGCCGGCGCCACAGCCGTCTTTGTCGATTGCTGCCCCAAGACCAAGTGCATTTGTCCCGACAAGATCGAGGCGGCCATCACGCCGAAGACCAAGGCGATCGTGCCGGTTCATCTCTACGGACAGTGCGCCGACATGGTGGCCATCAAGAAGATTGCGGACAAGCACGGCCTCAAGCTGATCGAGGACAATGCGCAGGCGATCGGCGCCTCTGGCAGCGGGTTCAAGATCGGCCAGCTCAGCGACGCCGCCACAACCAGCTTCATCATCCAGAAGAACCTCGGCACCTTCGGCGACAGCGGCGGAATCGTCACCAACAACCCCGAAATCGACGCCAAGGTCCGGAAGCTCCGCAACCACGGCTCCAATCAGCGCAATGTGCACAGCTACGGTTTCAACAGCCGCCTGGACGATCTGCACGCCGGCATCCTCAGCGCCAAGCTCAAACACATCGACGCCTGGAATGACAATCGCCGGAAGTGGGCGGCCCGGTACAGCGCCGGCTTGAAGGACTGCAAGACCTTTGATCTGCCGGTCGAGCTCCCGGGTTACAGGCACGTCTATCACCTCTACGTGATCGAGACCAAGAAGCCCGAGTGGCGCGATCAACTCGTCGATTTTCTGGTCAAGAACGGCGTCGACGCCAAGACCCATTACTCGATCGCCATCCATCAGCAGCCAGGCTACCCGTGGGGCAAATCCGCCCGCAGCGTCGGCCCGCTCACCAACGCCGAGGCCAACGCGGCCTGCTGCGTCAGCCTCCCCATGTTCCCCGAACTCCGCCAGGACGAAGTCGATCACGTCATCGCGAAGGTCAAAGAATGGGACGCGATGTTCGCCGCCCAGGCCCCCGCGGGCAAAGGCCCCGCTCAACGCGAATCCGCCTGCACCTGCTGCAAGTAGCATCCGCACAACCATGCGCCTTTCCCGCCGCCAGTTCGTCGGGCGCACGGCCGGGGCGACGCTGAGCGCCGCAGCGCTCAGCGCCGTTCCCGCATTCGCCGCGGACCTCCCCAAGGGCCCGAGCCCGGAGCCCTCAGCCAGGAAGCTGCCACGCTGGCGCGGCTTCAACCTGCTCGAGAAATTCGTCAAGCGCGACGGGGGCAACCCGCCCTTTCTCGAAAGGGACTTCGAGTGGATTTCCGCCTGGGGCTTCGACTTCGTGCGGCTGCCCATGTCGTATCTTTGTTGGACCGATCCGTCCGACTGGCTGCGACTGCAGGAGGACGAACTCAAGCACATCGACCAGGCGATCGAGTTCGGCAAGCGCCACGGCGTCCATGTCTGCCTGAACTTCCACCGCGCCCCCGGTTACTGCGTCAACCCGCCGCCGGAACCGCTCGATTTGTGGAAAGACCAGAAAGCGCTCGACGCCTGCGCCCATCACTGGACCGCCTTCGCGCGGCGCTACAAGGGCATACCCAATCGCCACCTCAGCTTCGACCTCTTCAACGAGCCCAACGACCAGGCCGAGGACAACTACGCGCGCATCGCGCGGCGGCTTGTCGAGGCGATCCGGGCCGAAGATCCGAACCGCCTGATCATCGCCGATGGCTTGAAGTGGGGGAACAAGCCCGTGCCTGCCCTGGCCCCGCTGGGCATCGCCCAGAGCACCCGCGGCTACCAGCCGATGCGCATCAGCCATCACAAGGCGAGTTGGGTCAACGGCCAGAACTGGCCCGAACCGAGCTGGCCGCTCGAACTCGGGCCGGGCAACACTTGGGACAAGGAACGCCTGCGCCGGGAGCAGATCGCGCCCTGGCAGGCGCTCGAGAAGATGGGTGTCGGCGTGCATGTCGGCGAGTGGGGCGCCTATCAATTCACCCCCCACGCCGTCGCTTTGGCCTGGATGAAGGACAACCTCGACCTCTGGAAAGAAGCCGGTTGGGGCTGGGCCTTGTGGAACTTCCGCGGCTCGTTCGGCATCCTCGACAGCGGACGTTCCGACGTGAAATACGACGATTGGAACGGCCACCGGCTTGACCGCGCCATGCTCGATCTGCTGCGGCAAGGCTGAAATAAGGGACTGCGGGACTGCCGACAAAATAGGGGTGCCGCTTGCCAAACGGCGTCCGGTGGGCCACTGTCCTGCCAGAACGACCGATCCGACTCCGGCGGCGGCTGTGTCCCAGCACGGCCCTGCCCCGTAGACCGAGCCCGCGTGTCGTGCGCGTTGCTCCTGCGATCCTGGTCGGATCGGCCAAAACCGGGTTACGCGATGAACAATCAGCCGGCATCGGCGTCGGTCGCAGGAATCATGGGCGGTGTGGCCGCGGCATTTGCCTGTCTGGCAATCGTCCTGGCGCTGCAGAATCGCTCGCTCCAGAACCAGATCTCAGACACCCGCCGCCTCTGGTCGGAGGCCGTGGCTTCCACCGCGGATCTGCGCGTCCAGCACGCCGCATCCACGGCGGACCTCTCCTCACACCGCCAGCGGCTGGCGGACTTACAGCAGGAAATCGCCGCGCTCGAGTCGAGGGTGTCCAGCAATGTCGCCGTCAGCAGCCAGCCCGTCCCCGTCCGGATCTTCAACGGAACCCGTCTCGTGGGCTGGGGGTGGATCCCGGCATCGTCCACAAACCGGGCCGGCATGGCCGGCGAAGGTGTCGCCACGGTCTTCCTGGACACTCGCAACACGTCCGCCCCCCCCGCCGATAACCCGCCCCCCGGCGATCCCCAGCCCGCCGCTCCGAGGATCGCCATGGCCACAAGTTCCTCCTTTACATACCAACAGTACCCTTACTTCTGGCCTGCCATTTGGCTCGGCCCCGATCCGGATCGCGACCACGACAGAGGTCACCATAACCCTCCGCAACCGCCCGCGCCACCCACACCGGAAATCCAACCGCGCCCGACACCGACGCCGACCCCAGCACCTGCTCAGCGCCAGGTGCTCAGGACAGTCCCGCAGCGGCTGCCGACGTTCTCTCAACCCGCGGCGCGCCCAGCTCCCTTCCCCCAGCGCCCTCAGGTCCCTGCCCCGATCGAGCCGTTCGCCGCCCCGTCCCCTTCGACCGGCATGCGCGGCTCATCCGCGGCGATCACACGTACCGCGAACATCGGTGCCGCGCGCCAACCGATCGACCGGAAGACGGCGACGCGTTGAATCGTTGTTCGCAGGAGGGCTCGGACTCGGAGATGCGGGACCCCGAGGGCTGATCTCCGCGAGGCCAGGGCCAATTCATAAGGTGGAGCGGCGACGGCCTCGTCGCCGACAGACACCGTCTTCACTCGCGTCGGCGGGGGACGAGCCGTCCCCCCTCCAACCTTTTCGCCTTCATGAATTGGCCGTGCCGCGAGGCCCTGGCTCCGAAATCGCACTGGTCATCAGGCCCAGGCATCTTCAGAATTGCGCCTGTTTGGACATGAAAGACTGAATACGCGATTCTGAAAACTATGAGCAATCCCTACACCGTTCTCGTCGTGGGCATGGGCAAACGCGGCATGCACCACGCCACAGCCTTCAACGCCAATCCGAAGTTCAAGGTGACCGGCATCTGCGATATCGACGCCGCCCGCCTTGATGCCGCGGCCGCCAAGCTTGGTCAGCCGGAGAAGAGCACCAACGCCGCCGCCCTCGCCCGCGCCCTGCGCCCCGACGTCTTCTGTTTCTGCACCCTTCCAAGTCTGCGCCTGCCGATGATCCGGGCCGGTCTCGAGGGCGGGGCGCGGCTCCTGGCATTCGAGAAACCCGTGGCCCTGAGAAGCGCCGAGCTGCTCGATCTTCGGGCCCTGGTCCGCCAGGCCAAAGCCAAGGCCGTCGTGAGTCACCAGCACCGCTATGGCCAGCACTATCAGAAGGTCAAAGCCATCGTCGCGAGCGGCGCTCTGGGACGAGTCCACACGCTCTACGGCACGGCGACGGGCTGGATGACCCACATGCTGTCGCACCTGATCGATTACACCTGCTGGTTCAACGACTACCAACCGGGCGTCTGGGCCATGGCCCAGGCAGCCGGCCGAACCAAGCTCGCCGACAATCATCCATCGCCCGATTACATCGGCGGCTTCGTGCAGTTCGCCAACGGCGTGCGCGGCATCTACGAGTGCGGCGCGGGCGCTCCCGACCAGCCCGAGGTTGCCAAGTGGTGGGGCAAGAACCGCATCGGCGCCCAGGGCACTGAGGGGTTCGCGGAGGTGCTCACCAACGGCGGGTGGCGCGCCGTCACCAAATCCGGCGGCTGCCAGAGCGGCGAAGGCGCGATGAACTATGACCTGGATATGCCGCCTTACATCCAGCAGATGGCTGATTGGCTCGACGACGACGCGAAAGTGCATCCGTGCAATCTGGACCACGCCAGCCTGGGCGCCGAGATCATGCTCGCCCTCCAGCGCAGCGCGGCCGAAGGCGCCCAGGTGGCGCTCCCGCTCACCGCCGGGGCAGACGAGCAAGCTCTGCTCAAAGCGAAGATCCCCGACAAGCCGGTCCTGATCTCGTGCGAACAGAATCGAAAGGAGTTCGGACTGGCCTGATCGGCTCGATGATCAACCTCGGTTCTCTCAACCCGCCGCAGCGGGAGGCGGTGACGACCCTGTGCGGGCCGGTGCTTATCCTGGCAGGCGCGGGCACGGGTAAGACGCGCGTCATCACCACCCGCCTGGCCTACATGATCGGACGAGGCGTCTCGCCGCAGCATGTTCTGGCCGTCACATTCACCAACAAAGCCGCCCGTGAAATGCTCGAACGCGTCAGAGCGTTGCTGCCGCGCCCAGCGCGGTCAGTTGAGGGCGCATCGGCTCCGCGCCCGACGATCTGCACATTTCACGCGCTTGGCGTCCGCATTCTCCGCGAGCACATCGAGCGGCTCGGCTACAAGCGGCACTTTGTCATCTACGACGAATCGGAGCAGTTGGCCACGATCAAGCGGATCCTGAGCCGGATCTCGGTGCGGGGCGAATCGGTCGATCCGCAGGCTGTGCTGAGCATGCTCAGCCGGTTCAAGAATGCCGGCAACCAGGAGCCTGCGTTCGGCGACCCCAACATCCGCGCCCTGGCCGAGCATGTCCGGAACCACTACGACTCCGCGCTGCGCGCCTGCAACGCAGTGGACTTCGACGACTTGCTGCTCCTTACGCTCCGGCTCTTTGCGGAGCATCCCGACGTCCTCGAGGCCTGTCGCGCCCGGTACCGGTTTGTCATGGTGGATGAGTACCAGGACACCAATGCCGCCCAGTTCCAGATCGTCCACGCCCTGACGCGCGAGCATCGCAATCTGTGCGTTGTCGGCGACGACGACCAGAGCATCTACGGTTGGCGCGGCGCCCAGATCGCCAACCTGCTCGACCTCGAACACCATTTCCCGGAAGTCAAGGTGATCAAGCTCGAACAGAATTACCGTTCAACCGCCACAATCCTCGATGCCGCCAATGCCTTGATCCGCCACAACGCCCGGCGCCGCGGCAAGCGCCTCTGGTCCGACAAGGGCCAGGGATCGCCCATCACGCTCTTCGCCTTCAAAGACGAGGAGGACGAGGCGCGATCGGTGGTCGAGGAACTCGAATTCGCCCGCCAGGCCCGCCGCATCCCCTGGGGCGATCACGCCATTCTCTTCCGCACCAACCAACAGGCCCGCCCGATCGAAACCGCCCTCCGCAAGGCCGGGGTGCGCTACCACGTGGTCGGAGGCCAGAGCTTCTTCGACCGGCGCGAAGTGCGCGACATCCTCGCCTACCTCAAGGTCTTCCTGAACCCGCACGACGACATCAGCCTCTTGCGCATCGCCAATGTGCCGGCACGCGGTTTGAGCGACGTCACGATGCAGCGCCTGCTGGCCGCCAGCCAGGAACGCAAGGGGTCGGTCTTCGCGGCCATGCAGGACACCGGCGTGCTCGCGACGTTCCAGGCCAAGACACGCGCGTCCATCGAACGCTTTGTCGGATTCGTCCAGACAACCCGCCGCCAGATCCAAACCGCCTCGAGCCACAACCCGAGCGCTCTGCGGGAGTGGGCCGAGCAGTTCCTCGACGCCACCAGCTACTTCGCGGAACTGCGCCGGGGCGAAAAGGATCCGGAGGCCGCGGAGAACCGCGTCCGCAATCTGATGGAGTTTGTCGCCGGCATGGATGTCCAGTGCGCGCCCGGGTCGGCGGTGACGGACCGACTGCAACAGTTTCTCGAAGACATCACGCTCGACACGGAGCGCGAGAAGGAGGACGACACGCCGGGCGATGCCGTCACTCTCATCACCATCCATAGCTGCAAAGGGCTCGAATTCCCGCACGTCATCATTGTCGGTCTTGAAGAGGGGCTGCTGCCCCATTCCCGTTCGAAGGAGGAGGGCACGCTCGACGAGGAACGGCGCCTGTTCTATGTCGCCATCACGCGCGCCATGCGCACTCTCAAACTCAGCCACTGCGCCGCGCGCCGCAGGTACGGCGAACTGTCCCCATGCCATCCCTCCCAATTCCTCCGTGAATTGCCCGAAGAACTCATCGAGCACGCCTCCGATCAGGCGTCCGTGCCCGTCACTCCCGAGGCCGGCAGCGCCTGGTTCGCCGCCATGCGGGATGGTCTCCAGGCCGCCTCCCCGAACCGCCCCCCTGACTCCCAACCCTCGCGGTCCAAGGTCTGACTCGAGGCCAATCGCCACTTCGAACACGAGCGCGCAATCTCCCATCGCCTCCCGGATGGCTGGCGGTTCTTGTCTCGAGACAGGGACTCGCGGATCTCGTCCGTCCGAACCGGCTCCGTGCGCCGCGGACAGGTGCAAGGCGTCAGGAAGATCCGCGAGGGCTGCCGAAACTATTTCCGGTCTCCGTTGTTCTTCTTCTTCGTAAGCGGCGCGCAGCCCGGTTGGGCCTGTGCGATTGACTTCCCGCGCGGTGCGGTCTAGAAGAGCGGCATCGCGTTGAGGGCGCCATGATTAATCCGGTCGAGCACCTGGGGAAACGACTCACGCGGCCTGCGGACAAGGGCGCAAACAGAGGAACACTATGAAGATGCAGCATCGAGGCAGCCGAGCCGGCTTCACGCTGGTGGAAATCATGATTGTGGTGGCCATCATCGGCCTGCTGGCGGCCATTGCCATTCCGAATTTTGCCAAGGCGCGCGAGAGCGCCGCGCGGGAGGCCTGCAAGATGAATCTCAAGGCCATCGATAGCGCCAAGGAAGTCTGGGCCACCGAGAACCGCAAGGGCACAGGCGACGCCGTCGATGAAGCCGCCGTCAACAGCTACCTCAAGGACGGCAAGGCACCCGAGTGTCCGACAGGAGGCACCTATACCTACAATGCGGTCGGCACGCCGCCGACGTGCAGCAAAGGCCCCACGTCGGGGCATACGCTCTAATCCGACAGCGTTCGGCCCTTCGGTCTCCCGGTCCGTGCCCGCGGCAGTGCATTTGGAGGTTGTCGGCGGGAATCGAGTATGCGCCGCGTAGGGGCACGCGGCCTACAAAATGGGCACATCAGCTTGTAGGCCGGGTCGCCTGACCCGGCGCCCGCGTCGATGTCTGTCCTCGCGCCGCGTAGGGGCACGCGGCCTACACCGGCAATCTTCATCCGTTGCAGGGCCGGCGCCCTCACCGGGCGACAGAACACCGACAACAACCCGATGCACCGGGGCGCGCGGATCGGGCTATTGGCGGTCCGGCCGACGGCCGTGGAGCGGCGGTGCGACCGGCCAGCCCCGTCGGTCCATCCAGTTCAGCAAGGTCGGCAGGAAAGCCAGCCCTGCGGCCATGCACGCCCCCGTCCCGCACGCCATCACAATCCCCAAACTGGCGATGCCCTGGTGCTGGGCCAGGCACAGACTCCCGAATCCCATCATGGTGGTCAGAGCGGAAAGCAGGACGGCCTTGCCCGTGCTCCGCGCCAGGATGCTCGGGTTGCGCTCTTCAGCGAAGCGGTTGAGGATGTGAATGCCGTTGGTCACCCCCACCCCGACCACCAATGGCAGGGTCATGATGTTGGCGGGATTGAATTGGACGCCCATCCACCCCATCCAGCCTACTGTCCACGTCGCTCCGAGTGCGACGGGCGACAGCGCCAGCAGCACGCAGACAAGACGTCGGAAATGGATGAAGACGAGGATGGCGATGGCGGCCAACGCGTGGCAGGCCGCTTCGATGTAACTGTCTTTCAAGAGCGTTGTGTACTCGTAGAGCTGAACCGGCGTGCCGGTCACGCCCGGAGCAACCTGGCGCAACTCGCGCACGAAGACTTCCTGATTCGCCCGATCCCAAACGTCGGACTTCGGATTGACCTGCAGCAAATACCGGGTCCCCGACTCGCTCACAAAACGATTGCGAAGCGGACCCGGCAGATCCTCGACGCGCAAGGCGGCGCGATTGTCCTGGTTCTTGATGGCATCGAAAGTCTCCCGCAAATCCTGGAACAGCGCCCGCTGAAACTGACCGAGCTTGATGGACACGACATCCGCGGCCGCATCGGTCATCTGGCGCCGGAGCTGACCCAGGGCGGATCGGACCTCGCGCAATTCCTCTGACAGGTCCTCCTCGCCTGCGCTTTCAGCCCCGCGCGCCCCCAGGCCGAAATAGGCCGAGGATGTCTGCAAGGTCTGCCGCAGCTCCGAGACGTCGACCGGCTCGGCGTCCAGCTCGGCAAACTCGAGATCGGCCAACTGGGCCTTGATCTCGCCGATCAAAGCCAGCTTGCGCGTCGGGTTCTCACTCAAGTAGGGAACCATGGAATCGACGCTCGCGACCGTGGGCAAGGCCCGCAAACGCCGATCGAGCTCGACAGCCTCCGGAAGCGAATCCGCCACTACAATGCCGAAAATCACCGACTTCGATGCGGCGTCGATCAATGTCTGCTCCGTCAGCACCGCGGGCAACCCCTGCGCCTGCATGTGCAGGAGATTGTAGTCGAAAGACACCTTCCCAAACTGGGTCACAGCCGCCGCCGCCAACGACAGCGCGCCACCGAGCACAAGCGCGGGCCGATCGAGCCACAGCCGCTCGATGCGAGCCCGCCGTTCGATCGCCAAAGCCGGGTGGTGATCCAGAACGTTCTGCCGTCCGCGCAGCAGCAGCGCCGGAAGCAGTGTCAGCATCGGAATGAGGCAGATGATCAAGCCCGCTCCGCTGATGAGCCCCATCTCCTCGATGCCCTTGAAATCGGTGAAACTCATCGCCAGAAACGCGCCCGCGGTGGTCAGGCATCCGGTGAAGATCCCGATGCCCGTGTTCACGACGGCGATCTCCATGGCCACAGGTTCCGGATGGCCTCCCCGCAATTCCTCCTCGTACCGCGTCACCAGGTGGATCCCAAAATCGATCCCCAGCCCGATCAGGATCGGCAGGAACGTGACCGTCAGCAGATTCAAATGCCCGATAGCCAGCGTGGTAAACCCAAGCGTGTACGCCAGCCCAACCACCAGACACAGCACCGCCTTCAACGGACGCCCCGTCTCCCGATACGAGTAGACGAACAACACCGCGCACAGGAGCAATGTCACGACGCTGGCCTTGGTCGAGTCGCGCCGGGACTGGGCCATCTCGTCCACTTCGAGCACCGGCTCCCCCGTCAGCCCCACGCTCAAACCCGGCACCTCGCCCTGGACCTGTCGCACAATCTCACGCAGCCGATGCACAGCCGTTTCGTTCAACGCCTCGTTCGCAGCCCGGGCGGTCACCAGGTAGAGGCGATTCCGATTCGTCCCCAGGGTGATGTAGAGATTCTCCTCGGCCTCGGGCCCCGGATCGAACAGAGCCGTCACCCCCGGCGAGGGCGGATGGCCCGTCCGCTCGATCGCCTCGGCGGCCTGGGTTGCCACACGCGCCAAAGCCGGCAGCGCCTTCATCAAGGCATCCGAACCTTCCGTCCGCTCGCCCGACGCGCTTCGGAACTGGCGATTGACCTGGCGGAAGAGCCCATTGAGATTCGTCACTTCACTGAAACTCCGCAAGACAGGGCGGGCATCCTTGAGCCGTTCGAGCATGTCGACCAGCACCTGTTCGTCCGGGACGAAGAGGAGCGCTTTCTGACCCATCATCTTGAGATCGCCCTTGTAGAACACATCCGCGAAAAGGTCCGTCTCGCCCTCGAGCCGCCGCCCCAGCCTCTCGACGAATTGCCGCTTCTTCTCGATGTCCCCGCTCTGCACCACAACCACCAGGTCGCCCTGCCCGTGAAACTCCCGCGCGTAGGTCAGAAAATTGCGGTGATACTCCTTGTCGGCCCCGACCAGGTTGTTCCGGTTCATGTCGAACTTCAACCGGTCAACCGTCACGAACACGCAGACGCAAACCAGAGCGAACTGCGGGTAAACAAACAGCCGCGGATACCGGACCACCGCCCGGACCAGCAGCCTCAGCAGGCGCATCATGAGCGATTCACGCGCCACAGCGACAACGCGGGCGAGAGGCAGCTCAGCTTTCCTCCCCGGAAAACGCCGCATTGGAATGCACTTCCTTCACGTCATCGTGGTCTTCGAGCGCATCGAGCAACCGCGTCACCTCCGCCTCCGCCGCCCCGCTCACGGGCACCGTCAGCGTCGGCACAAACGTCACCTCCGCGCTCTCGCACTTGATCCCCTGCGCCTCGATCGCGCGGTGAACCGCCTCGAATTGGCCCGGCTCCGTCAGAATCTCGCAGCCCTCAGCCTCCGCCTTCAAATCCTCCGCCCCGGCTTCGAGCACGATTTCGAGCAACCGCTCCTCGTTCGCCGCGTCGGACGCGACAATGATCTGTCCCTTGCGCTGAAAGAGGCGGGTGACGCCCCCGGCCGTGGCCAAGGTCCCGCCGTGTTCGGAGAGCAATCGCCGGATTTCCGCCGCGGTGCGGTTCCGGCTGTCCGTGCTGCACTCGACCAGCACAGCCACGCCGTGAGGGCCGAACACCTCGTAGGTCAGGTCTTCGTACGCCGCAAGCTCGCCACCCCCCGTCCCTTTCTTGATGGCCCGTTCGACGTTGTCCGACGGCATGTTCGCGCTCCGGCACTTCAACAGCACCATCCGCAGACGCGGATTCATGTCGGGTTCGCCGCCGCCCAGCTTGGCGGCAATGGCAATCTCACGCGAGAGCTTCGCAAAGATGCGCGCCCGCTTCGCATCGATCGCACCCTTGAAGTGCTTGACCTTCGCCCACTTGCTGTGTCCAGACATAAACAAAAAAGTGATTGTTGCCACCCCGCCTCGAGTCCGCCGCCCGGCGCCCAGTGCGGGAAACCCCGCCGAAAAGTACCAACCCCGCCAACCCCTTGTCCAGAGAGGCTGCGAAGCATCGAGACCGCCTCACTCCGCACGCCGCCTGAGGACGATCGCCAGGTTATCCGCCAGCAACCCCGCCCCCAGAAGGGCCTCGAGCCCGCGGTAAAGCACCCTGGCCGGCCCCAACCATCGGCTCTGCTTCAGACGCGTCGTCCGCCGCAGCAACTCGGCGCGCTCGTTCTCCGGCACCCGGTCGCGCATCCGGCGCCAATCCTGCCACACGACCACGGGATTGAAGTGCGTTGACCGCAGAGTCACCAGATCCAACGCACCCTCCCGAGCGGCAAACGCGCGCAGAGTCGTCGGCGAGAAATAGTTGACATGATCCGGCATCACGTAACGGTACCGCGCCCCGCAGACGCGAATCGCCAACGAACCCAAATTGGGTACGAGGGCGCAACAATGCCCGCCCGGAACCAACAGGGCCGCCGCCCGATGTAGAAAGGCACACGGATTGACCAGATGCTCGAACACGGCCCAGAAGGTCACGGCCTCGAAACGGCGCCCGCCAAAATCGTGTTCCAGAAACGGCGCGCGCACAACCTCGATTCCCTGAGCCTCCGCGTAATCCAACGGCGCACCCGCAACATCCACGCCTGTCACCCGGTAATCGCCGCATCGGCGCAGATGATGCAAGAACCCGCCGCTCGAACACCCGACATCCAGGACCGCGCCCCTCTTGCAGAAGGACCGAAAGAGGCGCAGCTCGCGTTCGAATCGAACCGCCTGATAGTCGCTTTCAAGCTTGGCCGGCGACAAATAGTACTCCGTGCCCAGCGCATCGTAGAATCGCCCGTTCGCGAGGGCCTCAGCCACGGGATTCGCATACACCATCCCGCATCGCGCGCACCGGACGGCGCGCAGACTCCCCTTCTCCCAGAACGGCTCCGACTCCGTCCTGTCGCACACGGGACAGGCCCGCTCGATCGCGCCGCCATGCGGGCCGCCCGGCATCGGTTCGTCCGGGCGGGACCGCCGCTCCCCGCGGACGCCGGATCCGGGCTCGGCGGGGCGACGCGAGGAAGGCTGCTCGCCTTGATCAGTCACAAGGGGCGACCTTAGGACCGGGCCACAGAGGGCGAAAGCACAAAGAGGCCGGGCTCTCTGGCAAGACCGCGCCCAGAAATGGAGCCACGGGCATCCTGACAGTCCTGAAGGCGTTTTGCCATGCGAACAGTGCGTTGCAGATCTCCATCTCTCGAAACTGGCGCGGTCTTGCATTTCTAACCCGCATCCCAGTCCTCGCGCGAAGTCTGACGGCCCTGTGCACTGACGGGGTGTGCGAGAGATCCGGGTTAGGGCCGCTTCAATCCCATTTTCTTCATCCGCGACAGGAGGGTCGTCGGCTTGATTCCGAGGAGTTCAGCGGCGCCATTCCTGCCTTTGATCTTCCAGCCCGCCTTGCCGAGAACCGCCAGGAGGTTCTCGCGCTGGTGGTTCTCCATCTCGGCTTCCGTCAGAAACTCCGGGTCGGCGGCGTGTCCGGACCGCGCCTTGGATGCGCAGAGCGTCGGGGCCGGATCGGCGACAGGCAAATCGAACTGGAGCGGCCCGCCCCGAGCGAGAATCACCGCGCGCTCGATCACGTTGCGCAGCTCGCGCACGTTTCCAGGCCAGTCGTAGGCTTCGAGCCCGGCAACGCCCGCCCGCGTCAGCCTGGGCCGCAGACACCGGAGTTCCTTCACCGATAACTCGACGAAGTGTTCCGCCAGCAGCGGAATGTCGTCCCTGCGCTCCCGAAGCGGAGCCACGTGAATCGGAAACACGTGCAGCCGATAGTAGAGATCCTCACGGAAGCGACCCGCCGCCACCGCCTTCTTCAAATCGCGATTTGTGGCCCCGATTACCCGCACATTGCTGTGGCGCGTCCGATCCTCTCCAACCCGCTCATACCGTTTCTCGTGCAACACACGAAGCAGTTTGCCCTGCATCTCGAGCGGAATCTCCCCGATCTCGTCCAGGAAGATCGTCCCCCGCTCCGCAGTCTCGAACCGGCCCGCGCGGTCCTTGATCGCCCCCGTGAACGCGCCCTGCACATGGCCAAAAAACTCGCTCTCGAACAGATCCTTCGGAATCGACGCGCAATTGACGCGAATCATCGGCCCGTCCCTGCGCCCGCTCCGGCGATGAATCTCGTGCGCCACCAGATCCTTGCCCGTCCCGGTTTCGCCCAGGATGAGCACCGAAGCGTCCGTCGGCGCCACCAGGTCAATCTGGCTCACCACCTGCCGCAACGCGGCGCTCCGCCCGATCAGATCCCCGAATGCCTTGGCCTCGACCACTTCCTCCTGCAAGTAGCTGTTCTGCAGCTCGACCTGCGCCTTGAGACGCTGGATCTCCTCGAACGCCCTCGCATTCGCAATCGCCGCCCCGATCTGGTTCGCAAAAACCCGGCCCCAGGACCGCGAATGGCCCGGCATGTCCCCCCGAACGAACCCAATGATCGCCCCCAGCAAGTCGTTCTTGTAAACGATCGGAACCGCCCCGCAGCCGCAGACTCCGTGCCGACGCAGCAAATCGACGCCGACAATGTCTGAAACCTCGCCGTCCATGTCCTCCACCAGACGATCCTCGCCCGTCGCCGCCACGCTCCCCAACAGACCCAGCCCCATCGGAATCCTGCCGGTCGGATCGTCAAACCGCAGGTCATTCGCCCCCTGATCGCCCAGTGGCCTGCATTGGCCGGCTACCAGGTGCCAGCAGCGCGACCGGTCCGGACATCGCAGCCGATGCGAACACCCCGAACAGAGATCCCCCTCTCCAATCAGCCAAATCTGCATGCAGACGATGTCGGGACGTTCCACCGCACGGCGCAGGAACTTCTGCAGCACCCGCTCGACCGACTGCTCGTGCGCAATGTCCAAAAGCAGTTGCGCGGCAACATTCGGATCGAAGCGGCGGTCACTCGTCGTTTCCATCGTCACCCAACCCTGCCCCACCCTCCCACGACGAGTCCAATCAAAAAGGACGAATTCTCGCACGGTCGATATTTCGAACAACCGACACACAGGCAGAGTGGCGGGTACTGTCGCCTATTGAACCGTCGAGGCAGCGCGGACATTAGATCACGCGCAGCCTGATGCGATGCCCGTGCTTAACCCGCATGTTTCACACCCCGTCGGTGCACAAGCCGGTCAGACTTCGCGGAATGTCTGCTATGCGGGTTCGCCCGGTTACGGTTCCTCGCGAAGCGTGTGAAATAACCGGGTTAAAGGGATCACCCCCTCCTTTCGTCCCTGTTCTCGTCCCTGTTCTTGTCCCTTTCGGATTCGATTTTTCGAACGCTTCTCCCCTTCCGTGGTCGTGGCACTACCTATATTTCATATTGCGCACAAGCACTTTACGAATAACGAATCGCACTGGCACAAACCATGCTTTATTGCGATGTGCGCAGAGAAGTGGACAGGACAATGGACGAGAAGCGAAACACCCCACTGGTTGTCGAGGTCGACGAATCGACTTTCGATTCGGAGGTGTTTCATTGCGCACAGCCTGTCCTGGTGGCGTTTGGAGCGCCCTGGAGCCGCCCGTGTCACATTCTGGAATCGACGCTCGATGAAGTCGCGACGGCGTGCGCCGGGAGTGTGAAACTGGTCAAGGTGAACGCCGATGACAATCCCGACCTGAGCATCTGCTACGAGGTCGAGTCCATTCCGACACTTCTCTTTTTTATCGAGGGACACCTCGCCGCCAAGGTCGTGGGCACGGTCAGCAAGGAGGCCATTCTGGCCAGGTTGCGCGCCGTCCTCGACCGCGGTGAAGCCACCTCCCCGACTTTGAAAGCAACCGAAGACAATGAACCCCGAAATGAGTAGACTGGCAACGCGAGAGGCGAATTCCCTGGCCAAGGAATCGGAAGACGGAGGAAAGGCCAGGATCCCCATGGCCGGCAAGCCTCACGCCACATCTCTGGGTCGTACGGCGCTTCTGGGGCTTTTGGGGTGCGGGGTATTCCTCGCGGGCTGCGGTCGTCCGCAACAGGCGCGACCGCCCGGCGGCATGCCCGAAGTGGCCGTTGTCACGGTGACCAACGAGCCAATCGTGCTGACCACCGAAATGCCCGGCCGCACTTCGCCTTACCTGATCTCGGACGTCCGTCCTCAGGTCAACGGCCTGATCTTGAAACGCCTGTTTACCGAAGGTTCGGATGTCAAGCAGGGCCAGCAACTCTATCAGATCGATCCGGCCCCCTTCGAGGCGGCGCTCGACAACGCGGCGGCGGCCCTCGGCCGGGCGGAAGCCATCCTGCCGGCGCTGCGGTCGCGGGTGGACCGCTTCAAGCAAGCCCTGGCGGACAAGGCGGTCAGCCAGCAGGACTTCGATGACGCCGACTCCGCGTTGAAACAGGCCGAGGCGGACGCGGCCTATTGGAGAGCTTCGGTAGAGAGCGCGCGCATCAACCTCGAGTACGCGAAGGTCGTGTCCCCCATCTCGGGCCGGATTGGCAAATCGTCGGTCACGGACGGCGCCATCGTGACGGCTTACCAGCCGATTCCGCTGGCCACGATTCAGCAGTTGGATCCGATCTATGTGGATGTGTCGCAATCGGCGACCGAGTTTCTCCGTCTGCAGCGCCGCCTCGATGCGGGTCTCCTGAGCCAAAGCGGAACCAACTTCAACAAGGTCGAACTCTATCTGGCCGACGGCACCAAGTACTCGGAGGAAGGGACACTGCAGTTCCGCGACGTCTCGGTCGATCCCACCATGGGCTCTGTGATCCTGCGGATGGTCTTTCCGAATCCAAAGTCCATCCTTCTCCCCGGCATGTTCGTCCGCGCGGTGGTCAAGGAGGGCGCGAATGAGCGGGCGATCCTCGTGCCGCAGCAGGCCGTCTCGCGGGATCCTCGAGGAAATCCGCTGGTCATGGTCGTGAACGGCCAGGGCCAGGTGGAACAGCGACCCGTCGGCCTCGAGCGGGAACTGGGCGATCAATGGCTGGTCTCGTCGAATCTGGCGGCCGGCGACCGGGTGATCGTGGAGGGCAAGCAGAAAGTGCGTCCGGGGGTGCCAGTGAATGCGGTGCCGTTCGACCCGAATGCGAAGCCGGCTGCCGGACCGCCCCCGAGTGCCGCCCAAGCCCCCTCGACGAAGGCCCAAGAGGCCCCGGAATCGAAGTAAGGGAGTCGCGCCATGCTATCGAGATTCTTCCTGGATCGCCCCGTTTTCGCGTGGGTCATCGCCATTGTGATCATGGTGCTGGGCGGGCTGGCGATTCACAACCTGCCCATCTCCCAATACCCGCCCATCGCGCCGCCGTCCATCGCCATCGACGCCTTCTATCCGGGCGCGTCGGCGGAGACTGTCGAGAACAGCGTCACCCAGATCATCGAGCAGAAGATGACGGGCTTTGACGACATGCTGTATCTGTCCGGCACAAGCGATTCGGCGGGCGGCTCCCGCATCGAGTTGACCTTCAAGCCGGGCACCGACCCCGATTTGGCATGGGCCAAGGTCCAGAACAAGCTCCAGCTTGCCATGACCAGCCTCCCCGAAGTGGTGCAGCGCTCCGGCGTCATGGTCAGCAAATCCACCCGCAACTTCCTCATCATCGTCGGCCTGGTCTCCGGGGATGGCAGCATGGACGGCACCGACCTGCGGGACTATGCCGCATCCAACCTCGAGAAGATCCTGGCGCGGGTGCCTGGCGTGGGCGAGGTGACAACGTTCGGCTCGCAGTACGCGATGCGCGTCTGGCTCAACCCCGACCGGCTCACCGATTACCACCTGACCGTCGAGGACGTGATTGCGGCGCTGAGGACCTACAACGTCGAGGTGTCCGCCGGGCAGTTCGGCGGGGCGCCGGCGGCCGAAGGCCAGCGGTTGAATGTCTCGATCATCGTGCAGAACCTGCTCCAGACGCCCGACGAGTTCGCGGCCATCCCCCTGCGCACCAATCCGGACGGCTCGGTGGTGCGCATCCGGGACGTGGGCCGGACCGAGTTGGGGACGGAGTTCTACGATGTCCAGGTGTTCCACAACGGGCGTCCTTCGGCCGGCCTGGCCATCCGCCAGGCGCCCGGGGCCAACGCGCTCGATACGGCCGACGCCATCAAGGCGCGACTGGCCGAGCTGAGCGCCTTCTTCCCCGCCGGGCTCGAGGTCGTCTATCCCTACGACACGACGCCGTTCGTGAAAGTGGCCATCGACGAGGTGGTCAAGACGCTTTTCGAGGCGGTGTTTCTCGTGTTCCTGGTGATGTGGCTGTTCATGGGGAACATTCGCGCCACGCTGATCCCCACCATTGCGGTGCCCGTGGTGCTTCTGGGCACGTTCGCCGTGTTGGGGGCGTTTGGATTCTCCATCAACATGCTCACCATGTTCGCCATGGTGCTGGCCATCGGGTTGTTGGTCGACGACGCCATCGTGGTCGTCGAAAACGTCGAGCGCATCATGACCGAGGAGGGGCTTCCACCCCGCGAAGCCACCGCCAAATCCATGGACCAGATCACGCCCGCGCTCATCGGCATCGGCCTGGTGCTCGCCGCGGTCTTCGGGCCCATGGCGTTCTTTGGCGGCTCGACCGGTGTCATTTACCGGCAGTTCTCGGTCACCATCGCCTCGGCCATGCTGCTCTCGGTGTTGGTGGCCTTGATCCTGACACCGGTCCTGTGCGCCACCATGCT
>JAKLFY010000037.1 GCA_022710935.1 Verrucomicrobiota bacterium
GCGCCGCAACCGCCACCTGACCCGCGTCTAACTTCTGTCATCCCGGAAGATCAGTCCTGTCGGCCGCTCGACATGCATGAGTGACGGACCGCGCCGGCAGACTCGATGCACGGCCTGTGCGCCCTGAGGCGCCGCGCGGTGCAGCTCTCCTGCTGATATGCCAATATCAAGAACTGACCCGTTTACGGGGCGGTGTTGGTCTGGTAGCGGTAGCCGCCACTCGCATAGGCCATCACCTAGAAACTGGTTTGGCCAAAAGCGACGCTCAAGGTGCACAAGCCGTCGACGGACCGTTCGACGGTCGAGGTTTGTGTACTACTCCCGAGTATTCGTGCAGGTCTCGCCGCCCGCGTTCAAAACCATCCGAGTGAGCGCCAGACCGAAGATGAGCGCGGCCTATGGCGTGACGCTCGCCGCTATGCGCTGGGCCCTCTTGTCTCATTCTTCATGTGGGTTCTACGCGGACCGGTTGGCCGGCCGTTCTGATACAGTTGTTCCCACCAAGGCCCGCCCACGCCCAGGACTCCAATGACTCGAGAAACGGCTCCGCTCGATTCCAGCACGGCCTCGTACCACCGATTTCCACTGGAGAAATGCGCCACACACTCCCCATTCCCCAAAGAGAACGCTATCGAACACCGCCATGTCTCATCAAGCCGCTCGCCGAGGGCCTTGATAGCCTTCGAGCAGAGCTCGCGCATCTCCTGCAGGTTCCTCCACCCTTGCGTCCCACCGTTCTCTGGCATCGGAAGGCATTCCTTCACCAGGGTTCGGCCGAGTAAGGTCATACCGGGCTCGCCGACTTGCCCATTCGCCGGAGCGAAGTGGCAATACGCATCAATGGACAGAGATCGGGCGTGCGCCGCTAGATTCGTGGGACAAATGACATTTCTTGGTGGCCCACACATCACGCCCGAAACACCGAGGTCGGGGCGGAACTCCAGAAGCTGAAACTGCTCCTTTCCGCGCGTGAACAGGACACCGCATGCCGTGTTTGTGCCAGCCAGCAACACATAAACTGCACACTCGTACGAACCGTCCACCTTCCTACCGTACGGATCCTCCATCACTCGGATCGCTTCTTCCTTTAGCTTACGCAGTGAGTAAGACCTCTCGTTCGCAAAAGACACATGCGCTCGTTCATCCCATGGTTCAGTTATCGAGGCACGTGTTGAAGGCATGGGCTTCTCGCTCGCGGTTACTTGTTCCTCAGCAGCCGTGAGGGTTCCCAACTGCATTATCCACGCGGTGGTGGCCACGATCACTTCGATTCGCATAACGTCTTTGCCTGACGATCCTGGACGTGGCGGAGTTGACGATCCTGTGCTGGGACACGGTCAAGGGGATCGTTAAGGAGCGGTTGGCCAAGGATTACAAGCATATCCGGCTCAAGCTCTACGCGCTCCACGAGGCAAAACACAAACTTGTCGGATGAGGCAGAAAACCCCTTGCGGCGAAGCACCAGCCATTTGTGAGACACTACAAGTCCTTCACCGCGATCTCGGCCCAATAGGCGGCTTCGTAGGCCCATCCGCTGGGCTGGTTGATCAACTCGATCTCGACCTTCTGGCCGGCGAATCGGCTCAAGTCCACGTCCTGGACCAGCCAATGCCCCTGCGTGCAGGTCGCCGGGCTCACCGCCTTGCGCAGCAACTCCGCGCCGGCAGCCCGCACGATGAGATCGAAGTCGCCCTGCGGATCGTGACCGACGACCAGATGCAGCCGCGTCTTGCCGCCCGCCGGCACGTCGACCGTGCGCTTGAGCTTGCAGCCCGTCTCCCGATCGAGCGGATGCGTCGCAACCACGTTCTTTCGACCCTGCCATTCGGCGCGCAGGCCGGGATCCATGTCCGGACCGCAATCGGTCAGCTTCCATCCCGGGAAGAGCTTCTCGACCGCTTCGATCGCGCGTTTGGGCGTGTTTGAGGCCGTGATCTTCGCCATCTCCTCCGGGGTGAACCGGCTGTTGGCGATCGGCCCCGGCGCCCAGCTCAATTCGAGCGCGCTCGGCTTGGGCGCGCGCACCGGGATGACAAAGACATCCTCGCCGGCGCCGTCCTTCTCGATGCGCCCGCCGTAGCGCACAAGGAACTGGCGCGCGAGCTTCTCGCACACATCGAGGAGCCGCGGGAAGTTGTACGCCGTGTGGCTGAACTCCCGCATCTCATCCAGCCCCGTATTGAAACGCGCCGGAAGCTTCGCGAAGCCGATGGTGGCGAACAGGACACCCGCCGAACTCGACGGATTGCAGTCCGAGTCCATGCCGCTGCGGCACGATATCAAAATGGTCTGGTCCAGATCGCGCTGGCCAAAGAGCAGGCCCATCAGGACGTAGGCGCCGTTGATTTTGCAGTCGATGCCGCCATTCGAGGCCTTCTGGTACTCCGGATCCTCCCGGTACTTCTTCTGGCACAGCCTCCAGGCCTTCTCCCAGTCGTTTGGATCAGCTTGGTACCACGCGATCATGTCGCGCACCATCTCCGCGTATTGGCTCTGCGCCGGGATCGCGGCAAGCGCTGTCCGGGCCAGTTTCACCGGATCGGACTCAAAGAACGCCGCGGCATACAAAGCGCCCATGAACTGACCGGCGTACACGCCGTCCCCGTAGTTCATCAGCCGTCCGAACCTCTCGCCCAAGTCGATGGCGACCTGCGGCATGCCCGGCGCAATCAGCCCCGAATAATCCGCCTCGATCTGATAATCGATGTCGTTGGGACATTTGTTGAACTGCGGATGGCCCGAGTCCGGAGGGGCGACGCCCCGGCGCAGGTTGGTGCGCCCGGCATTGTTGGCGCACCAGAGCGGATACCCGCTGTTGGCAAAGTCGATCCCCGCCTGCCGAATCGAGACATCGATGCCGTACTCCTCGAGCGAACGCAGGAACGTCATCTCGACGTACAGATCGTCCTGGCCGAACGCGTCGTTGATCATCGACGGCCGCCACGCGGGCATTTGATCGGCGGGGATGATCTTGTCCTGCCACTTGAACTCGGTTGGAGCGCCCCACGACACGCCGGCGATCTGGCCGATCCAGCCGCCTTTCATCTTGTCGCGGTATTCTTTGACCGGCAGACGCAAGAACTGCGTGTCGCTCGAAGCGCCGTGGGCGGCACTGAGAATGCCGGCCAGCAACAGGACCCCGAGAGCCCGCTGCCCCTTGCCGGCAAAGCGCCTTCGAGCGCCAGGTCGTGAACAGCCCGGGGTTTCTGTGCTGAGGACAACGGGAGAGGACAGAGCATTCATTGTTCTGAAGGCGTCAGGACCGCGGTGTCCCTGGACCCATCAACGGCGACACCGGTGTCGCCGCCGACCCCAGGGACCGGGCCAGTCGATTGGACAAGCTGTGGGCGCGTGTGCTCACTTTGACAGAGGCACAATAGCGCGGCGCCCTCCTCCTGAGAATCGAAAAGCGATCGGATCCCGCGGCCAAGTGTCGAGGCCGTCTCCCAGGAGGCGTTCCAGCGGGATCGGCTGACGGAGGGCATTCTCCTCCCGCTGAACACCAGTAGTTCTTCGTCGCACAGCCAACCTCCGCCACCTTTGGTCGCTCGACACGCCGCAGGTCGACAAGGGTTTCGACGAAGGTCTCGACAAAGACCAAACCCGCCCATAGAAGAGCAGGGATCCGCAGGAAGACGAGAGACGACTTCCTACCTGTCGGCAGGCGGGTGACAGTGTGTTGGACAGCGGTCCGGCTGAAGCTGGTTGAGTCGCTATGAAGAACTTGTTCCTCCTCTGGCTGGCGACGCCGTGGCTTGGAGCGGGTGCCGCGCCGGAGATTGTCCCCTCTGAACCGCCAGCGGTGGCGCTGGGCGGCGAAGTCTGTCGCCTTGAGGTTCGATTGCGCAACAGTTCGAAGGAGAGCTGGACCTACGAAACCGGAGTGGGCGTGGTGCGAGACCGGCCCAGCGCGGAACTCTGGACCCGCAAGGCTGCCGACCAGGGACTCGCCTATGCGCAATACGCGATGGGACGCCTGGCCGAACACCAGCCCAGAACCGGTGGCAACCAGGCGGTGGCCGGGAATTACGAAGTCGCCGCTGAGTGGTATCTCAAGGCGGCCCAGCAAGGGCACCCCCAGGCCATGTTCAATCTGGCCGAGCTCTACAACTACGGCAAGCTGGACTACAACTACCCGGAAGCCGTGAAGTGGTATGAGAAAGCCGCCGAGCGGGGCTTGCAGGCCGCAGCCGTGCAGCTTGGCGACCTCTATTCTGAGAACCACCCCGACTTTCCCGCCAATCTGTCCGAGGCAATCCGCTGGTATCGTGTTGCCGCGGAGACGGGCGACCAGGAGGCGCAGTATCGGTTGGGCTGCCTGCTGCTGGACGAGAAGTCCGGGCATCAGAACCGCGCGGAGGCCGAGCAATGGTTGAACAAGGCGGCCGAGAGCGGCTTTGCCGAAGCGAGCATCAGACTGGCATCGCTCCGCAATCAATCGCCGGACACAGTCGCCGCCAGCCTCACGCTCGATGAGCTCGAGCGTGCCGCCTCTCGGGGCGAGGGACAAACGCGGCTCATGTTGGGCAAGGCTTACGAAGAGGGTCTGGGCGGCCCAACCAACTTTGTCGCGGCGGCCAGAATCTATTGGTGGGTGGCAAACGCCGGGCCTGATAAGGACCGGCCTGAAGCCCTGCGCCGGGTCGTGAAACTGTATGCCGCGAAAAGAGTCGGCTTCGAAACGACGGAAACCCAATTCCGATTGCCGACGTCCCGCGAGGAACTGGCGAGGTTGCTCGACGGTTATCGCAAGCTGATTCCGCCAGGCGAAACGGAGTTTGAAATCAGCGAGATGTACCTGCACGGAGAGCTGTTGCCGGAAAACAAACCCAAAGCCGTCCAGTGGCTGACCCAAGCGGCCAAGAACGGCAGCCCAACAACGAGCCGGGCAGTTGGGCAAGGCAGGTGTCAAACCATGACCTTCTCTTGACCCAAAAGGTTGCGCCTCTCAAGCTCTCAAAAAACGATTCACAAAAAACGATTTGGAGAACAAGGCCGCTGAGGCCACGCGCAAATGAACAGACGAACCTTCTTACAGACCTCGGTCTGCGCCACCTCCGCCGTCGTTGCCGCCTGCGAGACGCACTCGGGCGTCGCGGACATGGACGCGCCCGTGCCGAGGCCGTGCGCTGCCACGCGCTGGCGGAAAGACGGGGTGGTGCTGGAAGCAACAGAGCCGTGGGAGGGAGAGAACGTCCAGAACTTCACGGCCCGCGCCGAGCCTCTGGGGCGCGGGGCGTGGCGATTGTGGTATTCGGTTTCCGGTCAGCGGCAGCGCTATGCTGTGGCCTTCGCAGAGGGCGTCCCTGGCCAGCCGATGAAAAAGGTGCGCGCAGCCCTGTCGCCGCGTGAGCCCCCAGACGAGCCGCTTGCCATCGGAAATCTGCCCGAGGGCTGGAACCCGGTCCAGATCGTTCACCTGCGTCTTCGAAATGGCCGCCACCGCCTCTATTTCTGGGCGCACGGTCCCGAGATCGCACGCTATCTCGCGGCGGACAGCGATGACGGGAGACGGTATCGCGTCGTCGATCCGTTGCGTCCGACGCTCTATCACCCAAACGACCGCGCGGCGTTCGGTGTGCCGTCACCCGACGGGGTTGTGTTTCGCGCAGAGAAGAGCGCAAACCGTCCCTCCGATGAACCCATGGCGTTGCCGTGGCTCATCTCCAACGACGCCACGAACATCTACCAACTCGCCGACGGCACGTTCGAGATGTGCTCGGTCGCGTTGATACGCGTGCCGAAGAACGATCCCGCATACGTCGCGGAGGATAATGCGCCGGGCCTGCTGCGGGTCGTCGACCGCTACACATCGGCAGACGGACTGCGTTTTGAGAACCGCCGACGCGTCATTCAGCGCGATGCGGACGATCCGGTTGATCAGCAGTTCTACTACCTGTCGCTCACACACACACCGAAGGGGCGCGTCGGTCTGCTGGGCCATTACCGATGTCGGGCACAGACGATGGATCTGGAGTGGTGTTTCTCGCGCGACGGGGTGGATTGGCGGCGCCCCCGGCGCACGGGGTGGTTGCCGCGCGGTGAGCCGCCTGCGCCGGACTGCTACGGCATTTACGCAGGCAGCCAGCTTGTGGAGCACGACGGACGTTGGCACCTCTTCTACACAGGGGTGAATAGCAGTCACAATGGCAGGCACGCCTACGGCAAGGCGCGGCAGGTCGTCATGCTCGCCACAACGGACTCGATCTGGGAAGAATAGCACCACGACCACGCGTGCTCTGATTCCCAAGGCCAATCGGAACCGGGCCTCGGGGTGATCGGAGCAGCGCCTCCGCCAAACGCTTCACGGCCTGCGCCGCCCCTGGTCCATCAGGCCCGCGGGCTCTGCCGCCTCCCGCCGCCGCACCCCTCCACGGCGAAGCGCCACATCCACCCGCGACGGCCCCGCCAGAGATCCAGACACCGCGGCGAACATCCATTTGTCAACTATTTAGATTCGACCCCATTGTCCTGCAAAACCGGTCGATGAGGACGCCGTGGCGCAGCCCGCGGTCGCTGACCCTCAGCCGCCCCTGGCGCAGCTTGTCCATGATAACCCGCACAACGCAGGCTCCGGCGAGAATGATGTCCGCACGCCGCGGGTCGAGGCCGGGGATCTGCCGCCGCGCCTGGGCATCCCGCGAGCGGTAGAGCTCGATCTGACGACCGATTTCGTCCCGGTCGAGCACGGTTCCCTGCACGACATCCGGGTTGTAACGAGCCAGGCCGTGTTTGACGGCGGCGAGATTGGTCACGGCCCCCCCGATTCCGACCAGGAGGTCAGGCGCAGCCAGGCCGTCCAGGGGACTGAACTCGGCGGCGATGGCCTCGAACACGCGATCGAGATCGTCCGCGCCCACCCGTCCCCCCAGGCCCCACTGCTCGGTCAACCGGACCGCGCCGATGTTGAGACTGAATCGGGTCTCGACGGCGGTGGCGCGCCCGATTGTGAACTGGGTGCTGCCGCCGCCAGTATCGAAAATGGCCAGGCGATCGTCGTCCGAGCCGAAGCAGGCTCTGACGGCCAGGTAGCCAAGCCGGCTCTCTTCGGCGCCGTCGAGGACCTCGATCTCGACGCCGCAGCGCTGGCGCACGGCGTCGATCAACCTGTCCCGGTTGGGGGCAACGCGCAGAGCCATTGTGCCGACCGCGACGACCGACGAAACGCCAAGCCGCCGCGCCTCGGACGTCATGCCGGCGATCGCATCCAGAGTGCGGTCGCAGGCATCAGGCGCAAGACTGCCCCCCTCGCGCAGACCTTCTCCAAGCCGCGTCACTTCAGACCGATCGACCAACGGCCGCCATCCTCCGTCCTGTTGCTTCGCCGCGACGTGAAGTTTGACCGAGTTCGTCCCGACATCGATCGCGGCATACAAGGGCATGGCGCTCTGCCGCGTCGTGGCGCCCTGGCGCAACAGGAGCGAGCCCAGGGCGCCCAGAAACGCCACGCCCGAGGCAAGCAGCATCGCCGGCGCCAGCGAACCGGCGGCATCGGCGAGGGCCCCGGCGGCACTGGGCGCCGCCGCCTGGCCAAGGCCGAAGAACAGGGTCACGAATCCCAAGCCCGCCGGTGCGAATCGTGGGCCGAGCA
This sequence comes from Verrucomicrobiota bacterium, assembly GCA_022710935.1. Lineage (GTDB taxonomy): Bacteria > Verrucomicrobiota > Verrucomicrobiia > Limisphaerales > J093 > MWFF01. The sequence continues at coordinate 7,592 of JAKLFY010000037.1, forward strand.
AATCTCCGCAGGTCGCCGCCATGATGGCCGGGATGCTCCAGGCTGACAGGCCGAACAGAGCGGCTGAGAGAGCGAGTCCGATGGGCGAGGGCCAGAGCGCGAACAGGCCGAAGGCGACGGTATGAATCAGATAGACAATGACCAGGGCGCCCTTGCGCCCGATCACGTCCGAGACCCATCCCCAAATCAATCCACAGAACAGGCCCAGCCAGCCCATGGCCATGAACAACCCGCCCGCGGCAGCCTGCGTGTAGTGGGCCTCGGCCACGAGGTATTTGGTGAAGAAGGTCATGTAGATGATGTAGGAGAAGCCGAACGCGACATAGATCAATCCGACATGCCACATAACCCCGGACCGATAGACGCTGCTCCAGTCAAGTCCGCGTGCCCCCGCGAGCGCGGGCACCTCGTCCCCTGCCGCTCCCAAGGGGCTCAGGCCGATCTCCGCTGGCCGGTTCCGCAGGGCGGCCAGGGCGAGAATGGCCAGCCCGAATGTCACGCCCGAGAAAACGAACCAGCAGATGCGCCATCCATTCTCTTCGTTTCCGGCCAACAGGCGCGGGACCAGCGGCCCCAGCAGGATGAGCCCCAGTGAAGACCCTGTCACACCGATCCCAGAGGCCAACCCGCGCCGACGCTGGGCGAACCAGGCGGACAGCAGTGCCATGACCGGAACGTTGCTTGCGCCGCTGCCGATGCCGGAAAGAGCCCGCCAGCCAAGTGCAGCCCCGAAACTGTCGGCGAGTCCGGTCAACAGCATGCCCAGGGCCGCCGCCGTCAACCCGGCCGCGATGACCGCGCGGGGACCGAACCGCGACGCGAGGGCGCCGCCGACCAGGGCCAGAACGAGGTAGCCGGCCAGATTGGCTGTTGCCAGGGCGCCAGCCTGGGTGTTGTTCAGGAGCAGGCCCGCCTGCATGGGCGGCAGCAGCATGGTGTAACCGAATCGGGCCAGACCCAGAGCGCCGAAGACGACCAGCGTGCCCACGGCCAGGACGATCCACGCGTAGTGAAGCCTCGAGCCGGCACGTCTCACTGCGTCGTTTGGCGAGTTCATCGGTCGAATCGCATCGGGACCAGCCCCAGTCTGGCCAGTCTCTCTCGGCGGTTGCAAGGACTCTGTCGCGATCGACCCGTAAGCCCGGGCATTCCAGAAGGCTGCGCGTGATCTGATGGCCGGGCTACGGGTTTGGCGGCGAGAGAATTCCGTGCTCGCCTTTGGCGGAGACGGTGCTAAAGTCAAGCCGTCACCAACAAACCGAAGGTTTTGAGTATGCCGCAGCGCGTGATTTCCTCCCGATGCCGGGCGTTTACGCTGATCGAATTGCTCGTGGTCATTGCCATCATTGCCATTCTCGCGGGCATGTTGCTGCCGGCGCTGGCCAGGGCCAAGACCAAGGCACATGGCATCCAGTGCATCAATAATCTCAGGCAACTGAAGCTTGCGTGGCTGGCGTACGCGCACGACAACGGCGACAGCGTCACGGCGCCCGGCAACAACCGCGACGAGCCGAACTCGTGGGTGGGCGGCTGGCTCGATTATCAGGGGAGCAACAGCGACAACACCAACACGCTTCTCCTGCTGACCGAGCGTTATAGCAAGATCGCGCCTTATCTCCAGAGTGCGGATGTCTTCAAGTGCCCTGCCGACAAAAGCTATGTCACCATTGGCGGGAGGCGGCATGACCGGGTGCGCAGCATGGGGATGAGCCAGGCGCTGGGCGGGCCGGGGGAATGGCTGCCCACGGCGCCGGGCATGCACGCCGGACAGAAGGAGTACCGCACGTATTACAAGCTGAGCGAAATCACCGAACCCGGCCCTTCGATGCTCTACGTCCTGCTCGACGAGCATCCCGACAGCATCAACGCGGGCGGGTTCGCCAACAAGATGGTGGTCAATCCCTCGAGCGCCTACATCATCGACTACCCCGCCAGCTACCACAATGGGGCAGCCGGCATTTCGTTCGCTGATGGGCATGCTGAGATCCGGAAGTGGAAAGATTCGCGGACGATCAAGCCGATCGCCTATCGCGACGGCGCGTTGCCCCTCAACGTGGCCTCGCCCAACAACCAGGACATGGTGTGGCTGGCCGAGCGCACCTCGGTGAAGCGTTGAAGCCTGAGCCCGGTTATTTCACACGCTTAGCGAGGAACCGTAACCGGGCTAGCGCGCATGAGTGCACTTTTCGATGACATCGGCTCCGCGTTCTTCAGGAATTGGTGACAAATGCGCGCCAGTGCCCTTGAATGCCTCGCCAAAAGGCGCTGCGTCTTTCCGCGACGCAGGAGCGGAAAGAATTCACTTTGAAATTCCAGGTCCGGGCCGCACCATTCGCCCCCGTTTGCCGTTCGCTCGATCCGACACATCAAGACAAATGCGACACACTGTTCTCATGGCAGAACGCCTTAGAAACGGACTCGAGTCTCTTGGTTCCCTTCCGGGCGTGGTTTTGCCACAGCCCGGAAACCCGGGTCTTCGCCCAGGCATGGGATTTCCGGGCGAGGGGTCGCGCTGTTGTTCATGAAACGCACACATCACTGCAACGAATTGCGCCCGATACACATCGGGCAAACCGTATCTCTTTCGGGCTGGGTCCATTCCCGTCGCGACCTCGGCGGCGTCATCTTCATCGACGTGCGCGACCGCGAGGGCCGCACGCAGGCGGTGTTTGATCCTTCGGATCTGCCGGCGGACGTCTTCGATCGAGCGGCCGCGCTGCGCAGCGAGAGCGTGATTCGCGTCGGCGGCGCGGTGCGCCAGCGCCCGGAGGGCACGGTCAACCCGAAGATTCCCACGGGCGAAGTCGAGGTTCTGGTCAAGGATCTCGAGGTCCTGAACCTGGCCGATCCCCTGCCCTTCCAGATCGACGATCCCGAGTCGGCCGCGAAGGTCAACGAGGAGCTGCGGCTGAAGTACCGCTATCTGGATCTGCGCCGCGGCGACATGGCGCGCAACCTGCGCCTGCGCCACGCGGTGGCGACCGCGACGCGGGCCTATTTCGACGAGCACGGCTTTCTCGAGATCGAGACGCCGATGCTGTTCAAGTCGACGCCCGAGGGGGCGCGCGAGTTTCTGGTGCCGTGCCGGACCAATCCCGGGCTCTTCTATGCCCTTCCGCAATCGCCCCAACAGTTCAAACAGATCCTGATGGTCGCGGGCATCGAGCGGTATTTCCAACTTGCCAAGTGTTTTCGGGACGAGGATTTGCGGGCGGATCGGCAGCCGGAGTTCACGCAAATCGACATCGAGATGTCGTTCATCGATCGGGAGGACATTTACGCCACAATCGAGGGTCTATTGAGTCGCATCTGGAGGAGGGCTCTGAACCGCGATCTGGCCACGCCGTTTCGGCGCCTGCCCTTCCGCGAGGCGCTCGACCGCTTCGGCAGCGACAAACCGGATCTGCGATTCGGGCTCGAGCTCGAGGATTTCACCGAGGCGTTTCGCGCCAGCGAGTTCAAGGTGTTTTCGGGAGCCGTGAAGGCTGGCGGCGTGGTCAAGGCCATCAACGCCAAGGGCCTTGCCGGGGTGACCCAGGGCCAGATGGAGGCCATGACGCAGATCGCCAAGGACGGCGGCGCCAAGGGCCTCGCCTTCATCAAGGTCGAGAACGGCGAATGGAAGGCGCCGATGGTCAAGTTCTTCACTGACGCCGAGAAGACTTTGCTGCGGCAGAAACTCGCAATCGAGGAAGGCGACCTGATCCTGTTTGCGGCGGGCGAATGGCTGATGGCGTGTGAAATCCTCGGTCGCATCCGCCTCTACGCCGCGACTGTGCTCGAAGCGCAAGGCAAACTATCGATCCCGTCCGATCGCTTCGAGTTCCTCTGGGTTGTCGACTTCCCGCTGCTCAGTTTCGACAAGGACCAGAACCGATGGTATTCGAGCCATCATCCCTTCACGGCGCCCGTGGCGGAGGACATCCCGTTCCTGACCACCGACCCCAGGAAGGTCCGCGGCCAGCACTACGACGTGGTGGTCAACGGGGTCGAGTTGGGCGGCGGGTCTATTCGTATTCACCAACCCGCGGTCCAGAAAGTGGTGTTCGAAGACGTGCTCCAAATCCCGCCCGAGATCGCCCAGGCGCGCTTCGGATACATGCTCGAAGCGTTCCGATACGGCGCGCCGCCGCACGGAGGCATCGCGCTCGGATTCGACCGTCTCATCGCCATGCTGTGCGGCACCCCGAGCATCCGCGATGTCATTGCCTTCCCGAAGACAGCGAAAGGGACCTGTCTCATGACCGACTCGCCCGGAACGGCCGACCTCAAGCAACTGCGGGACCTTTACCTCGAACTCAAGATCCCATCGAAGCAGTAGCGCGCCTTTGATCGAGCGGACACTCAGAAGGCCGGGTTGATGACGCCGGCGGCGTCGCGACTGAACGGCAGCCAGACCAGCGCCACGAGCCGCACGTTGATGTTCGCGCGCGTGGGGCTCAGTTCGATCGCCTCGAGCGTCTCGGTCGGGAGATTCCCGGTTTTGGCCATCTTCTCAGCCTCGAACTGCGACTCGAGATCCTCCAACTGCTGCTGCACAGCCGCCACGGTTTCCTCGGCGCGCCCGACGTCGCCCGCCTGGCCCATCGCGCGGCCGGCGCTGCGCATCGCGGTGCCGGCCTTGCTCACCGTGCCGAGAGAGACGGCCCGCCGGCCCAGGAAGGCCCCGAGCAATGTCGAGCCGAAGGAAATGACCGTATCCATCTTGGCCCGTTTGGCCTGATCGATCTCGCGTTGCCTGGCCGCCTGGGCCCTGCGCAGGCGTTCCTGGAGTGTGGCCATCTTCGGGGCGTACTTCGCGCGCAGCTTCTCCGCGGCCTCATCGCGCGCCTCCCGCGCGGCCTGCTGCAGGCGGATTCGAAAATCGCGCTCTTCCTCTCCGGGCTTCGAGACCTGACCCAGCGATGGCGATCGGAGCAGGGTCAGCCTGCGTTGGTTCTGGATCCAGGTCGCAAGGTCTTTCGCCCAAGCCGCGTAGTTCTTCGCATCGCCGGCGGCGGGCGGGCATGAGGCGAACTCAGCCGCCACCGGGCTCTTCTCCAACTGATTCGCCGTGATGGCGAGTTCCTCCGCCGCGGTCCAATCCACGGGCACGGCGCTGTCGGTGATCTCGGTCACCGCGATGAAATCCTGCAGCAGGTCCACCTTGAACTTCGCGTGGGCGTAGCGAACCTGCGCGCTGCCGAGCACGCGCGGCTGGTAGACGATCGTGCTGTCCGGCGGCGGCACACCCCGCACCGGCGCAAAGAACTGCGGCACTTGGGGCGGCAAGACCGGACGGCTCGAACGCTCCGCGACCGGGACAGGCGCGGCTGGCGTGGATGGCGTGGATGGGCCGGACGGGCCGGCAGCGGCGGGAGGAGCGCTCGATGGCGTGTCCTGATGCGCGTCGTTGAGCGATTTGATTTGCGACCGGGAAAGCGGGCCGCGCAGGTAGGACATGGCCCAACGCGATTCGAAGATATCCGGCTCGTCGTCGTGGACGTTGTGGAGCAGGAAGATGCGACTGGCCAATCCGGCCAGCAGTTGCTCGGCGGCGGCGCGATCGAACTTCGCGCCACGCCCGGCCGCGGCCCCCTCGAGACCTTCGAGCACGCGGGCCTTGTCCCGGTCGGTCTGGAGTCGTCCGATGAACCACGAACCGATGTTGGCCAGGCCGCGATAGTCGAGATCGACCGGGTTCTGCGTGGCGAGGACCAGGCCCACGCCATAGGCGCGCGCCTGTTTGAGCAAAGTCAGCAGCGGCTGCTTCGAGGGCGGATCGGCGACCGGGGGGAAGTAGCCGAAGATCTCGTCCATGTACACGAGCGCGCGCAGGCTGTTGGTGCCGGACTGACCACGCATCCAGCTCAGGATCTGGTTGAGCAGCAGGGTGACAAAAAACATCCGCTCGGAATCGCCCAGATGCGCAATCGAGAAAATGGCCACGCGCGGTTTGCCGGCGTCGGTGTAGAGGAATCGCCCGACGTCGAGGGCTTCACCCTGCATCCATGCTGCGAAGCTGGGCGAGGCGAGGAGGTTGTTGAGCTGCATGGCCAGTTCGAACCGATCCTTGGCCGGGTAGAACGATTCGACATCGAGCACGCCGATCCGGCGCACGGCCGGCTCCTGGACCTCGTGAATCAGGCCGGCGAGATCGAGGTCGCGACCCTGGCTCCAGGCGCTTTGCAGCAGGTTGGCAAGCAGGATACTCTCCCGGCTCTTGACGGGATCGGCTTTGACGCCCATGAGCCCGAGCAGTCCTGTCACCATCGAGCCGACACGCTCCCGCAGCAATTCGCCGTCCTCGAGCGTTTCCGGCGGAGGGACCGCGAACGACTTCAGGATTGAGACCGGGCGTCCGGCGCTGCTCCCCGGGGTGTAGAGGGCGAAATCGGCCGCCGCGCGCAACCGCCGGATGCGCTCGCCATCCTGGTTCCACCGGGCGAGGCCCTGGCGCCAAAGCTCGGCTTGTTGCGCCGCGTAGTCGGCCATCGAGACCCCTTTCTTGCGCGCGTCGTCCTCGTTGGTCCATGGCGCAAAGTCCTCGGAACGCAAATCGGGGAATGTCAGGAGCAGATTGCCCAGATCGCCTTTGGGATCAATGACGATGGACGGGATGCCGTCCATGGCCGCTTCCTCGATGACGTCGAAGCACAAGCCGGTCTTGCCGCTGCCGGTCATGCCCACGACCAGGCCGTGGGTAACGAGGTGCTTGGACTCGTAGAGCAGAAGCTCCGGCAGACTCTGTTTCTTGCCCAGATCGTAGCGGCGCCCCAGGTAGAAAACGCCGAGTTTTTCGTAGTCTTGCACAGTGAAAGTCAATTCGACGCCGACCGTCGCAACTCACGAGAGGTCGGTCTTACACACCGATGGACCCTGCTCGCGCGCAGCCGGTTGTTCAAGCCGAAAGGGGTTCAACTTCCACCTTGACACCCGCTCGCAATATGAACACTTTCCTAGGTGATATCCCCTAGGGGAGGGACAGGTGCCAAAAGGACCCTGGAGAGCAATGCGAGGGCGGACCACTTTTCCCTTCAGGAGCGGGTGATGTCGCGGTCGGGATCGCAGGGGATTGGCCGACGACAGAAACAAAACAACGAACGATCAGAAATCAAGGACCTATCTTGAATCGTATGAAACTGAGACAAACTGTGGCTTTAGCAGCAGTTGCCGGGCTGACAGCGCTCTGGGGAGCCTGTTCCACCGCCGCCGCCTCCACCTCGACGTCGAACGCGTCCGGGGAGGATCAGATTGCCGGAAACAGCTCCATGATGGTGGCCCAGGCGAGTCGGACAACGCGGCCCCGGGGCGGGCGGGCAACGACCCCCCTGACACCGGCGCCAGCTCAGACGGCCGTGACGCCCGTGGCGGTGAGCGCTGCCCCGCGAGCCGGGACAGCCTCGGCCGCATTCCCCACCGGCAATCCCCAGACGGGCGCCCTGCTTGTCGAGAAGACCAGTCCGGCCGAGGTTCTCCTGGGTAAGCCGTTCGAAACCGTCATTAAGGTGAGCAACCTCACCGGCCTGGCGCTTCAGGATGTCACGCTCACCGACCAGATGAGCGGGAACGTTCGCGTCGAGGAAGCGACGCCGAAAGCGGACCGGAGCAGTGGGAGTGAATCGACGTGGGTCCTGGGCGAACTGGGACCGCGCGAGGCCAAAGAGGTGCGCATCCGCGCCGTGGCGCTGGACGAATCCCCCATCACGGGCTGCGCAACCGCGACATTCCGTCCGGTCGTCTGCACCACGATCGCGGTGGTCAAACCGGCGATCGAGCTGGTGAAGACGATGCCCGCCCAGGTGGTTCAGTGCGATCCGATCCCGGTCAAGCTGGTGGTGAAGAACAGCGGCACCAGTGCGCTGACGGGTGTGCGCGTGACGGACACGCTCCCCGAAGGCCTGGTAATCGACGGGGCCGCCGGGGCCAAGACGTTCGAAGTCGGCGATCTGGCGCCGGGCCAGTCGCGGGAACTCGGCTTCACCGCGCACGCGACGCGGACCGGGAACTTCGTGAACCCTGCCAAGGCCACTTCGACACAGGGGGTGGAAGCCGCGGCCGACGCCTCGGTCACTGTGGTCAAGCCGGCCCTTGCGGTGGCGTGCCAGACGCCCGCTGCGAAGGCAGGCGAGTTTGTTGAGTACATCGGCCGTCCCTTCGAGGTTTGCTGGGAAGTGCGGAACACCGGAAATGCGCCAGCCGCCAACACCGTGTTGGAAGTCCCGGTCCCTGCGGGTCTGACCCTTCGTTCAGCGAGCGATGGCGGGGCGGGCGTGGGCGGCAAAGCCGTCTGGAACCTTGGCTCTCTGGCGCCCCAGGCCGCCAAGAAGGTCTGCGCGACCTTCAGCGCGGCGAACAGCGGCACGTACGCGTTTGAGGCCGCGACAGCGGGCGCCTGCGCCGAACCGGCGCGGACCAGTTGCAGCGTGGCCATTCAGGGCGTGAGCGCCATTCTCGTCGAAGTGGTGGACGATCCGGATCCGATCCAGGTGGGCGAGCAGACCACGTACACCGTGCGGGTCACCAACCAGGGCGGCGGCATGGATCTGCGCGACGTCACGATCAAGGCGGTTCTGCCTGCCGGAATCGATCCCGTGTCGGCGTCCAACGCCGGACAGATCAGCGGCAAGAACGTGACGTGGGCGCCTGTGCCGGCTCTGGCACTGAAGCAAACGATCACCTACACGATCGTTGGCAAGGCGGTTGGCGCCGGTGACCAGCGGCTCGAGGTCCTCGTGACCACGCGCGAACGTCAGACGCCGATCACCGAGATCGAGTCGACGACCACCTACTAGAACCAGCTCTCATTCTCAAGCACAGTACGCCGAAGGGCTGACCGCAAGGTCAGCCCTTCGCTGCCCTTGTCTGTCAGAACAGCGGAGGGCAACAAACCAAAAGCCAAGGCACCCAAAGGAACAACGCATGAACATCGTCGAATTGATCATGAGCCAGATGGGCGGGGACACGCCCAACAAGCTCGGCTCTCTGATCGGGGAGAACCGGGCCAAAACGGAATCCGCGGTCGGCGCCGCGGTGCCGGCATTGCTGGCGAGCCTCACCAAGCTCGTTTCGAAGCCTGATGGAAGCAAGCAACTCGATGCCCTGCTCGGCAAGCAGGACACAGGAGTGCTGGATCACTTCACAAACATGCTCGGCAGCCAGGGCGCCTCGGTCGCCGAGCAAGGCAGCGGGCTGCTCACGTCGTTGCTAGGCGGAGACAATCTGGCCGGCCTGCTCGGCACGCTCGGGAAGTTCACCGGGCTGCGCCAGGACTCGATGGGCAAGCTGTTGGGAGCGCTCGCGCCCCTGGTGCTGGGCGTACTCGGCAAACAGAAAGCAAGCATGGGACTTGATATGGGGGGATTGGCCAACCTGCTGGCCGGCCAGAAGCAGAACATCATGGGCGCCATGCCGTCCGGACTTGGAGACGCCTTGGGCGCCCTGCCCGGCATGGCGGGACTCTTCGATTCCGCCAGGTCCGCCCTCGGCGGCGCCGCGGCCGCGGCCCGGTCCGGCGCTACGCAGGTGGCCGGCTCCGCGGAGCGGGCGGCCGATTCCGCGCGCGCGGGCGCGGCGCAAGCCGCACAGCAGGTGGGCGGCGCGGTCGCCAAGACGGGCTCTTCGATCGGGCGGTGGCTCGTCCCCCTGGTCATCATCGTAGGAGCCATCATCCTGTTCTCGCAGTCCAAGGGCTGCCAGCGGGGCGATCTCCCCGCCGCTCCGGATGTTTCCGCCGATGCGAGCACCGTCGTGAGCAGCATCGAGAGCGTCGCGAACTCCGCGACACAGACCCTGGGGACCATTCAAGACGCCGCGTCGGCCGATCTTGCCCTGCCCAAGCTGCGCGAGATGAATGCCAAGCTTGATGGTCTCAAGGCCTTTTGGGACAAGATTCCTGCAACCGCCCGGGCGCCGATCGCCGCGGTGGCCGAGTCGGCAGGCGCGCGCCTGACTCCCGTCCTCGAGAAGGTCACTGCGATCCCGGAGGTGGGCCCGAAGATGAAGCCGATCGCGGACGAAATGCTGGCGAAGCTGGCTGCGTTCGCCCAGTAGTCGAGCGCCGCGAGGCCCGCCCGCCTGGGTCCTGCAAACACGAATGCCTGCCTGGCATCCGCTGCCCGGCAGGCATTTCGTTTGAGTCCAGATCAGCTCGCAGCCGACAGCTCGAACATGTCGGCCGATGCGGGTTGGAAGAGCACCCGCCTCAGGTCGGGCTCCAGGTCGAGATCACCCGCATGTACTGCGCGCGCTCGAAGGCGGCCGGGTCGGGGCAGTTCTTCTGGCTGAGCGAACCCTTGAGTTGCTCGATCGAGTCGTACTCGTGCTGCTCCATCCACTGGCGCATCTCCTTCTCGATGGCGGCGATTTGAGGCATGCCTTTGCGGAGCAGCACCGAGCAGAGCATCGCAACATCCGCGCCGGCCATGAGCACTTTCAAGGCATCGGAAGCGGTGTGAATCCCGCTGGTTGCAGCCAGGCTGGCCTTGACGCGGCCGTGCAGGATGGCGACCCAGCGCAGGGGCAGGCGTCGGGCCTGCGGCGTGCTGAGCAGGAGGCTGTGCTCGACTTCGAGCGTCTCGAGGTCGATGTCGGGCTGATAGAACCGATTGAACAGGACCAGGCCGTTGGCGCCCGCGCGATCGAGTTCGCGCGCGACGTTGGCCATGCTGCTGAAGAAGGGGCTGAGCTTGACCGCGACGGGGATCGTCACGGCCTGCTTGACCGCCTTGAGGATGTCCAGATACGTCTTCTCGACATCGGCGGATGTCAGATCGGGGTCGGTGGGGATGTAGTAGATATTCAGCTCGAGGGCGTCGGCCCCGGCCGTCTGGATCTTCCTGGCGAAGTCCGTCCAGCCGCCCAGGGACGCCCCGTTCAGGCTGGCGATGACCGGGATCTTGGTCGCGGCCTTGGCCGCCGCGATGTGCTCGAGGTAATCCTCGCCGCCCAGGCGGAACTCGCCGACGTCAGGGAAATAACTCAGAGCCTCGGAGAAACTCTGGGTCCCCTGTTCGAGCGCCGCATCCAACTCGGCGCGTTCCCGCCGGATCTGCTCCTCGAACACCGAGGGGAGCACGATGGCGCCGGCCCCGGAATCCTCCGCGCGCTTGATATCGTCCACCTCCCGTGTCAGCGGGCAGGCCGAGGGCACGAGGGGACTGCGCAGTTTCAATCCGAGATACGTGGTGCTGAAGTCCATAATTGGTTCCTTTCTCGTTTCAAGTATTCAGTTCTCGCCAATGGCAGTCATTCCGTTCCTCAGGCCTTCGACGCCGGAGCCGGAGCCGGAGCCGGTGCCGCGGGCGTGCCGTTGCCTCCCAGCTTGCGCGCGGCCATGTAGGTGTACAACTGCCAGCGCGCTTCGGCGTCCTTCTGGGCCATCTCGAAAAAGCGCTTGGCATCTTCCGGCTTGCTCTTGGTCAACATCTTGAAGCGATTCTCGGACATCAGGAAGTCGGCGACACGCGTCTTGGCAGCCTGGGAATCGAGCTGGAGCGGGTTCTCGCCCGCCGCCGCGCGGCGCGGGTCGAAGCGATAGAGCAGCCACTGGCCGGACTCGACGGCGCTCTTCTGCTGCCGCATTCCGATGCCTGCGTCCAGGTTGATGCCGTGGGCGATGCAGTGGCTGTACGCGATGATCAGGGAGGGGCCCGGATAGGACTCAGCCTCGATGAACGCCCGCAGCGTATGTTCGTCCTTGGCGCCCATGGCGACGCTGGCGACATACACCGTGCCGTAAGTCATCGCGATGAGGCCCATGTCCTTTTTGGCCAGTGGCTTTCCGCCCGCGGCGAATTTGGCCACGGCGCCGCGCGGGGTGGACTTCGACATCTGGCCGCCCGTATTCGAGTAGACCTCGGTGTCGAGCACCAGCACGTTGACATCGCGCCCGCTGGCCAGCACATGGTCGAGTCCGCCGTATCCGATATCGTACGCCCAGCCGTCGCCGCCGAGCATCCACACGCTGCGGCGGACCAGGTTGTCGGCGACGGACAGGAGCATCCTGGCTTCGCTCGAGGCGTTGCCTTGGAGCTTCTGCTTGAGGGCCGCGACCCGCTCGCGCTGGTCGTAGATGCCCGATTCCTTGGTCTGATCCGCGGTGATGAGGGCGTTGACGAAGTCATCCCCGAGGGTGGGCGCCATGCGCCGCAGGAGTTCGCACCCGAACTCGCGCTGTTTGTCGATCGACACCCGGAACCCGAGGCCGAACTCGGCGCAATCCTCGAACAGGGAGTTGTTCCAGGTCGGCCCGCGCCCCTCGTGATTCACGCAGTAGGGGGTGGTTGGCAGGTTGCCGCCGTAGATCGAGCTGCAGCCCGTTGCGTTGCCGATCACGGCGCGATCGCCGAAGAGCTGGGTGAGCAGCTTGATGTACGGTGTCTCGCCGCAGCCCGCGCACGCGCCGGAGAACTCGAAGAGCGGACGCATCACCTGCTGCTGCCGCAATTGGGTCACCTTGATCTTCCGGCGGTCCAGATCGGGGATCTTGAGGAAGAACGCCCAGTTCTCGCGTTCGGGGACACGCAGCGGGGCCTGGGGCTGCATGTTGATCGCCTTGAGCTTCACCTCGGTCTTGTTCTTCGCCGGGCAGGCGTCCACGCAGAGAACGCAGCCGGTGCAGTCCTCGGGCGCGACCTGAATGGTGTACTTCATGCCCTTCCACTCCGGCGCCCGGGCGTCGCACGACTTGAATGTGCCGGGCGCGCCGGCCAGGGCCGCCGCGTCGTACACCTTCATTCGGATGGCGGCGTGCGGACAGACAACCGCGCATTTGCCGCACTGGATGCAGGTCTTGGGATCCCAGACCGGGATCTCGAGGGCGAGGTTGCGCTTCTCGTACTGGGTCGTGGCGGTGGGGAACGTGCCGTCGCAAGGGAAGGCGCTCACCGGCAGGGACTCACCCAGCCCGCCGTAGATCTTGCCGAGGGTTTCCTTGACGCGGCTGGGGGCGTCGGCGGTGAACGGATCGGGAATGTCGAACCCGCTGGTGATCTGCGCCGGGACTTTCACCTCATGCAGATTGGCGAGGGTGTGATCGACGGCCTCGATGTTCTTGCGCACGACGTCTTCGCCCTTCCTGCCGTAGGTTTTCTTGATGGTGTACTTGATCTGCTCGATGGCCTTGTCGCGCGGCAGCACGCCCGAGAGCGCGAAGAAACAGGTTTGCATCACCGTGTTGATGCGGCTGCCCATGCCCGAAGCATGGGCCACCTTGATGGCGTCGATCACGAAGAACTTCGCCTTCTTGTTCACCATCTGGAGCTGCATCGGGCGCGGCAGGCGATCCCAGATCTCCTCGGCGCCGAACGGGGTGTTGAGCAGGAACGTGCCGCCGGGCACCAGGGGCTGCAACATGTCGTAGCGTTCGAGAAACACCGGCTGATGGCATGCGACGAAGTTCGCCCTGTTGACCAGGTAGGTCGCCCGAATGGGCGTCGGACCGAAACGCAGGTGCGAGACCGTAACGGCGCCGGCCTTTTTCGAATCGTACACGAAATACCCCTGCGCGTAATTGCCGGTGCTTTCGCCGATGATCTTGATCGAGTTCTTGTTCGCGCCGACCGTGCCGTCGGATCCCAGGCCGTAGAACATCGCCCGCACCACCTTCTCGCCTTCCGTCGAGAAGTCCGGATCGTACGGGAGACTGCAATGCGTGACGTCATCCTCGATGCCGACGCTGAAGTGGTTCTTCGGCTGGGCGCCGCGGGCGTTGTCAAACACACCCTTGAGCATCGCGGGCGTGAACTCCTTCGATGAGAGGCCGTAGCGCCCGCCCAGCACACGCGGCATCGTCTTGAGCTGCCCGTAGCCCTCCGGAAGCCCTTCCGCCAAAGCCGCCACCACGTCGAGATAAAGCGGTTCACCCCCCGCCCCGGGCTCCTTGGTCCGATCCAGAACCGAAATGGACTTGACCGTGGGCGGAAGACACTCGATGAACCGTTTCACGTCGAACGGGCGGTAGAGCCGCACCCGCACAACGCCGTACTTCCCGCCCTGGGCATTGAGAAAATCGACCGTCTCGTCCGCCGTCTCACAGGCCGAACCCATCAGCACGACGATGTCTGTGGCGTCCGGCGCGCCAGAGTACTGGAACACCTTGTACGCGCGTCCGGTCAACTGGCAGAACTTGTCCATCGCCCGCTGGGTCACGTCCGCACACTTCAAATAAAACGGATTGCACGCCTCGCGCGCCTGGAAGAAGACGTCCGGATTCTGGGCCGTGCCGCGCAGGACGGGGCGATCGGGGTTCATGGCGCGCTGGCGGTGCGCGATGACCGCCTCTTCGCTGATCATCGCCCGCATGGTGTCATCGGAGATCAGCTCGATTTTGGACACCTCATGCGACGTGCGGAAGCCGTCGAAGAAGTGCAGGAACGGCACGCGCGATTCGAGCGTCGCCGCCTGGGCAATCAGCGCGAAGTCCATCGCCTCCTGCACCGAGTCGGAGCTGAGCATGGCAAACCCGGTCGTGCGGGCCAGCATGACGTCGCTGTGATCCCCGAAGATCGAGAGGGCGTGCGTGGCCAGGGCGCGCGCGCTGATATGGAATACCGCGGGCGTCAGTTCCCCGGCGATCTTGAGCATGTTGGGGATCTTCAGCAAAAGACCCTGCGACGCCGTGAACGTGCAGGTCAGTGCCCCGGTCTGCAACGCCCCGTGCACCGTGCCCGCGGCGCCGCCCTCGCTCTGCATCGCCACCACGCTCGGAATGGTGCCCCAGAGATTCTTGACCCCTTCGGAGGCCCACTGGTCGCACCATTCCCCCATGTTCGAGGAGGGCGTGATGGGGTAGATGCCCATCACTTCGTTGCAGCGGTAAGCGACGTAGGCGACTGCCTCGTTGCCGTCAATTGTCGTGAAGCTCTTCATGATCGATTCCAATTCCAGGTTGTTGACCCCCGCGCGCTGCCATGCCGTCCCTGACCGGGACGGGGCGCGGACAAACGCCATCCGCAGCCGCCAAACCGCGGCTCGGGCGCCGCGGAGCGCCCCGCGTTGTCGCTGTCAATACACTCCACCTTCCCTGCCCGCCCCAAGATCGGCTCCACATGCTTTGCCGACTGCTTCGCATATTTTGCGCTGATCCGGCACCGGCTGGCCCGCATGTCTCGTGGACTCGTGACCGTGGCGAGGCCGAAAACTCGACAATGCGGACCGCTGCGGGCTGGGAGGCCCGCTGCAAGCCGGCGCTCCGCAGCCGGTCTACGAGGGAACGCATGCCCTGGCAGGAAGAGGCTTTACTTCACCGCCGGAACACATATACGTGACACCCCATGAAACGAACCGATCAGCCATCCCATGGCGCTCAGGCGACGCTGCTGCTGCTTCTGGGGCTCCTTCTCGCCCCCGCAATTCACGCCCTCGACTGGCCCCAGTGGTTTGGTTCGGACCGCACCGGGCGATCCGCCGAGACCGGTCTGCTCAAGACATGGCCGGCAAACGGGCCGCAGTTGTCGTGGAAAGCGGCTGGCCTCGGCAGCGGCTTCACCACGGTGTCCGTCGCCGCAGGGAGGATCTTCACCGCGGGCGACATGGCGGATGGGAATGACATCATTGCGCTCAAGGAAAGCGACGGCACAAAGCTCTGGTCGAGCAGGCTGGGCAAGGCCGGCGCGCCGGGGTGGGGCGGTTTTGCGGGGCCCCGATGCACGCCGACGGTGGATGGGGATCGGCTCTTTGCGCTGGGCCAGTATGGCGAGTTGGTGTGTTGCGAGACGGCCACCGGCAAGGAACTGTGGCGCAAGCATCTCGTCACAGACTTCGGTGGCAGCCTGCCGGAATGGGGGTACAGCGAGTCCCCGCTGCTCGATGGAGACAAGATCATGGTGACACCGGGCGGCGCGCAGGGGGCGATTGTGGCTCTGGACAAGAAGACCGGGGCGCCCGTGTGGCAGAGCAAGGAATTCACCGATGCCGCCCAATACGCCTCGCTGGTGCCTGCCACCATCGGCGGCGTGCGACAGTACATTCAACTCACCATGGAGAGCGTGGCGGGCGTCGCCGCAAACGACGGCAAGCTCCTCTGGCGCGCCCCCCGCAAAGGCCGGGTCGCCGTCATCCCGACACCCATCGTCAAGGACGACCTGGTTTACGTGACGTCCGGATACGAGGTTGGCTGCAATCTGTTCAGGATCGCAAAGAACGGCGCGGCATTTGGCGCAACCCAGATCTACGCGAACAAAACCATGGCCAATCATCACGGCGGGGCGATTCTGGTCGGTGACCACGTGTACGGGCACTCCGATCGAGGAGGCTGGACGTGCCAGAACCTCGCCTCGGGCGCGACGGCCTGGCAGGAGAAGGCAAAACTGGGCAAAGGCTCGCTGACCTACGCCGACGGCCATTTCTACTGCCGCGAGGAGAAGGAGGGGGCAAGCGAGGTGGTCCTTCTCGAAGCGACGCCTTCGGCGTATGCGGAGAAGGGCCGTTTCAAACAGCCTGATCCGAGCGGAAAACAGGCCTGGCCGCATCCGGTCATCGCCAACGGCAAGCTCTACCTGCGCGACCAGGATCTTCTGTTCTGCTATGATGTGAAGGCGAAGTGACGCCGCGTCATGCCCGGATGCGAGACTCCGCGGAGCTTTATGAAACATCCGGGCCGAACGCAGCCGTGCGATCGGATTGGCGTCCGTGCCCGACAAGCTCGAAGTGCTTGGCGTACAGATTCAGGACGGCGTAGGCGTTGGCGTCGCGCGTCTCGACCATCCCATCGAGCGTGACGAATGGCACGCCGTTGCGGACCGCGAATGCTCCGGCGTGGTTGTGCCCGTTGAACCACGCGACGATATTCCGGTTCCGATCCAGCACACCGAGAACCTCTGGGACGTTCCAGAGGTTATGGGCGCCGTCCGGGTGAACGGGATGATGGGCGAAGACAATCACTCGCCGCCCCTCTTTCGCTGCCGCTTTGGAAGCGGTCTCGAGCCACTGCAACTGACGGCCGCTGATCGCGCTGTTCCAGGTCTGGGCATTTGCAGCGCCGCTGTCGGCGAGACGCTTGAGCGCCGCCGCGGCTTCCGCATGGTCGGGCGTCGACTCCGGCTGCGCGTACAGGCTCACATCGGTGGTATCGAGCATGGCGAAGCACCACCCGGCGCGCTCGACGGCATAGAACCGCCGGGTGAGTCCGAGCCGCGCCGGCACCCGCGCCTTCAGGTCACTCGACACCTCGAAGTCGTGGTTGCCGAGCACGTGATGGAACCGATGGCGCGACGCGGCCAATGTCTCGAGGATCGCGTCGTAGCTCCTCCACTCCCGATCAATCAGATCGCCGAGGTTTACACAAAAAGCGATCTCGAGCCGGTTGAAGTGGTTCACCGCCTCGGCCAGCTTGCCGATCGACTGCCGATAGAACCGCGTGCCGGCAGGATCAACATCAGCGTACTGCGGATCTGCGATCAGCCCGATGCTCAACACCGGCTGACTGCTCCCGGCCCCGAGTGCGCGACGAATGCATGGAAAACCGGCTCCGGCGACACCCGCCCAGAGGAGGAACTGGCGACGCCTGAGCCCGGACATTGCACAAGGCTGCGCGTCACTTGATGTTCGGGCTGTGGTCATGCTCGATCGTGCTGAACATAGGTTGGCACAGGTTCGGCCCGGCCCAGTGCAAAGAAATACAGCCAAGCCTCGGTGACGGGACGTCGGTATATCCGGCTCAGGGCCAGGGCGTAGAGACGCAACTGCGGAGCGTATGACTCGACCTTCGCCTGAAGTCCGTCCGTGGCAATGTCGTCCGTCTTGAAATCGACGATCCAGATCTGATCCGACACCATCACGGCGAGATCCACAACGCCTTGAACAATGATGAACTCGTCCGCTCCGAGTCCGCGGGTGATGGGTATCGCGAGCCGCTCGAAATCCTCCGGGGAGAGACGCAGCGTGAAGTCGAGCTCGCGGCGCACCTGTTGCCTCTCCGCAATCACGCGCCGGCCCAATTCCGATTGCCCAAACGCTCCCAAGGCGCCCAGGTCGAGCACTGCGGCTTCGTCCCCGCTCAGGACCCCCTCGTGTTCAAGCCGCGCCACCTCGGCGCGCACGCCATCCGGACGAGCCAGCGTGTCCAGCGCAGCCGATTCGAGAAAACGGTGATAGGCCGTCCCCCGCTCGGCGGCCGTGAGAACGCGTCCGGATTCTCGAGCCCTGGCATGACTCGGGTCCGCGCCCGAGGGGATCGGGAACAAGCGGCGGCTCTCCCGATCGGTCTCTTCAGTCACCCGGCGGCGCAGAGTTGTCACGGCGGTCTTTGCGGACTCGACCGTGGCCGCGCGCCAAGGGTACTGCCACGTCAAACGCCCTTCGAGAGCCGTCCACACGGCGGGGGCAGGCGCCGCGGGCGTCGTTTCGACCGCCGGTCCGGTCGGGGGACTCAAAGGGGCCGGTTGATCGTGCCGCACCCATCGGAAGCAGCCCCGCTGCCCGACACCCTGATCGAGCCAATCCGCGCTTCCCGCCAGTTGGGTCAGCACCGGCCCCAGCCAATCGAGACCGCACCGTGCCGAGCCAATCTGGCGGGCGGTCAAGGCCTTTGCCTCCGCGAAAGGCCATCCTGCCTCGGCGCGCTTGGCCGAGACGCTGCCGACGAGGATGAGCTTGTCGCAAGCGCGGGTTGCGGCCACATAGAGCAGGCGGATCTCCTCGCCAAGCAGTTCGTGGCGTTCCCGGCGGCTGGCCAGCCAATGCGGCAGACTCGGATAGGCCTCGACGCCCCCCGCCGGCCGAACCATCGGACAAAAGCCGAGTTCTTCCTCGATCAGGATCGGACCTCGAGTGTCGTCGAAATTGAACCGCTTGCCCAGATCGGGCACGACGACGACCGGGAACTCGAGCCCCTTGCTCTGGTGAATGCTCATGAGCCGCACGGCGTCCCGCGCCTCCGTCACCGCCGGCTCCGGCTCGAACTCGACGGCGCGCTGGGCCTCGACGAACCTCAGGAAGCGAAAGAGGCCCTGCCGCTGGAACCGGTCGAACTGACGCGTCAACGCCAGGAGCCGCTGCACATTGGCGCGGCGCTGGGCGCCACGCGGCTCGACCTCGATGCGCGCCTCGTAATGCGTTTCATCCAGAACGGTCTCGAGACACTGCGACAAGGCGACGCGCCGGGCAATCCGGCGCCACCGCTCGTAACGGGCGAGGAACCTGTCCACCCGCATCCACGCCCCACCCTCGACCGCACCCGCGTCGAGGGCGGACGCCGCGGCCTGATCGGGGCCCTGTTTGTGAAAGCGTTGGAGCGCCGCCCACACGGGACCCGAGCGTTGTCCGAGACGGACCAGGGCGAGCCCCGTGACGGTCAGGCCGACAAGCGGCGATCGCAACACGGCCAGCAGGGGGATGTCTTGCAGCGGATTGTCCAGAATCTCCAAGAGACTCAGCAGATCCGAGATCTCGAGCGCATCGTACAGCCCGCGACGCGCCGCCACCAGAGGCACGCCCGCAGCCTCGAAGACCTTCGCATACGCCTCCGCCTTGTTCCGCGGCGAACGAAGCAGGATCACCATGTCACCCCAGGAAACCGGTCGAGCGTCGCGCCGGGCCGCGGACCAGACCGCAAACTCGCGGTCGCGTAACGCGCGCAACCGGGCGGCAACCAGAGCCGCTTCCTGCTCGGCCCCCGTGCGCTCCCCTGCCCCCTCGTCCTCCGCGCCCTCGAAAACGGAGCCACCCGAGTCAACCGCCGTGCGATTGTCGATCCGCACGTGCACTTCGACCCGCGCCTCCTCCCGAACCCGGCCCTCCGCCGCAGCGTCTGCCCGAGGCGATTCGCCGTCACCAGGAACCGGCTCTCGACCACTCGAATCCGCGGCGGCCGGGCGCCATGCCATCGGACGCCGGGCCTCAGGATCTCCAAATCGCAGCCGCGCCGCAGGACCGTACTCGACCCCGCCAATCTCCCGCCGCATGAACAGCGGGAACAAGGCATTCACAAAACGGAGAATGGCCTCGTGACTGCGGAAGTTGTCCGTCAGGGACACGGCGCTTGCGGCCGACCCGCCTCCGCCCCAGGCATCGGCATAGCCCTGGAAGATGCGCGGAGCCGCCAATCGGAACCTGTAGATGCTCTGCTTGACGTCGCCGACCAGGAAGCGATTGGCCCTGCTGCCCGGGCGCGACAGCGCCGTGACGATCCGATCCTGCGCCGCATTGATATCCTGGTATTCGTCGACGAAGACGTACGCGAGATCGAGGCGAAGCGACTCGGCGAGCGGCGTGGGACACTCCGCCCTCGAGTCCCAGAGCAGGCGCAGGGCGAACTGCTCGAGATCGTGGAAGTCAACCGCCGCCAACTCATGCTTCGCTCTCGCGAACGCGCCCCCGAACTCTCGGACAAGGGCCACCATCGCCATCAGAGGCGCGCGCACCCAATCCCAGTCTTCGCGCAGAGGATCCTTGGATCGAGCCCGGTTCGGGCCCGAGTCGGCCCGGATCGCCCCCTCGCACGGAATCAGCGACGAGAGAAAGGCGGCTTCTTCGAGCAGAGGCTCGAGCGGCTTTCGCCATGCGGTTTTCTTTCGATGCGGCCAAGCCCGGTCCAGGGCCTCGATTTGCTTGAACGCCTCGAAGGCCGCCTGATGCGAAACCGGCCGGCCCAGGCGACGCAGGACCTCGAGGCACTCGACCGCCTTCAGGTTCTCGGGCGGGAACTCGGCCAGCGCCTCGGTCCACTCCGCCGCCCAATCGTCGAGGGCTCGCTCGAACCAACCGGTCCAATGGGCCGGGGCCTCCTGGCGCAATCGCGACTCCTCGCGGGCCAGCCAGGCCTCGGGGTCGGGCAGCGTGCAGGTGAAGTCGTGCGCGCGGAGCACGAGGCGGCGGATGGTCTCATCGCTCGCTCCTCCATACACAAACACCAGTTCCTGAACAGCGCGGTCGGCTTCGTCCGTCCCGGCATAATGCCCCTCGAACACGCGCGTCAACACGTCGTCCACCAGAACGGCGCGCTGGGCCTCGTCCAGGACGGTGAATTCGGGGTCGAGCCCCAGTTCCTGAAAATGGTCGCGCACGAGGTGGAGACAGAAGCTGTGGAGGGTCGAGATGCGCGCGCTGTCCACCAGGGCAAGCTGTTCGGCGATCCAACGGTCCTCCGGAGCCCCCTCGAGCGCCTGCTCGAGACGCTGCCGGATCCGCCGTCGCATCTCCGAAGCGGCCGCCTCGGTAAAGGTCACCAACAGGACTGCATCGAGTGAAACACGAGCCTCCGGATCCAGAATGCGCCGCACGCAGCGCTCGACCAGCGTGCTTGTCTTGCCCGTCCCCGCCCCGGCCACAACCAGAACATCCCCGACGGCTTCAATCGCGCGTTGTTGATCGGATGTCAGACCCGGCATTGGCGGCCTTTCAATCTCGTTCTACAAACGCGAGTAGACCAGGACCGCGTCGCCCGGGAGGTCCGCGATCTCAACGGACAGCCCCACCTCGATCAACTCGAACCCCGACACGTTCCGTGTGTCGCCCGAATCGAGATTGGTGACCGCATAGCGGGCCTCGGGATCGAGCCCGGCCAATTTGAAGCGCGCGCTCTCATAAACGCTTTGGTCGCGCCGAAAGGCCTGGACCAGGCCCTGCCCCTTCTCCGGCAGATCGAACTGCCAGGCCATCCAGAGCGATCGATCCAAACTGTACGGAGTCAGCGGATAATAGTCGCCATAATAGCAGTCAGCGTAGCGTCGCCACTGGCCGAGCACCCGGCGAATCATGTCGTAATCCAGATCCTTGCGGCGCACGTCGAAGCAGGCGGTGAAATGCGTGTGCATCGTGCTGCGCAAGAGATATGGCGAAAGGGCGCCCGAGCCGGTCCCGGTCCCCTGGAACGGCACCCAGAACGAGAGCCCGTAGGTGTGTCCCTGGTTGCCCACCGGTTCCATGATGTAATCGCTGCGCAGCAGCGGCACGGCGCGGCGCAGTGTCTCGAGGTCGTTCCGGCGGCCGCCCGACGCACACGAGTCGATCAGCATATTCGGGTGGCGGCGGCGCAATTCGTCCCAATAGGCCAGGTAGCCGGTGACGTGGTGGTTTTCGGTGATGCCCTGGCGGTCTTCGGCATCGTTCCGCCGCCAGGAATCGAGCGGGTCCATGTTGAAATCCTGACGGTACAGATCGATCCCCTGCTCGGTCAGAAGCCGGTCCACGTGGTCAGTGAGCCAACGGCGCGCCGCGGCGTCGCCGAGGTTGAGGAGACCGCCGTTCTTTCCGCCCAGGATCCACTCGGGATGACTCTCGGCGAGCCAGGTGCCGCTGTGAACCCGCTCGGGCTCGAACCAGACAATGGTCTTCACGCCCTTGGCGCGCGCATAATCCGAGATGGGGCGGAGACCGCCTGGAAACCGGTTTGTGTCGACCTCCCACGTGCCGGTCCTGGGCCAACTGCCCTCGCACCAATACCAGCCGGCGTCCATCCACCAGTAGTCGAGCGGCAGCCGCTCTTCGAGATAGCGGTCCACGAACAGCTTCTGGTTCGCGGTGTTGGCGTTGATCATCTCCCCGAACTGGTGCGAGCTGCACGCGGCCATCTGCACGGGCGGCAGACTGCCGCCCGGACGCGGCAGATTGTGCGCCAGCATCCAGCGGCGCCAGAGGTTCTGGGCGCGGATCCAATCGCCGCGCCAGAACTGAAGCGCCATGAGCGGCGTGCGAACCTCCTCACCCGGACGAAGCCTGAGGCGGGTCTTCTCCTGGCCGGCCGTGATTCGCAGGCCCGTGGCCTGGTCACGCGCGAACTGCGCAGCCCATTGTCCGGGCCAGCCCACGACCACGATGACGCCGGCGTCCGGCCCTGCGACATTGAAATAGGGCATGTCACTGTTCGTCGGACGCCCGCCTGCCGCCGTGATGCGCTTGACGGTTCCGGGCTGCAGCACAGTCTGGAAGGGTTCGAAGTCGCTGGCCAGGCACGGGCTGCCCCTGAAATGGTGCAGAACAAACTCGCCTCGGCCCGACCGCTCGAACCCGAGATCGAGCGCCAAAATGTCCGAAAGAACCGGCGTCTCGACCTGCCCCTGATTCTTGAAGTGCACCGTCCACTCGACGGTCGGGAAATCGCGATACTCGATCGCCACGCACCGCACTTCGAGCCCGGTCCCCTTGTCACTGTAAAGGACCGTGTGCTCGATGCGCCTCTCGTCGAGATCCCGACTTGACCGCACAGCCGTCCAGGCAGGAAGAAGATCGGCGGACCTCTTGCCGTCGTATGTGAAGGCAAATGGCGAGTCGGCGCTCAGCGGTTTGCCGACGCCGCCTTCGACCAGCGGCAGATCCGCAAGCCAAACCTGCCGACCGTCCTCGAGCAGCACCCGCGCCTCGGCCCAGTCCGCCTGATCGCAACTGATCCCATCGCCACCGTCCTCCACCACCAGCGCAAACTCCACTGCGCCGCCCAGCGCGACACGGACCGGCACACCCGCCATGCCCTCCCGCAGGAGTGCGGACTTGAAGCGTTGCTGCCCGTCCACCTCGACAGAGAAACGCACGCTGCCCCGCCCGCCGCTCGTCTGCTCGTTGCTGTCCACACCGACGACGGCGTTGAGCCCGGCGCCTCGGCCCGGCAAACGCACGACAAGCCGGCTCGATGCGTGGCAATAGAGGCCGCGCGTGTAAGTGGCTTCCGCGATGCGCAGCGGTTTGCCGGCGCGCGAGTTCAGTTGGACCGGATCGTTGTTGGCCAGCACGTGGAGCCCCGATGCGGGCTTCGCGGTTTCGGTCACCGCCCGGAACTTGGCCGCGGCCCACCGGGCGGCTTCTTCGCGTTCAATCTCGGTCGGGGCAACCGCCCACGCGGCCAGAGAGCAGGCGAGGGCCCCCGCAAGCGCGAGGGCAGGAAAGGTCATCGGACGTGTCTTCATGCGTCTGTACTGCCGCCGCACTCTCCCGCAACCGCACATGCGCGTCAATCCAAGCGAGCTTTGGCGATCGAGGCCAGGATGCATGGCCGCGCGACAATCGAAGTCGCTGGTAAGGGATGGTCTCCAGAAGGAGCAGTCTCTGTCGAATCGACAGTGGAGCGGGGACGTCCTGGAGTGGGGACGTGCTCGTCCCCGATCAATGGGATCGCAGAATGTGTTTGCGGGCGACGAGGACGTCGCCCCTCCGGCGTGGAGGTTGGAGCAGGCAGTGGTGCGGCGGTTCACCGCCGCCTTTCGATGACGATCTCCGATCACTGCCACCAAGGCGGCGCTGAAGCCCACAGATCACACACGTTCTCGCGAAGATCACGCGATCGGGCCATCGTCGGGCTCTTTGGCTCTTTGCCTGTCCAGCCTTTTCCCCTTGACCCATCGTGGTTTGGCACTGAGAATTGAAATGGCTAGTATGGTGTGACCGGCAGGGTGGGGCCTCTTCGCAGGAGGTCTGCGCGAGCAGGCATGCGAAGGGGGACTCTGTGGGCACATTGTGAGAACCACTGCAGACAATGAAGAGAAAATGCTTAATTGGATTCATGGCAGCGGTCGGGCTAGGATCCCTCGGGGCGCTGGCGGGTTCGGCGTCCTGGGATTTCACCGCCGACCCCACGGATCCCACGCAAGTTCCACACCCGATCACTCTCCTGGGCAGCACCGTCTCTGGTGGCGCCTCGGGCGGTGGCGAGTGGATTAATTGGGATTATGGCTCTGACGGCACCACGATTGGTTTCCTGTCCATCTCCGGCCCCTCCGCGGGAACATGGTCCAAGATCATCTTCCCCGACATCGACAATGGCGTGACGGTTGCAGCGTTCACGTTCGAGTGCATGCTGCGTGTGGGCAATGGCACCGCCTCCCCGGCGGACGGCTTCAACATCAGTTACGCGCGGGCCAATGACCCGACGTTCACCAAAGACGGCAGCGGGAATTACCAGGCCGGCGGTTGGTCGGGCACCGTGAACGAACCGGGTTCGGTCGGCGGCTCGATGGCTGGCCTGGCCGAAGAAGGCACGATCACGGGTCTGTCCATCGGCTTCGACGCCTGGCAGAGCAACAGCGAGATGTGGCCGTTGGATCTCAACGCAGGCCTGTACGACGTCATCGGTCTGAGCGTTCGCGTGGACAACAAGATCGTGAGCCAGGTGTCGCTGCCAACGCTCAACGGCGCGTGCGACGATAACACATCGATGCAGACCGGTCCGCAGAACGCCGCTGACCCAGCCGACTGGTCGGTCCTCTGCTGGCAGCCGTTCAAGGTCCAGTTGACCGAGGACAAGCACTTGTCCGTGTGGTGGAAAGGCCGCGCGGTCGTGGACAACCTTGCGGTTGATTTCAACCCGAGCCCCGGCCGGTTGGTTTTCGGCGGCCGCACCGGCGACGCCTATCAGAACACGCACGTCGACGACATCGTGCTGACCACGATCCCGGCGGACAAACCGCTGATCACCGCGGCCAGCGCCGACGCCGTGAGCGTTTCAGCGCAACTCGAAGATGCCGGGGCCATCACCGTCGACCAGGACACCGTGAAAATGAAGGTGAATGGTGCCGACGCAACGCCGCTGACATTCAGCAAGACCGGCACAACAACCACGGTTCGATGGGCCTCGCCGACCTACCTGGCCTCCGGCGCGAGCATCCCCGTTGACATCGAGTTCAAGGACAGCACGGGCCGAACCATCTCCGGGACAGTGACGGCAGTCGTCGCCGCTTACAACCGGCTCCCCGCTGCCTACCAGGTGCCGACCGCCTCGGTCGACACCGGCAAGCCCGGCTTCCTGATCCACCCCTACCAGACCGAGGCACTCCAGCCCAACACGCTCTGGTGGACAGAGGAACAGTTGGCCGGCTTGCGCGGAGACAACATCGCCGATCTGACCGGCGCCACCGGCGGTTACTACACGCATGAGACCGTGGTGAATTTCAACATGGCAGCCCCGGCCGCCGTCGGTAACTTCAATGTCGATAACGGCTTCGAAGATCTGATGTTCCCCGGCTTCCCCGGATCCACAGGTCTCACCGGTTCCTCGACCGAAGAAATGCTCGCCTATGTCGAATTCCCGACCGCCGGCATGTATCAACTCGGCGTCAACAGCGACGACGGCTTCCGCGTCAGCGTGGGCACGGCCCCAGGCGACCTGACCGGCCTCATCGTCGGCCAGTTCGACGGCGGGCGCGGGGCTTCGGACACGATCTTCACGATCGTCGTCGATCCGCCCGGCATCTACCCGATCCGCCTGATTTGGGAAAACGGCTCAGGCGAGCTTCCCGGCAACGGCGCGAACTGCGAGTTCTTCAGCGTCAAGGACGGCGTGAAGACCCTGATCAACGACGTTGCCAACGGCGGCCTCAAGGCCTACCGCGAGAGCAGCGCCGCCGCTCCCTGGATCTCGAAGATCCGCCCGCTCCGCGGCGAAGCGGTCCTCCCGGATCCGGTCATCACGGCCGAGATCACCCACGGTGCCTCCCCGGTGAACAATGGCAGCGTCAAGGTGAAGCTCAACGGCACCGAGACCGCGGCCGATGTCGTGACCGCTGGCGGCAAGACGACCGTCACGATTCCGCGCCCGGCGGCGTTCCTGCCGGCCGGCACGTACACCGTCACGATCGACCTGACGGACTCGGGGACGCCAGCCAAGGCCTACACCTTCCAGTGGCAGTTCAACGTTGGCGCTTACCAGGTCTACCAGGCGCCTTACGGCGCCGGTGGCACGTGGAACGTCTACCTGGTCACACGCGGCGCGAAGAATTGGGTGGCGGCCGAAGTGGCGGCCAAGGCTTCCGTCGAGCCCTTCTCCGGCCAGAAGAAATCCGGCCACCTGGTCACCCTCGCCTCCGCCGAGGAGCGCAACTTCGTCCGGATGATCGCCACCGGAGAGAGCGTCTGGATCGGCCTGACCGACAACGAACTCTACGGCGGCTTCGAGTCCGGGACAGACGGCAGCATCGGCTGGGTTTGGGTCACGGGTGAAGAGTACACCTACTACGAGTGGAATGCGGGCGAGCCCAACAACGCGGGCACGGGAGAAGACGCCGCGGAGATGATCGACACCGGTCTGTTCAACGACAACATCACGGGCATCCCGCCCGAGGGCAGCGGCACCACGCGCTCCTACGTGGTCGAGTACGAGACCCGGGCGTCCGCCAAGCTGGCAGACCTCAGGCCCGGCCTGTTCCCCGACGGCCCGCTTCCTGGACCGGAAGCCCCCTGCGGGGCGTTTGCCATCCGGGCGGTTCGCGACGTCGGCAACGTCGGAAACATCGCGACAGCCTTCAACGCGTTGTATAACCCCAACGCGTCCATCGTCGACACCACCTCGCCGGTCGTGAACTTCAACGACCCGGGTGGCGCCGGCGGCCCCGGGATCTTCCGCGCTGAGCTCACCTTCCCGGGCGACCGCGACGGGGACGACAATGACTTCGTCATCTCGGCCACGACCAAGATCAAGATCACCGAGGCCGGCCTGTACACGTTCGGCGTGCACTCGGACGACGGCTTCGCGCTGCGCATCCGGGGAAAGAACTGGGTGAGCGTGAGCGGCGCCGGCCAGTTCGCCCCGGGCGGCACGGACACCATCACCTACCAGTTTGGCACGGGTGATGCCAATACCCGCGGCGTCATCGACCTCGCGGTGGGCGAGTACGACCTCGACTTCGTCTTCTTCGAAGACGGCGGTGGCGCGTTCGCCGAGCTGTATGCAGCCAAGGGCGAGTACGCCAATGACGCGGACGCCGCGAAGTGGCAGTTGGTCGGCGCGAACGGCCTGCTCGTTCCGGGCGTGTCGGCCGCCGGCTGGACCGTCGCGTACTCTCAACCCGGCGGGACGGCCCTCAACTCGATCGCCAACGCCGAGGCCGAACTGGTGGGCGCTCCCACCGTGACCGGCGTGCCCAAGATCCAATATGCGGATCCCGAAGCGGCTGGCGGAACCCAGGCCGGTTCCCTGCCGTTCCCGAACAACACGGCCGCCGACGACGACGACTTCGCCATCCTCGGCGAGGCGCAGCTCGTGATCCCGGCCGACGGGACCTATTACTTCGGATTCCAGGGCGACGACGGCGGTTATCTCCAGATCGTCGGCCAGACCTGGGACCGCATCGTGGCGACCGCGAATGGCGGCCTTGGCATCATCAACGGCGATCGCATCCAGTTCGATGCCAACACGGGTGACAGCTATACGGTCGGGGCCATCACCCTCGCCCAGGGCACCTACACCATCCGCACCCTCTTCTGGGAGCGGGGTGGCGGCGGTTACCACTGGGTGTTCGGATCGGCGCCCAACGACGTCCACTTCCCTGGCAGCGTCCTCCTCGCCAACGCCGCAACCGCGGGCACATGGCCGATCGAGATCGTCCCGTGCGCCGGCCAGCCGGAGATCACCGTCACCAAGAACACCGACGGCACGATCACCATCTCGTGGACCAACGGTGGAACCCTCCAAGCCGCGACGAGCATCCTCGGACCGTGGCAGGATGTGACCGCCACGAGCCCGTACACGTTCACGCCGGAAGCCGGTGTGCCGTACATGTTCGGGCGCATCAAGAAGTAGCATTCACTGCGTTTGGACGCAGTCGCATCGAGGCCGGGGCTCACGCTCCGGCCTCTTTTTTTTCCGCCCTGATCGAGCGGTGCGTCTGGTTGCCCTCGGTGTTCCGTCGCCCGGCGAGGGCACCGGGCCTGCCTCCGATGGAAACTCCCGGTGTAGGCCGCGTGCCCCCACGCGGCGCGAGGACAGACATCGGCGCAGACGCCGGGTCAGGGGATCCGGCCTACAAAGGGGCGGACACCGATGTTGTAGGCCGCGTGCCCCCACGCGGCGCGAGGACAGACATCGGCGCAGACGCCGGGTCAGGGGACCCGGCCTACAAAGCGGCGGACACCGATGTTGTAGGCCGCGTGCCCCCACGCGGCGCAAACTCCATTCCAACCGACACACTACGGATGCACTGCTGACGAAGCTCGTACAGAAACCGTTTGACTTGGCTCGCCTTGTCGGAATAATCCGTCCAGACATTCCGACCTATGGCCAAGCTTGTCGTCCTCACAGAAGGGTTCGCGGGCACCTCTTTCGAGCTCAAAGGGGAACGGACCACTGTCGGGCGGATGGAGGACAACGCCTTTCAGATCGCCGAGCCGTCGATCTCGAGCCATCACTGCGAGATCCTGGTGCGCGGCAATGAGGTGGTGGTCAGAGATCTCAACTCGACCAACGGCACATTCATCAACGGCCAGCCCATCAAGGAGTCCGTCCTCAAACCGGGCCAGGTCATGCGCCTCGGGTCGGTCGATATCCGCCTGGACGACGGCACTCCACCGCCTCCCGCCAAGCGACAGCAAGACCATACACAACTGCTCCCGGGCGGAGTCAAACTCACCGAACTCGAACAGGGCGGACGCCAGGTCGGATCCCCCTTCGCCAGGAAGAGCGCCGGAGCGAACACGCTGTTTCTCTACGTGGGGATTGCTCTTGTGGTGCTGATCATCGGGTTCATCGTGATCCTCGTCTCGCAACTCTAGACGGCCCGTCAGATGTCGCCGGCCCGGTGCCACCGGGCCAGATCCGGCGCCCAGTAGGTGATCAGGATGTCCGCGCCCGCGCGGCGCAGGGCGAGCAGGCTCTCGATCGTCACGGCCTTCTCCGCAAGCCAGCCATTGGCCGCCGCCGCTTTGATCATCGCGTACTCGCCGCTGACGGCGTACGCCGCCGTGGGGTATCCAAACGTCGTCTTGACGCGGTAAAGCACATCGAGATACGCCAGCGCAGGTTTCACCATCACGATGTCGGCCCCCTCCTGGATGTCCAGAGCCACCTCGCGCAACGCCTCGAGCGCGTTGGCCGGGTTCATCTGGTAACTGCGCCGGTCGCCAAACTTCGGGGCCGATTCCGCGGCCTCACGGAAGGGGCCATAAAAAGCCGAGGCATACTTCGCCGCGTAGGCCATGATCGGCGTGTCGTCGAATCCCGCTCCGTCGAGCGCCGCTCGAATCGCCCGCACGCGGCCGTCCATCATGTCGCTCGGAGCGACAATATCGGCGCCGGCGTCCGCATGACTCACCGCCGCCCGCGCCAGGAGTGCCAGGGTCGGATCGTTCCGAATTCGGCCGGCATGCCGCCCGCCCGTTTCAACCAAACCGCAATGCCCGTGACTCATGTATTCGCACAGACAGACGTCAGTGATCACCAGGAGCGACGGCAGTTCGCGTTTGAGGAGACGTACGGCCGACTGCACGATCCCCTTTGACGCGTAGGCCTCCGACGCACGGGCGTCTTTGCGCGCCGGTATCCCGAAGAGAAGCACGGCCGGCACGCCCAGCTCATGTGCCGCCGCCGCTTCCTTCACCAACTCGTCAGTCGAAAGCTGGAAAACCCCGGGCATCGACCCGATCGGATTCCGCACCCGCCGACCGGGCCGGGCGAAGAGGGGCAGAACCAGGCGTTCGACGTCGAGCGTCGTTTCCTGCACCAGCCGCCTCAGGACAGCGGACTGGCGCAGGCGACGCGGGCGATAAACTGGGAATTGGGCAAGCGCAGGCACATTCATCCGGCAATGCTGCGCCTCCCAAAACCGTGTGCAAAGCCTTTACTTAACCAACCGGAAGAACATGGTCGTCCCGCTGACCGGGAGCGTCACCACGTTGCGGTCCCCGATCACTTCGACCGTGGCGTTCACCACAGCCCAATCGGGAGCCGCCAGGCCCGATGCGCCCTGCACAGCGAACCCTGTCGCCGCGGCCGGCCAGCTCAGCGTGACATCGGTCCCGACCCGTTCGATGGCGAGCGGGACATCGAGCACAGGCTTGCAGCTTTCGAGCAGGTTCACCCCCGCATTCGGGCCGCAAGGCCGGATCACGGCGTACTTCACCGATGTGAAGAAGACCTTGCCCGAGACTGTCAACCGGGCAGCCGCCTGCGGGCCCTGATTCACCCCGTTGAACTTCATGTCCGGGATTTCCCAATACGCCGTCCGCCACGTGTCGGTGCCTTCAATCGTGACGAGGTAACTGTCATCCGGGAACGCAAGCGTCAGAACACCGTTGCGCACGGTCTGGTAAACTTCCGGTTTGAACTGGACACCAATCAGCGCCGGGTCGTCGTAATAGGTCGCGCAGATGGCCAGTCGGGCCGGGGGTTGGGAACTGGGGCCCAAGGCCTCTCCGGTAATGGCGAAGTTGAGGTATTGATGCTGAAAGCCCGGGGTGCCGTCCTCGCGCGCCGGCCGCACGGCCATGCGAATATCGCCCGCCGGGCCGGCCTCGGCCACAATCATCTCCTGGTCGCCGCCGCTGCTGCCGACATCGAGTCCGTTCTTGATATCCTTGCCCAAGTCCAGTTCGACGAAGTCCCCGTACACGCCCCTGCAGATGTTCGGATCCTCGTAGCAGGTCTCAAGCGGGTCCTGACCCGCCAGTGGATGGTCGCCCACACGCAACACGGCCAATTCGAAGCGTGAGACCGCCACCTGACCGTTCATGGACAGGAAGCGCGGACCGGCGGTGAGCGTGCCCGCATTCACGCCCTTGAGATTCACGGCCGGCACCGTCCAGGAACGCCGGATCCAGACGCCTGACCCTTCCATCGTGTGACGATTGGCGGCCGCGACGAATCCGACGCCTCCCGCGTCGTCAGTCGCATAGGCTTCCGGACCGAACACCACCCCGAGGCCGGCAAAAGCCGGGTCATCGTAGAAATCGACACAGACCTTGACGGTGCGCGGGTCGTTGCACGGCAAGCCCAGGTAGTTGTCCGTAATGCCGAAATTCAGATACAGGCCGTCCGGCACAACCGCTCGGCGCTTGTCGCCGGCAGGCCCCACCTCTTCGGCGTACGTCACGGTCTGATCGCCGTCGTTGAGCACCTGCATGTGATTGTTGGTCCCCGCCGCGACGTCGATTCCGGCGAGATTCGTTTCGGGCTCGGGATCGCATGTCTCCGCCGGCAGGAACTTATTGATGTCTTCCGGCGTGCCAAAGGCCCCCTCCTGGCCAAACGCAATGACGCGGACGATCAACTCGGGCACCGATTGCATGCGGATCGTCCCGCCATTGACACCGCCGGCTCCCGTGGCCCCCTGGGCCTCGGCCGAGAGCGAGCCGCAGAAACGTTCGCCGTCGGGGCGAATGCCATTGGGAATCCGGAATAACACCCAGTTCCAGCGCTTGTTCTTCGCCTCGACCGGGATTTGGCCGCCAGCGGGAGAGCTCAAATAGGGATTCGGCAGGGTTCCGATGAGGAAGTTGAAGTTGCGCGGCTGGCCGTTGGCGTTCAAAACAGCCGCATCGCCGTAGACTTGCACCAGGATGTCGATGAACTCTTCGTCCGCCCACTCCCAGTAGTCCATGTCGGCGACGTTGAGATAGCTGCCGGTCACTTTCTTGCCCGTGTGACCGCCAATTGCGAAATCCTCAGTCACCTGGTCGCCCCCGGTGAGAATGTTCAGATTCCCCGTCCAATAAACATCGGGCGGCTCGAGACCGCCGTCCGTGACCACGTAATGAACGACCTTGCTGGAATCTACTGTTGCAGGCCACTGATCCGGATCGAATGGACCGGTCTGGGCCAGGCATGAGGTTGCGACGCCCACGCAAAGCGCCGCCAAGGCAAACACGCAGGAAGTTTTCATAGGCTTGATGTGACATGGTCTGTGTACACCTGAAACCCTCGGCTTGTCAAAGAAAATAGCCCCAACAGGAAAACTGCCTCGGGGAGAAACCGCGGCAACAGAAACAGAGCAAAGCGCCCATTGAACGAATGGCCGGGAAGAGACACCGCGCGGTGCACCGACGAGCGCAAACCCTTGGCACACCCTCCTTGCACCGCGTGGAGGCACGCGACCGACAATCTGGATTGCGCCGCGTGGAGAGGCACGCAGCACGCGGGCCGTTCGGGTGTGGCGCGGCTGGCCTTCGACCCAGCCGCCCTCCGGCACATCTTGCCCGATTGTCGCCGGGTGTGATCAGCGGGCTGTGCGCCAGACCCAAGGAAGCCATCCCCCCCGGCACAGGCGCCTGAGCTCATTCAAGCCGAGATGGGGGAGATCCCTCGAAACGCAAACTCAATTCCCCCGACGTCGCTCTTCGCCTCCTTCGTTTCCTTCGGCTCTTCTCACAGAAGGAAACGAAGGAAACCAAGAAGCAGGGAGTTGGACCTGCGTTGCCTTCGGATCTGTTGAGGCCCTTCTGCTCAAGTCTGGTCGCGGGCGCGGAATGAACTGTAAAAAAACGTTGACACAGTGATCTCGACCTTCGATTAGTTCAACACCACAGGCTCAACTGAGATGAACTGTCAAAAACTGTTGACACACCGATGGGCATCTCAATAAATGAATCATTCTACGCATTCACGCGTAATCAAAAACCATGACATGAAGACCAATCCTGTTTCCGAATTCACCAAGTTCTATGCCTCAACGACTCTCGGTTTCCTCCTGGCCGGTTCGCTCCTCGCGGCTGCCGCCGGCGATCTGGTGCCCTACAAAGGAACAATTTGGGGCGAGATCCCATTCTCCGTCACGACTAGAGAGTTTGTTGTCGCGTATGATAGAATGGAACCGGTCAATGAGATTTCCAGTCACCTTGGCAGGGGGACTCAGCAGTACTCGGCAATCGAGTTCGAGCAGAACTCGCAGACCGGCATACTGACCTGCATGGGCACTTCTCAGTGCTATGCGGCGAATGGCGACATGCTGCTGCTCACATTCGAGTTGGTGTCGGATGGCCCCTTCAAGCTGAACGAACCATTCACATATCGAGGCAGTTTCACGATCCTCCCCCAAGGCACGGGCCGTTTCGCGTTCCCCGACAATGCCGAAACGGACGAAGACGACTTCGGTCTCGGTGGAGGCACTCTATTCAACGGCATCGGAATCGCCAGTGTTGCCTCAGACGGGAAGGGAGTTCTCCCCTTCTCGCACGATTTCGCGGGGACGATCGCCGTGCTGCGCGGATCTCCGAAGAAGTCGAAGTAGACGGGCTCGTCCGCGGGTCAATTCCCGCCCTCGTTTGGCTTGAGCCACGGGGTGCCGCCCCAGTACCAGGACTGAGCCTTGAGGCTCTCGACGTGGGCGTCGACAAAGGCGACGTTGCTGCGTCCGTTGTGGCGGAGGTGGGGTCCGCCCCAATTCGGGTCGCCGGGCGAAGTGACACAGCCGGTGCACGGTTCATCGGCCTCCGGGTCGTGGACGATCCAGGCCCCCGGCTTCTCCTTGGAAGCCGAGGTGACACATTGGAGAGGATCTCTGGTGCGCAGGGGTTGGGTGGCGCTGTCGGTGATATGCACCACACTGCTGGGGCGTTTGACGTCCGTATCCCGGATTGCAGGCCACTGGGCCTTATCCCAGACTCCAGGCCAATCGCAGCCGCCGAGCCGGAAGTTGGCGCCGTAGTTCGAGACGGCCTGGTCGGCGAGGTCGGTGGGATACACGGCCAGGAATTCCTTGAACTTCTGCGTGCGGGTGGGACAGCGGAGGAGGTTTGTGGTTTGCTGATAGGGCTGGAGGTAGTTGAACCAGGCCTTGCGGTCCAACTGGTTGCCTATGAGTGAGAATGTCCACGGAAAGCGCGACTGGTTGTCATCGGCGTAGACCTTGGATGCGACCAGCATTTGGCGGAGGTTATTGACGCAACTGATCGATCGGCCCTTCTCCTTGGCTCGCGACAGAGCCGGCAACAACATGCCAGCCAGAATCGCGATGATGGCGATGACCACCAGCAACTCGATCAGCGTGAAGCCGCTGCCGGCGGCGCCATTCCGCGGCTGCGGCGAATGAGTCATGGTCTTCATCCAAGCAGAATCTCCTCCTTCGCGACGTCGAACCGCGCCACCTTCTTCTCGAGGAACGCCAGCATGGCCATGTTCAACGCCACCTGGACCTGGAAACCGAACTCGACGTCGCTGACCGGTTTCTCGCGCGTTCGGACGCAGTGGAGAAAGTTCTGCCAATGGGCGCGGGTTGTGTCGCTGCGTCCGCCTTTGATCTGTTGGCGTTCGCCCTTCTTGGGAATGATCGTGAGGCTGTCGACGCCCGAAGACCAGTCGGTCTGGAGAACGATCGACCCTTCGTCACCCCGAATGCACGGATCGGTCTGGTACTCGTTGGCCAGGGTGCAGACCATGACCACGCTGAGCTTCTGGGGGTAATCGAGGCACATGTTGAACGTGTCGGGCACCTCGCGATCGTACGTGTCGTATTTGAAGAGGCCGCCCGAGGCCACAGCCAGCGACGGGAACTTCAGGCCGAGCAGGCTGACGAAGGGCGTGTAGACATGCGGAAAGAGGTCCGTGCACGGCCCGCCCGCATAGTCGAGGTACTTCCGCCAACTGAAAAACCGATCGACGGTGAACGGCACCTTGGGCGCGTCGCCCAGGAAGCCGTCCCAGTCGACATCCGGGCCGGGCTG
Source organism: Verrucomicrobiota bacterium (assembly GCA_022710935.1). Classification (GTDB taxonomy): domain Bacteria; phylum Verrucomicrobiota; class Verrucomicrobiia; order Limisphaerales; family J093; genus MWFF01. The sequence continues at coordinate 42,863 of JAKLFY010000037.1, forward strand.
GGCCGTGCGGTCCGGGATCGGCATGCGCTCGCCCCAGTCGCCGTCCCGGTAGAAGCCGGCCAGCACGAGTTGCGGGCGTCCAATGGCGCCTTGGCGGATGTGATCGCCGACCATGCGCCATTCGGGGCTCGAGTTCGCCTGGTTGCCGATCTGCACGATCCGCTTGAGCCTTTGTGTCTCGTGGTAAAACTCGCGGCTGAGCGCCGTCTGGGTCCAATGCCCCATCGGTTTCTCGCAGTAGACGTCCTTGCCGGCGCGGATAGCCGCCAGGGCTTGGGGCACATGCAGCCGATCGGGCGTGGCGACGCAGACAACCTGCACCTCGGGGTCGGCCAGGAGATCCGGATACCGTCGGTACTTCCTGGCGCCCGTGATCCGGCACGCCTCGTCCAATCGGTGCCCGTAGGTGTCGCTGGCGGCGACGATGGCAAGCCGTTCCCCGTCCTGAATCAGCTTCTGAACGGTCGCAACGTGGCTCATGCCGCGCCCGCCCACACCGATGAATCCGACGCCGATCCGATCGTTGGCGCCCAGGACAGTCGGCGAAGCCACATACGGAACAGCGCTCAACAAAGCCGCCCCCCGGGCGGTGGACCTGATAAAGGCGCGACGGGTAAACGGGGATGGGGATTCGGCACAATCGGAGAGTCGATGATTCATGGCTTCGTGGTTGTTAAGGCCATACTGAACCTGCCGGCATCGTCACGCAAACTATTCCTGCACAATCCAATTTCCCGCCGGTGCATCTGGTCGTTGTCGGTGTTCTGTCGCCCGGTGAGGGCACCGGGCCTACAACAGAAGGAGACTCCCGCTGCGGGCCGCGTGCCCCCACGCGGCGCAAGGACAGACATCGGCGCAGACGCCGGGCCAGGGGACCGGGCCTACAAAGGGGCGGACACCGATGTTGTTGGCCGCGTGCCCCCACGCGGCGCAGACTCCATTCCCACCGACAACCTCCAGACACACGGATCTCCCGCACGCCCGTCCGGGATTCCGCACTCGACAGAGCGGCGAGCGCTCCTTAAACGAGCGGCGTGCAGGAACATGTCCGGATTGCCGTCGCCATACTGGCCGCGCTGTTTATCGGTCTTTCCAAGGCCGGTTTTGGCGGTGGCCTGGGCATGTTGACGACGCCGCTTTGCGTTCTTGCTTTTGGCCCCAGGGACGCGATTGGCATTCTCCTGCCGTTGTTGTGCGCCGGCGACCTCTTTTCGATGTACCATTACTGGGGCAAGTGGGAACGCAAGAATCTGCTCTACCTGCTGCCGGGCGTCGTGGTGGGAGTCGTAATCGGCGTGCAGTTGATTGGGCGGTTCTCGGCGCGCGAACTCAATCTTGCCATCGGACTCCTGGCTGTCGCCTTTGTGACTTTTCAACTGGTCAAGGAGGCCGTGTTCAGGGCGGAGGGGGCCTTCGAGCCCAGTCACACGGTTGGAATCCCTTGCGGGATCGCATCGGGAATCACATCGACCTTCGCCCATGGCGCCGGGCCAGTGGTGAGCATGTTTCTGATCCCGCAGCGTCTGCCCAAGGTGATGTACGTCGGAACCACCGTGCTCGTCTTCACCTGGATCAACTGGATCAAGCTCCCCTTTTACTGCCTGGACCGCGACTGGGTGGACTGGACATGGGTGCCGTCCGAGGGAATCATCAACTGGCACACCCTCCGATCGAGCGCCCTCCTGATGCCGGTCGTCCCGATCGGAGTCTGGCTGGGCGTGTGGCTCAACAGAAAGTTCTCGGAAGAAGGCTTTTTCAAGGTGATTTACGCACTCGTCTTCCTTGCGGGTGTCCAGCTTATCTTCAACTTCGATCTGACGAAACTCGTGCCGCGGTAAGGGGCCGTCAGGAAACAACCTGTACACTGTGCTGCTAGCCATCGGGCTTGCGGGCGCCGATCGAGCCGGGCGTCCACTCGTTCAGAGCCCGTTCGCCCACCGCCGGCGCGGACTCTCCAGACAGCTTCTCGAGGGCTTCCCCGACAAGGTAGAGCGAGCCGGTGATCAACCGGAACGGGGCGTCGCGGGTCAACTCGAGCGCTTCCTCGATCGACGCGCAGATCTGGATCGGCAGATGGGCGGCGGTGACCTGGCAAGCCAGCCGCAAGTCGTCCGGGCGGGCGCTGCGCGCGCTCGTCACGGGCACCAGATAGAGGGCTTGCGCCAGGGGCGAGAGGCGATGACACATCGCCGACCAGTCCTTGTCCTGGAGCACGCCGAAGATCATGACGGGGCGGCGATCAGGGTAGTACAGGTTGAGGGCAGCTTCCAGGGCGTGGACGCCGGCGGGATTGTGCGCGCCATCCAGGAGAGTGACACAATCCGGGGCGGTTTGGATCTTCTGCAGGCGCCCCGCCCATTGCACAGCAGCCAGGCCGCGACGCACAGCATCATCCGACACCGGGAACCGCGAGCTCAGCGCCCGCACGGTCGCGAGGGCCAGCGCGGCGTTGAACTTCTGATGCTCGCCCGGAAGCGGCAGTGCGATCGTATCGAGCGGCGGTGTCCGGACCTCCTCGATCCCCACCGTCACGAGGGGCGCCTGGGCCAGACCGGCAGCGGCCCGAATCACCCCCAGCGCTTCCGGAGCATCGGTTGCGGTCACGACCGGCACGCCCGGCTTGATGATGCCGGCCTTCTCGGCGGCGATCTTCGACAGCGTGCTGCCAAGCCATCGCTCATGGTCGAACTCGATGTTCGTGATGACGCTGGCCACGGGCGTCACGATGTTCGTGGCATCCAGGCGCCCGCCCATGCCAGTCTCCCACACCACCAGATCGCATCCCTGCTCGGCGAAATAGCACAACGCCATCACCGTCACCACCTCGAAAAACGTCGGCGAATGATCGTGCGGAAACCCCCGCAGATACCGCTGAGCCTGCTGCACAAGACGGACAACATCCGCCTCGGAAATCGAAACGCGGTTCACCTGGATGCGCTCGCGGAAGCTGATCAGATGCGGTGACGTGAACAAGCCGACGCGCAGGCCTGTCGCGGAGTAGATCGCCTCGATCATGGCGCAGGTCGAACCCTTGCCGTTGGTGCCGGCCACGTGAATGAAGCGGAGCCTCTCCTGCGGGTTGCCCGCCAATGCCGCCAGGCGCCGCGTGTTCTCGAGGCCCAGCTTCAGGCCAAACCACTGCAGACCGTAAAGAAACTGGATGGCAGATGCGTATGTCATGAGATCACCGCACCGCCGGACCCTGGATTCGACGGACCGTATGGTCAACTGCATTGTCCAGCGAGGCGCCCGCCTCGCTATCGGTTTGCACGCGGTCGAATCTCGATCCACCGCAGAAAGCCCTGAGCGTGAGCCTCGGTGGCAGTGGGGATTTCGATCTGGATGTTCCCCTCGCCGTCAGCCGCACGATCGGACTCCGGCACGTCCGTCCAGGGGCCGGTCAGCCTGGGCGCTGACTGCAACCGGCAACGCTGACCGGGCATCGTCCGATGCCGAAGTTGCAGCGCGTTGCCGTGCAGCACAATTGACGGCGTGCGGACAGGAGAATCGCTCTCAGCGACTGATTCAGCAGCGATGTCGCAGCCAGAGTCTTCTGCCATGCTCCGCACAGCCTGGAGCGAGACCGTGCTTGCCAGTTCCAGTACCCGCTCCCCGACAGGCACGGTGATCAGCGCCAAACCGGTTGACGCGCTGTCCAGGTTCTGGGAGACAATGTCCGCGTCTGTCTTGGAAACTTTCGAATCCCGGTTGATATCGTATCGTGAGACGACACCGCCCGATCCAGCAGCCTGGGTGAAGTTGGCTCGTATCAAATCGCGGTCGGCCAGGGTGACCTTGGCGTCGCTTGTCGAGTTGCCTGTGTCCCCCAGTGCATTGCCGAAATAGGAGATGTCACTGGTCGCCAATCCGGTGTTGAGCGTCGGCCGCACCGTGACCTGCAACCACTTCTTGGCGATCGACCCCGCGCTGGGCCAGTTTGGCCAGATCAGCGTGACGCGATCGGCCCCATCGACGCCCGCGCCCGGGCGCACCGCGACAAGCGATGGCGCAGGCCCGGCGACCCAGGTCGCCACGTCGCTGTTATTGCCCACTCGAAAGGAGAAATCTGCAAGCGTGAGAGTTCCGGCGAGACCCGCGATATCCACCATGATGCCGTTGATGCCGCTGCTGTAGCTGGTGTAGTTGGCGAAGGTCGCCGTCTGGCCCGGAAGAAGGGCTGTCTTGTCCGTGGCAATGGCCGCGTCGTCCAGCGCGTTGGCCGCGGCATTCCGCTCGTCCCAGCGCGACTGATTGTAAAAGATGTGCCGGCCAACGACACGCGCCGCGATGGTTTGGTTGACCGTCACGGTCAGCGTGAACTGGGTCGAGGCGAACGCTCTTCCATCGCTCACCGTCAGGGTGATGATTGTGGTGCCGGCGCTCTCGGCAAGGGGCGTCAAGGTGATCGTGCGATCCGTGCCCGCGCCGGCCAAGGTGACGTTGGCGTCGGGAACAAGCGCCGGGTTGCTCGAAGTGGCGGTCACCGCGAGCGTGGCCGGGTCGCTGTCAACGTCGCCCACGGTGAATTCGATCGGGCCGATGACCGAGTCTTGCGGAGCGGATTGATCGTCGATCGCGCCGATGGTGGGCGACGCGTTCGGGGCAAGAAAGCTGACCTCGTTCGACGGGTCGCTCTCAAGACCAGCCGTGTTGTACGCTGTGACGACGAAGTAGTAGATCACGTCGGTCTGCAGATCCGCGTCGGTGAATGTTGTGACATTCCCCACATCCACCGTTCGGTCGTACACGCCCGAACTCTGGCCCCGGTGAAGCCTGTACCCAGCCAGGTCGGGCTCGCTGTTCGGGTCCCAGGCCAGCGTGACCTGCGCACCCCATGCGGCACCGCTGCCCCACAGAGTTCCCGCAACCACGACCCCGATGAACAAATCTGTAATCCAAGACGACGTCTCACGATCCATGAACTGCTTTCTAACGTGCCCACGGAGGACGGACAATTGGGGCGGTTGCTTACCGGGGATGATGGGATTGCATACGGACCGTTGCGTGCTGAGCGTTGCGTGCTCGCACGAAGACCTCACTCGCTTCGAGAGCGAACCACTGGTGGCCCGCCTCTACTTCCCGACACCCGTCCCGCCGCGTGCAGTGCATCTGGAGGTTGTCGGCGGGAATCGAGTCAGCGCCGCGTGGGGGCCGCAGCCTGCTACACCGGCAATCTCCATCCGTTGCAGGCCCGGTGCCCTCACCGGGCGACAGAAGTTGTAGGCCCGGTGCCCTCACCGGGCGACAGAACACCGACAACTACCAGATGCACCCCACCGTGTGCGCGATCCGGAATGCCGCTTGAAAGAGGACCGACACACACTATTCTGATCTACAGCATGACAACAGAAACTGCGGCGCGCCGAGTGCGGACCTGGCAGTGGGTCTCCGTTTTGCTCGGCTTACTGGTTCTGCATGGCCCTCGAGCCCAGGCAGCGGCGAACGTGTATCTGACCGGCGTCCCCGATTACGAATGGCACCAGGCCTGTTTCGGCACGGCAACCGGCAACCTGATTGGCTTCTGGGATCGGCACGGTCTCCCCAATTTCTACACCGGGCCGACGGCAGGTGGTGTGGCACCACTCGACAGCTACGGGGTCAACAAAGGCATTCGATCGCTCTGGATGTCCATGGCCGGACGCGACGGACGCCCTGCCGACATGATGGGGCACGAGGATGATTATTACGTTTACTATGAGAGCACCAGTGACGATCCGTACATCACCCACGGGCGCCTCGATCACGCCCCCGACTGCATTGGCGACTTCATCGGCATGAATCAGAAGAAGTGGACGCTCATGGACGGCGAGTGCGACGGCAACATCGACGGTTACGTCTACAACTACTGGGACAAGACCGGAGCGCGGCGCAGGAACTACACGCCCGACACCACCGCCGGAGAACCACCGGTCGATCTGCAATCGGGCCTCCGGGCCTTTGCCCGATATCGGGGCTACGCCGCGGACACCTTCTCGCAGTACGCGGATTTCAACCCGGACATCGCGGTTCCTGGGAACGGGTTCGGGTACAACGACTTGAGAGCCGAGATCGACGCTGGCTACCCGGTGCTGGTCTTCCTGCAAGACTATCCGGAAAAATGGCGACCCATCGACGGCATCCCGCGAGCCAATCCCTCGATTCACGGGATGCTGGCAACTGGGTACTACATCGACGACACCGGCACCCAGTTCGTTCGGGCACGCACCAGTTGGGCCCTGGGCGACCAGTATTATCGGTGGACAAGCGCTTCCTGGGTGTCCTGGACGCCATTGCCTGTCCGAGGCGTGATTGCTTTTCACCCGCTGCCTCGAATCCTGAGGTTCGAGATCAAGGGCGAGGAGATGAGTCTTCACTGGGAAGGACCAGACGCGGAGATCTTCGATCAAATCGAGCAGGTCGCCCGGAAGGCACACTGGTACGTGCTCGAGAAGGCGACAGCGCTCAATCCCAGCGATTTCACCCCCGTTGCGCCCCCAACCACGGCCCGCGAATTGACTGTGTCCGCCTGCTGTCCCGGAACGGCCTTCTACCGACTCAGGGTGGTCTCGTCGCCCTGAGAATCGGGCCCAATCCCCGAAATCCCTCGAACGCCGGGCACGAGTCAAGTCCGGCCCTCAGGTGTCGGATGCGATGAGGGGGCACGGTCTCGATATGAGTTTGAGATTGCTTTAAGGGACGGCGGGCCTATCTTCCAAGTCAAATCCGGCACGAGTCAACTTATGTATTTTGGCGTGGACTACCACCCGGAGCATTGGGTTTTTCCCTATGCTGGAACGTCGGACAATCCCGAGGCGCGATGGGAACGCGATGCGCAGTTGATGGTGGCTTCCGGGGTCAATGTCGTGCGCATGGGGGAATTCTGCTGGGGGCTCTACGAGCGTCAGGAAGGGGAGTACGATTTCAAGTGGATGTGGCGCGTGATGGACATCATGAAGCTGCACGGCATCAAGGTGATGCTCGGCACTCCAACGGCCGCTCCTCCCCTCTGGCTGGCCGAGAAACACCCGGAGATCCTGCCCATCGACGAGGAGGGCCGGACGCTGCACGAAGGGACGCGGCACGCGTACTGCATGAACAGCGACGTGTACTGGGAGTACGCGCGCAAGATCGTGACGGCCCTGGCGAATGAGCTGGGCAAGCACCCGCAACTGGTGGCTTGGCAGATCGACAACGGGATCGGCGGACATCGCACTGAATTCTCCTTCAACGAGGAGTGCCGGCACGACTGGCATGCGTGGCTCGAGGCCAAGTACGAGACCATCGAACGCCTCAACGACTGCCTCGGCCTGCGGTTCTGGGGCCAGGTGGCCACCAAGTGGGACGACGTCCCGATGCCCCGCATCGCGCCCACAGTCCACAACCCGGCGTTGGTCCTGGACTGGATGCGCTTTTCGAGCGACACCTGCGTTGCCTTCGTGAAGATGCAGGCCGACCTTCTCCACGAACTGACGCCCGGCATCCCCACCACCACCAACCTCCGCGCACTCTCGCGCCACTACGACCACTTCGACATGGCCGAAGTGCTCGATTTCGTCTCGCTCGACAGTTTTGCCACGCTCAGCCGCCGTCCTTCGGAGAACGCCGTCGAGCACGACATCATGCGCTCGCTCAAGAAGGCCGACATCAAGATGCCCGACGGAGAGAGCGGGTTCTGGGTGGTCGAGGAGAAAGCGAGCAACGTCAACTGGCAGGAGGTCAATTCCCTGCTGCGTCCGGGCGTCGTCCGCCTGTTCACCTACCAACTGATTTCGCGCGGCGCCACCGGCGTCTTCTACTTCTTCTGGAGGTCGCCGCGCATCGGTTCGGAGAAGTTCTACGGCGGGATGCTCACCCACGATGGCCGGGGCGACAACCGGGTCTACCGGGAGATCAGCCAGATCGGCGAGGAGGTCAAACTGCTCGCTCCCGTCCTGCGCGGCACGCGCGTGATGGCCGAAACCTGCATCCTTTTCAGCCACCCAAATGAGTGGAAGCTCAAACAACCGCAGCAGCACACCAAACTCTTCCGGCTCTGGGACCACGTGATGCTGTTCTACAACGCCCTGCATGACCGCAATATCCCGGTCGACTTTGCCCGCCCCACGGAGGATTTGTCCCGCTACAAGATCGTGTTCGCCCCCTCGCTGCACCTGCTGGCCGGGGGCGAGGCCGACCTCCTCAAGCTCTACGTCCAGAACGGCGGCACGCTGGTCACCACCTTCAACACCGGCCTGGTCGACGAACACGACATCGCCCCGGACACGGGGTTCCCTTCCGATTTGACGGATCTCCTGGGCCTCGAGGTGCAGGAGTTCGACCCGATCCCGCCCGACGAGGAGAACCACCTGGTCTTTAAAGGGGCGTTCCCGGCGAGCCACCTCCACTCGGCCCGCGTTTGGTGCGATGTGATCGAGCCCAAGGAATGCCAGGTCCTGGCCACGTACTCGAAGGACTTCTATGCGGGCCGCCCGGCCGTGACGATCAATTCCTTCGGCCTGGGCAAGGCGATCTACATCGGCACAATGTGCCATCAACCGTTCTACTGCGACCTCGTCGACTGGCTCCGACAGATGTGCAGCCTCTTCCCGCTGCTCAAGGTGCCTGACAGCGTCGAGGTCAGCATGCGCCAGAAAGACGACACGAAGATCTACTTCCTGCTGAACCATGCGCCGACGCCTGTGCGCATCACGTTCTATAAGCCGATGCACGACTACCTCACCGGCAACACATTCACCGGCAACTACGACCTGCCCCCGCACGGCGTCCTGGTGCTTGACGAGCGGATTGCGAAAGCCGGCACACCGTGACACTCGAGTTCCTCACTTCGCAGGTTCCACCCGGGGCCATCACATATGCCGGCTAGGCGCACCGCCCGGTCAGGTCCACCCCCTGCCCCGCTCCGTCGGCCCGAACCCCGGCGCTCCGCTCGTGACACTGTCCTTGCGGAATGGAGGGGAACCGATTGGTCTCCAGTCGAGACAGCTCATCGTCTGGCTGCCCGTTCAACAGCTCAGTTGGTCCCCGCCGTGGTCCAACTGCTGAATCTCGATCAGCGACGCGCTGAAACCGAGATCTGCAAGGCCTGGAAAACACTCATCGATCCCGCCCTCGCCGCGCATGCGCGTCCCACAGGACTGCGCCGCGGCACCCTGTTCGTGTCCGTCGACAGCAGCGTCTGGCTGGCGGAAATCGTTCGTTACCGGCAGCGGGAGATCCTCGAACGCCTCCATTCGGCCTTCGGAACCGCCCTCATCAGGAAGATCGCGTTCCGCGTCGGGTGACTTCTTACTGCGACGCCTGGGCGTTGGTGACCGCCGGGGTCGCCCTGCTGCCCGCCGGAGCCCTCGGCATGGGCGGAGGCGGCACGGGCGGACGTGGGAAGAAGGACTGACTGGGCGCAAGATGAACGGCGACCCAGCGCCACGCCTCTCTTTCTTCAGGGGACATCGCCTGCCAACGCGCCGCGTTCTGAAGAAAGCGGGCCCGCTCCTCAGCGCTCATCTCGGCATAGCGATTGAGCGCATCGAGACACTGCATTCGTTCGTCCGCCGGCAACCGATCGAGCGCCGCCGCCGCGCGCTCGATCTTTGCACGGTCCGGCACAGCCACACGTTCGAGAGTCCTCTGTCTCTGCCGGTCGCTGAGTTCGAAAAACTGGTTGAAATTGCGCATCATCCGCCCGCGCTGGCTCTCGGGCAGTTGCCGCCACTGTTGAAGATCGGACTGCAGCTCCCGGGGTGCTCGGGTGGACAGGGGATTGGGCGCCGCAGCCTGCCTCTTGACCGAGCCGGTCTCGAACCACGAGAGATGGCTGAGGACCGCTTCGTTTTGAAGCAGCTCCTGCTGCTGTTCGGCAGGCAGATTCTCCCAGGCCGACAGACGCTCCGCAATCAGGCCCCGGTGTTCCTCCGGCACGTCCTTCAGTCGCGCCTCACGCTGGGCTGCAGGTGTTCGCATCAGCGCCAACAGATAGTACCGCAACTGCAGCAGCCCCAAACGCACCGCCCGCTCGGTGTCCGACAGGGCATCGAACTCCGCCAAACGCTCGCGCAGATACCGCTGCTGCCACTCGCCCTTGCCCGCCAGGACAGCCTCCCGACCGGCCGCGTCCAGGGCCAGCAATTCGCTGAATTTCCTGACCGGATTGTCCGGCGGGGGCGGAAGAGGCGGCAACGCGGCCCGCTGCTCCCCCGTCTGCGTCCCTGCGACAGGAACCCCCGGAGCAAGTGTGTCCGGGGTTTGCGCGCTCGATCCGACGATCGCGCCGGCAAGCCCCAGAGCGAGCAGCAAGACCAAGGCACCCCCTCTCGGAACGGCGCGCGAGACGGCCCTTCGATTCATTTGCCCTCCGATGATCGTCCCAAGGCGGGCCCGGTTTGCCAAAGGCCACAAACGATGACGATGCATGCCCTCACAACGCACGGTCACTTGAAAGCCTCCGCCAGCAGGTCCACCGACGGCACAGGCCCGGCAGGGAGACTGTTGATCGAGTCAAAATCGCGCCACAGTTCGACCTCGGCCAGGCTGATCGCGGGAAGGGCCTCGAGACTGCGCGCCAAGGCCTCGCGCTGGCGCGCCTGATGGTAAGGAACGGCGATGAGCAAGGCCAGCACCCCGCACGCAGCCGCCGACCGCCAACCGTACGTCAACGCCCCAACCCATCGCCTCCAGGCCAGCGTGTCGTGCGCGCGACGCCGATCGGAGGACCGATCGACCTGATGGAGCACCTGCGCCGTAAAATTCGTGGACGGTGGAATGTCCGGCAGAAGACGCAAACAGCGGGTCAACCTCTCATCCAAAACCCAATCCGCGCGGGCGTCCGGGTGGGCGGCCAACCACGCCTCAAGTCGGGCCTTCTCCAGACCGTTCAACTCACGCTGAACGGCAATCGCCCAGAGGTCCTGGTACTCCGACTCATTCACGTCGTATGTATAACCGGAACGATCGGGAAGTTGCGCTTCGGGGCGCATTCCGGCGATTGTCAGGGTGGGCAAATACCCAGTTCTGGTCTAACCTCCACCCAATGCAGCACTTCATCGACCGCCCGAGCCCGATCCGACCCTGTTCGCAGATTGAATCGGCATGCCCTCGCGCCGCGCGACACTCCGCGCCGCTTCACCAATCGAGGCGCTCCGGTCCGGTTTGTCCATCCCTCCGATGGGCGGGCTCCACGACTCCGACGCTCCTCGCCGTGATGCTCCTGATTGCGCTGGGCGCGCGCGCGGCTGGCTCTGACCCCGCAGGGCGACTGGCCTATTGGCGCTTCGAGGATCCCCAATGGGCGGACGTTCAGGGGCGGCACCCGCTTGCTGCCGCAAACGTGACTGCCGCCCCCAGCTTCGATGGCGCGGCTCTGTGTCAATCGTCAACCAATAGCCCGGCCTGTCTCCTGATCGGCTGCGCCGACACGACGGGAGCCCGCGTCCTGGCCCCCGCGCAGGGCGCGATTCGTTTCCTGTACAAACCACTGTGGGCGAGTCCGGACACGGTGCCGAGGCTTCCCCGCGCCTGGCCGCGCACCCCGGGGCGATGGCTCCGCCTGTTCGAAGCCGGGGTCCAGGGACCTCAGGGCCGCGTGGCTCAGTGGATGATGTCGATCGATCCGGTCGGCACAAACCTCATCGTCCACACCCGTGACGCCGCCGGCGCGGTGCGCACAAACCTCCAGGTCCCGATAAGCTGGACCGCCGCGGTGGTTGCGCCGCGAGACACGAACCGCACCGAGCCGGTCCAATGGCGCGAGATCATCCTCAACTACGGACCCGAGACCTGCGCCCTAATCGTCAACGGGGTCGTGCAGCAGGATTGGTTCACACGCGGCCTCGCCGGTCAGGGCCTGCCCCCGCTGGCCGGTTCCTCCGCAAGAGAGCAGGTCTTCTCGATCGGAAGCACCCTGACCGGCGAGCTTCCAGCCGAGGGACTCTTCGATGAGGTCGAGACCTTCGACCGCACGCTCTCGCCATTGCGCAGCTATGCCTACCTCGCCCAAACCGGCCTGCACGCCGAAATCGCAGCCTCGCCGCCCAGCGTCAAATTGTCCTGGTTCACCCTCGGCAACGAACGCCAACCCCTCGAACGGGTCGAACCGGGGAATCCCAACCCCCTGTTGCTGGCCACGAACCTCACAGGCATGTCGTACACCGATACTCGAGATCTCCGACTTGGCGGTGTCTACATGTATCGCCTCGGCGGCCAGCGACTCATCGTCGGCGTCAACCAACCGCCAACCGATCAGCGCGGACGCGCCATCGTCCTGGTCGATCGCACCCTGGCCTCTGGTCTGAGGTCGGAGCTGGATCAGTTCCTGGCAGACCTGGCAGGCGACGGCTGGACGGTGTCACGTCACGACGCGCCGCGCCACGACGATGACGCCTGGAAAACCGGCCCCGTCAATGCCGCCTATCGGACCGACGTCGCCCGCATCAGGTCGCTCGTCGCCGCCGAGTATCGTGCTGCTCCGGACCAAACGTGCGCCTTGATCCTCATTGGCCATGTCACCATCCCCTACTCGGGCCTCGCCGCCGAAGACGGCCACATCGACCACAACGGCGCCTGGCCCGCCGACGCCTATTACGGCGACATCCAGGGCGATTGGACCGACGAGACCGTGCGGACGGCCTCGTCGGTCCAAAACCCGCTGCTCCGCAACATTCCGGATGACGGGAAGTTCGATCAGCACATGTTCCCCAAGCCAACCCGGCCCGACGCCACACGGGCGGTCCCCGGCCTCGACCTGGCGGTCGGACGAATCGACTTCGCCCGGCTGCCCGCATTTCGGGGAACGTCTGAGAGAAACCTGCTGCGTCAGTACCTGACGAAGAACCATCGCTATCGTCACAAGGAACTGACCTTCCGGCAAAGTGCGTTGATCGGCGGCTATTTCGGAAACCCATACCACAACGAAAGCAGGGTGCTCTACCACATCGGGAACCTGCTGGCCTATCGCCTCTATCGCCCGGTCCTCGAAACCGTGCTCGATGGCGACGCACTGGCCGCGGATGCCAGCGCCGTCTGGGCTGTTCAAGGTGGTTACGGCCATCCAACCGCCCTCCACAACAGCGTCAGCATGAACCCGGGCCTCGGCGTCAAGCGCGTGGACGCCGCCGATCTCGCGCAATCCAGCCCCACGCCCAAAGCCGGATTCTACGTCCTCAAAGGATCTTACTTCGGGGATTGGAACTACACCGAGAACAACTTCATGCGCGCCGTCCTGGCCTTGCCCGACTCCGGATTGGCCGCCGTTTGGACCCGGTTTACGCCCTGGGCAGTCGAACTCGCCGGACTGGGGGATCCGCTCGTCCCGACGCTCCTGGCCACCGCGCGCGGGGACATCACCGTTCGCAACTGCAGCCTGTTGGGCGACCCGACCCTGCGGCTCTTTGTCACCGCGCCCCCCCGCCGTTTGACCGCAGCGCGTGCCGGGAATCGCGTCAATCTGGCATGGACCCCCTCGCCCGACGCCGCTCAAGGCTACCTGGTGTACAGGTCCGAGAACGGGTTGAGCGGACCGTTCGTTCGCGTGAGCGCCTCGCCCGTCGCCGGCAGCGCGTTCGCCGACCCGAGCGCCCCGTCAGGCCCCCTGCTTTACCAGGTGCGTGCCTGTCAACTCCTCACCACGGGGTGCGGGGCGTTCACCAACACCAGCCAGGGCGCAATGGCCGACATACGCCGCTAGCCTGCATTTCTCACCAGCTTTTGATGTCATCTGACCGGTCACCGTCACATTTCACCTGAAATGCGGGCTCATCAGAAACCCGCGCCCCAAACCGATCGACCCAATCTCGACCACACTGTGTCCGCGTGCGCGCGTCACCCAAGCGGCTGGGGCGCGTCCCGGCGTTGCTGAACCGATCAGCCAATTCCCCTTGCTGGGCGCGGGTTTCATCGATGGGCGCAGAGGTTTCAACGGCCTCTACACCCTGGTCAAAGAGACGCTGCACCAGGAGCCCACGTCCGGTTATCTCTTTGTCTTCCTGAACAATCGAATGCGCTGTGGGTCGCCACGGACCTGGAGTGGTCGAAGCCGGGCCCAGGGATTCGTGGCGCGCTGAGCGACCTGGAGCCGCTGCGCCTGCAAGAGGTCAGTGCCGAGCCTGCCGCACGGGCCTGGGTCAAAGAGGCGCTGGTGGCCAACAACACGCGCCTTCTGATCCTGCCCTGGGTCCGAGTGCCCGGTTTGGGCACACCCACGTCCTGCGTCGCGGGCCTTGATTGGGGGGGCGAGTTGGGACAAGAATGCGTCAGATACAATCCAGTCGAGGCATGAATGCGATCGTCAAATCAATCCTGATCCTGAATCTGGCTCTCACCCTCCCGGTCGCGCAGACCGCTGATGTTCGTGTTGGCGTGGCGGCTGCCGACATCACGCCGCCGCTGGGCATCCCGATGGCGGGCTATTACCATGCGCGCGGTGCGGATGGCGTCCTTGACCCGCTGTTGAGCAAGGCCATGGTCATCGAGGCGGACGGCGTTCGGGCGGCTTTTGTGGCATTGGACCTGATTTCCGTGACGCGCGAGATCACGGACCAAGCCCGCGTCGAGATCGAGAAGTCAACCGGCGTACCGGGGGCGCATGTGATGCTCTCAGCCACCCACGCCCATACGGGACCCGAGTTGGCCGGCAGGGGCAAGCGCGGCGGGGACATGGGCGGGCAGCGGCAATTGTCGGTCGAGTACACGGAGGGTTTGCCGGCCAGGATCGCCGAGAGCGTCCGTTTGGCCAATGAGCGTCTCGAGCCCGCTCGACTCCGCGCAGTCAAGGGGCGTTGCGACGACCTGACGTTTAACCGCCGCTATTACCTGCGCGACGGGACGGTGGGCTGGAATCCCGGCAAGCTGAACCTGAATATTGTCAGGCCTGCCGGCCCGAGCGACGACGAGGTGGGGATACTCTACGTCGAGAGATCCGGCGCAACCGGTCCGGCCCAGGCCATCGCGACGTGCGTCAACTTCGCCATGCACGCCGACACCACAGGCGGCAGCAAGCTCGGATCCGATTGGCCGGGGGCCTTGAGCCGGGTGCTGGCGGGCTACCACGGCACGAATCATCTCAGCCTGGTGACACTCGGCACATGCGGCAATCTCAATCATTTGGACTTTGGCTGGGCCTGGCCGCAAGGCACACCGATCGAGCCGTATCGGATCGGGACGGTGCTGGGCGCGGCGGTCTTTGGCGCCTACAAGCAGCTTGAGCCGGTCGCGGCCGGGCCGCTGCGGGTGCGATCCGAGACGGTGGAACTCGCGTTGCCGGAGGTGACGCCCGCCCAGGTCGAGGAGGCCCGTCAGACATTGGCTGTCACCAAGGACGATCAGGGCGCCAATTTCATGAAACAGGTGCGGGCCTATCGCGTGCTGGACATTGCCGAACGGGCGGGCCGGCCTTACCGGGTCGAGGTGCAGGCCGTGGCGCTGGGCGCCGACGTGGCCTGGGTCAGCCTGCCGGGCGAGGTGTTTGTCGAGTTGGGGTTGGCCATCAAGAAACGGTCTCCGTTCCCCCACACCTACGTGGTCGAGTTGGCCAACGAGAACATCGGTTACATTCCCGACCGCCGCAGCTACGCCGAGGGCAACTACGAACCCGAGAGCGCCCGGTGCGCCGCCGGGTCCGGGGAGGCATTGGTCGAGGCAGCCGTTCGCCTGCTGACCGCCCTGCGCCAGTAGCGCGTCACGGATCATAGCCTTGGATCCACAGGCTCGCTCCTGAGCACCTCGACCACATCCAACGGTTGAGGGCGCCTTCGAGAACTTCGAAATGCCGGAACGGTTTCGGACAGGTCAACGTGCGATCTTCGGGATCACTCGTCGCACGCCGAGCCTGCATTTCTCACCACTTTTTGCCACCGCGAAGCCGGAGTTCACAAGAGAAGTCAGCATGCAGGCCAGCGAGTTGCAGAGGGGTCGGTCGGTTGGTGCCCGCCACTTGCGTCCCGCTCATGTGCCATTCGCCCCGGAGTTCCGCCAAGTCAATGTCCAACAAATCGAGATCCGGATGACGGTCATGGCGGCGTCCCAATTCGCGGATGAGGCGAAAGCGCCTCTGCTGAAAGAACGAGTCGGATGCCGACCACCACGGGGAACCGTCTGGGTGACACGGTTGTTCCAGGGTTCGCCTTCTTTCTCATGATCGGTCTGGTCAGTCGGATAACGCTCCCGCAAACGCCCCCTGGCTGGTCAGAGCCCCGGCCGGGCTGTCCGGACTCAATCGGTAGTCGCGATGGTCTGGGTCGAGAAACTGGGGGTCGGCCAACAGGGATTGGCGATCAAACCCGCGTGCGTGCATGAAGGCGGCGAAGTCGTCCGCGCCGACACGCCGCTGGCCCCAGAGCAGCATCGGGCCGCGGGCCGGGTGCCAGCAATTGCGGTCCATCACCAGCGCGCTCGTCCAGTCGCGTCCGTGCAGGCGCAACAGGGAATCGGTTGCGTTGGAGAAGATGTTGCCTGCAATCACGAAGTTCGTGGTGGCGGCGGAGTTGTCGTAGAACATCAGGTGGCGGCCGTTCGGATCGGGGCGTTGCTCATGGCCGCAGCCGCAGCCGGCGTCGACGCAGGTGTTGTGCTCGAACACGATATTGCGCGTTACACTGCCGGAGCCATGGTTCCAGTATTCGAACGAGTATTCGCTGTTCCAGATCACATTGCGGCGGTAGACGAGGTTCTCTCCACGTACGCGCGCCCGCTTTGGTCGATGATCTGCTTGCGCAATGCCAATTCGATGCTGCGAGACTGGGTGGCCGGGTTGTCGTCCGAGCGGAGTTTCACCGGTTTGGTGCGGGCATCATAGTAGTAATCGCCGTCCCGGTGCAGGTCGGCTTCGGCCCACATCTTGACCCCGGTGGACCGTCCGTGGTCGAAGAGGATGTTGCCGACGTCCACGGAGAGTGGGCTGACCTGACTGCTCTGTGTCTCCGAAGGTGGTGTGGCCCAGAGATGTTCCCCAATGCGCTCCCAGTCCGCCGGGCGATCCGCCGCCACCGAACCCAGGAGAACGGGCTTGGGCCCCTCGCCGTAGGCGCCGTACGCGGGCTAAGCCTCGCGACTATGCTGCACTCGCTCTCGACGTTTGGTGCCCGCTCTGTCCGACGCCTCAGCGGTCAAGTCCGTATCGCCGTCCAAATTGAACGCACGGACCGCAGCGCGCTTGGTGACGTGATAGCTGCGACTCATCGCGTCTTTGCCGAACGATCAGCTCACCCACAACTGCTGGAGGAAGGCGCACGCAGCGAATTGGACGTCTGAATCTCCAGCGACGCTGGAAACGGCGAGGGCGGGCGGCTGTTGGGCGGAGCGACTTGTTCGCCGAATTCCCGTCACCGGTCTGCCAGGATCCAGCTCGGCCATTCGTGTGACCAGGTGGAGAGCCATTCCGACCGTGAAGCGTTTTGCGCGGAGGTCGGACGCTGACCCGGAGCGCCAGCGCTTGGCGGGGAAGCTCAGGAGCGACATGTCAACTATTTAGATGCGACCCCATTGCCTTGCTTCGTCGGGCTGACTCTGGCCGAAGCGGCTGAGGTGCCGGAAATCTCGGAGCCGACGGCCAAACGCCACTGGGCCTATGCCCGGGCGTGGCTTCCTTGTGAACTCGAGCACGATTTGGCCCCCTGAGCGGCCCGGGTCCCGGTGTCTGGCCGCCGGCGCCGTGCCTCCACGCTCGGGCAGTTCATCTCGCGGTGATCCGTTTCGCCGCGGAGTTGCGCGTTACAGAGCATCAGGAAGCTGCCATGAAGCCGTCGCGATCAACCGAGGAGCTCTTCGCCGCCGCGTCGGCACTGACTGATCCCGATGCGCGGTTGGCCTATCTGGACCGGATCTGTGCGGGCAATCCGGAGCTCCGCGAGGAGGTCGAGCGGCTGTTGGCCGCCGCCGGGCGGGCCGGCACGTTTCTTGATTCGCCGGCCGCCGGAGTGACGGAAGTCCTGCGGGAAGTCCGCGAGGCGGCAGGAGTTCCGATGCCGGAACAGGCCGGGAGCCGGATCGGGCGCTACAGACTGCTCGAGCCAATCGGTGAGGGCGGCTTTGGGGTGGTCTGGATGGCGGAGCAGGAGGAACCGGTACGCCGACGCGTGGCGCTCAAGATCATCAAGCCGGGCATGGACAGCCGGGAGGTGGTGGCGCGGTTCGAGGCGGAACGCCAAGCCCTGGCGGACGCGGCTGACGCCCAGCGAGCCGAGGCGGTGCAACGGACGATTGCCGAGGCTACTGCCGAGGAGAGCCAGCAGCGGCTCGCGCGACTGAACACCGCCCAGGGCATGCAACTGATGGATCGCGGCGATTGGCTGGGGGCTGCGCTCTGGTTCAATGACGCCCTCCGCCTCGCCGGCCCCAATGATGCCGCCGAGGCCGCGAACCGCCTGCGCCTCGGAGTCATCCTGTCGTACGCGCCCCGCTTGGTGCGGCTGTGGTCTCATGCCGGCCCCGTCAACCGGGCGAGTTTCAGCCCGGACGGCCAGTGGGTGTTGACCGCCGCCCAGGACGGCCTGGCGCGCCTCTGGGATTTGGCCAACGACCAGCCGGTGGGAGCCGCCCTGCGCCATGCCGCGCCGGTGCGGGACGCGGAGTTCAGCCGGGACGGACGTTATGTGGTGACGATCTGCGAGGACCGCACGGCGCGCGTCTGGGAGGCGGCGTCTGGGAAGGTGGTTTCACCGCCACTGGTCCATCCGTTGCCGCTGTGTCGCGCGTGGTTCAGCCGCGATGGCCGGCATGTGTTCACCGCGAGCAGTCGCGACGCATACTCCTTCTCCTGGTCAGACGCCGGTGATCTCGAATTCAAGACGCGCAGCGCGCAGAGCGAGATCCAAATCTGGGACACGCTCTCCGGTCGCGAATTGCCGTCGAACTACCGACGGAACAGCCCGCTCGTCCAGGTCCTTCCGAGTCCGTCCGGTCGTTGGGTGGCCGTCGCGTACGCCGATGGCGAGGCCTGTCTCCTCGACGAACGCCTGCATCTGGACAGGCGGTTGGGCGATTGGTCGGGCTTGTCTGTGACAGGAATGAAGACCGTAGGCACGATCATCCAACTCGGCCAACCGCAGGACCCGCCGGAGGTCAAGATGCCCGGCGAAGAGAAGCCGGTGTGGCATCCCGCGCACGACGGGCGCATCCATGCCCTCGCGTTCCGCTTCGACGACAAGTATCTGGCGACGGCGGCATCCGACGGCTCGGTAGTGTTGTGGGACCTT
>JAKLFY010000038.1 GCA_022710935.1 Verrucomicrobiota bacterium
CGAAAACCAACCGAAGTCATCCTGACAACGCCCCCGTTAGACGTTACCGTAACCAAGAGGCGATGAAACCCGCGTTCCCTTCACAATCCCTGCTGAAAAACCCTACGCCCTTCACCAGAATCAACTACTTAGATGCGACCCCATTGTCTGTTCGCCGCGGCAACAGGTCGGCGACCATCGCGCGTTCCTCCTCGAGCTCGCGGATCGTGGCGTCGAGCTTCGAGCGGCCGAATTCGTCGAGGGACACGCCCGGGACGACTTCCCAGTTCCCGCCCCGGGCGCGGACCGGGAAGGAAGTGATCAGGCCGGACTCGACGCCGTAGCTGCCGTCGGAGCAGACGCAGACGCTGTGCCATTCTCCGGGTGGTGTCGGTTCGAGCAGGGAGCGGACTGTGTCGATGGCGGCGTTTGCGGCGCTGGCGGCGCTCGATGCGCCGCGGGCCTTGATGATCGAGGCGCCGCGCTGTTGGACCCGGGCGATGAACTCCCCTTTCAGCCAGGCATCGTCCGCGATCACCTGGGCGGCCGGGCGGCCGCCGATCCGGGCGTTTTGGAAGTCCGGGTACTGGGTCGCGGAGTGGTTGCCCCAGATCGTCATGTTGGTGACGGCGGTGACATCGGCGCCGGCTTTTCGTGCCAGTTGCGACTTCGCACGGTTCTCGTCGAGGCGGGTCATGGCGAAGAAGCGGCTGGGCGGCACGTCCGGGGCATTGCGCATGCAGATGAGGCAATTGGTGTTGCAGGGGTTGCCGACCACAAGGACGCGGACGTCGGAGGCGGCATTGTTCTGGATGGCCTGGCCCTGGCCGACGAAGATCCGTCCGTTGATGCCGAGCAGATCCTTACGTTCCATGCCTTGCTTGCGCGGGACGCTGCCGACCAGCAAGGCCCAATCGACGTCCCGGAAGCCGCGGTTGAGATCCGCGGTGGGGACCACGCCTTTGAGCAGGGGAAAGGCGCAGTCGTCCAGTTCCATGACCACGCCTTCGAGGGTGCCCAGGGCAGGCTCGATCTCAATCAAATGGAGGATGACCGGTTGTTCGGGACCGAAGAGGGCACCAGACGCAATACGGAACACGAGGGCGTATCCGATCTGACCGGCGGCGCCGGTGACCGCGACGCGAATGGGAGAACATCTCATGCGAAAACAGGGATCGATCGGCAGGGGATAGGTTGAACGTTGGGAAACAGAGGGTGCTCAGGTTCCAACTTCCAACGCTCGACTCTGAAATTTGAAATTTGAAATTTCAAATCGCAACTTCCGGATGGACCCACGGGGCGCGGTACGGGCGCCGCAGGAGGCGGTTGGCCTCGGGATCGCCGGCCACGTGTCCGAGGGCGGGATCCCATGCGAGGGATCGGCCCAGTTGGGTCGAGAGGTTGGCCATAATGCTCGAAGCGCTCGATATGTACCCCTGCTCGATGTCAGCCACGGGGCGCCCGCGCGAGACAATCGCGGCGAGAAAGTCCCGCATGTGCCAGCGGATGGCTGAGGCGCAATGTTTTTCGAGGTCCTTCTCGGTCTGGTCTTCGGGATACTTGTCGTATTCGTAGAGCGGCTCGCCGTGGGCGGCGGCTTTGTCCTGGCCTCGGGGGAAGAAGTCGTAGCTGAAGACGCTGGTCTTGAGGGTGCCTTTCTCTCCGTAGAATGTGGCGCTCCAGGGGTACTTGGGGTCGACGGCGTCGCCCCAGGTGCGATGGGTCCAGACGACCTGGAGGTCGCCGTGGTCGAAGATCGCGGTCTGGGTATCGGAGATGTTGGCCTTGCTGGCCTTATCCACGAGGATGCCGCCGGAGGAACTGATTCGCTGCGGCCAGCCCAGATCGAGCATCCAACGCACCATATCGTACATGTGGATGCACATGTCGCCGACGATGCCGTTGCCGTATTCCATGAAGGCGCGCCAGCCGCGCGGATGGGTCCATTGACAGAACGGGCGCATCGGGGCCGGGCCGGTCCACAGTTCGTAGTCCAGATGCTCGGGGGGCGCGATGTCGGGCGGGTTGCCGCGGGCTCGCATGTGCCAGTAGCAGCAGATATCGACGTGGCTGATCTTGCCCAGCAGGCCTTCGCGGAGGACGCGGTCGCGGGCTTCGATGAGGTGGGGCGTGCTGCGCCGCTGGGTGCCGACCTGGACAACTCGATTGAGTCTGCGGGCGGTGGCGAGCATGGCCTGGCCTTCGATGACGTCGACGCTGATCGGCTTCTGCACCCAGACATCGGCGCCGGCGTTCATGGCGGCGACGCTGGCCAGGGCGTGCCAATGGTCGGGCGTCCCGACGAGCACGATGTCGAGATCCTTCTCCTCGAGCATTTCCCGGTAGTCGCCGTAGGTGCGGGGCTTGCGCCCGGATTTCTGGCGCCCGGCCACGATCTCCGCCGCCTCCGCCACCATCCGTTTGTCCACGTCGCACAGCGACACCACTTCGACCGGCGCGACCTGGATGAGGCGCAGCAGATCGCACTTGCCGTACCAGCCGGTGCCGATGAGGCCCACGCGCTTCTTGAGGTCGGCGAACTCCTCGGCGTAAATGCTGCGGGGTGCGAACATGAGACCGGCGGCGCCGAGACCGGCGGTTTGGAGGAATGTGCGGCGGTTCATGGGTGTGTTCTTAGTCGAAAGCCGGGCGTCGTGACAAGCTTAGGCAACGTAAGGAATCGTCAGCGGTCCCTGGGGCAGGACGGCGACCTGGGCGGCCGGGCCGAGTTCGGCGAGTTTTTGGGCCACAGTCGCCCCGATGTCGCGGCACGGGGTGAAGAAGGCGGCCCGTGTGAGTTCGTCGGAGAGCGAGCTGTAAAGGAGGACCGATGCCCGGCGCTGGATCAGGGCCTGGATCTGGGCCTGCCACTGTTCGGGGCGCACGAACCCGGGCGTCGCGAGCATGGTCAGGATCGCCTCGGGACTCGATGCGCTGCGCAGGAGGCGGTCCAGGGGGCTGTTCGAGGGGATGCCCTCGCGGCATTCGCAGGCCAGGATGAGAGTGCCGCCCGTCTTCACAATCCGGGCCCCGGCGCTGAGGCCTTTGACGCCCTGATAGAGGTTGAGGTCGAGCGGGTAGCCGCTGTTGGTGGTGACGACGATGTCGAACGGGGCCTCGACGGGCTGCATGGCGGATTGGCGGACGAATTCGCAGCCGAGCTGATGCGCGGCGATGAGATCGCCGGCGAACACGCCGGTGATCTGGCGCTGCTCATTGAGCGCGACGTTCAGGAGGAAGCTCGGGCCGGCCCGGAGCGCGATGCGGCGAATGTCGTCCCAGAGGGGATTGCCTTCCGTGATGCCGAAGGTGGCCTTGGGATCGCCGATGTTCCTGGCGCCGTGATTGCTCATGACGGTCGGCAGACCCGCGACCCCGGGCATGATGCCCTTGGGCCCGCCGCTGAATCCGGCGAAGAAATGGGGCTCGATGAAGCCGGTGACGATTCGCACGTCCGCCTCGACGAGGTGGCGGTTGAGCAGGGCCGGCGTGCCGTCGCGGGTCTTGCCGCGTTGGACCAGCATGGCGGTGTTTTCGCACTCGTGATTGACGACGCGGTAGTTTCGCATCACCGCGGAGCCGAGCATGCGTTCGAGCTCCTCGGGCGTGTTGGGCCGGTGCGTGCCCGTGGCGTTCAACAGCGTGATCTGGTCGCGCGGGACGCCGTCCAGCTCTTCGAGCAGCCACGGGATCAGCCGGTCGTTCGGCGTGGCGCGCGTCATGTCCGTGAACACGACACAGACCCGGGCCGAGGGGCGGAGCCACTGGCGGAGCGGCAGGCATCCGACCGGTTGGCGCAGCGCACCCCGCACGGCGGCACGCTCGTCGGGGAGGCCCGGGCGATGGGCCGGTGTGATCACAGTGGTGCGGCTGTCCGGCAGATCCACTGTCAGGTTTCCCTGACCATAGGCGAGATTGACGTTCATGGCAGCAAAGGCGGATGCGATTTAAACGGCGCCTGGGCGCAGTGCCAAGGCGAAAGGCGGCGGCGGGCCAGTGTGTGGGAGATGGGAGATGGGAGATGGGAGATCGGAGATCGTCAGTGTATTTGAACGTTGTCGGTGGGAATCGAGTATGCGCTGCGTGTGGGCACACAGCCTGGTGTGCTCTGCTCGCGCCCACGAAGGCGTTGGAGTGGGGACGTCCTCGTCCCCGGCGATGAGAGTTGCAGACCCTGTTTGGCGGGCGACGAGGACGTCGCCCCTCCGGCAATTTCAATCCGTTGTAGACCCGGTGGCCTCACCGGGCGACAGAACACCGACAACAACCAGATGCACCGGCGGCGGGCTTGCGTGGGGGGTGGCCGAGGTTCATGCTGCGAGGCACTATGAAGCCACGCATGTTCCTCTCCCGCCGCGCCGCCATCACCCGATTGAGCGCTGCCGGCGCGGCGCTGGCTGGCGTCGCCGCCGCGCGTGCCGCGGACGCGGATCAGCCCGTGCCTGCTCGCCGATCCACTGCCCGCTCCGGCAACGCCCGCCAGCTCATTGCCGAGCGTGTGAATCAGACACCGGTCATTGACACCCACGAACACCTGGTTGACGAACCGGAACGATTGCGGGGCGCCGGACAATCCGGAATACGATGTGACGACTGGGCGTTGTTATTGAGTCATTACCTCGATTCGGACCTGCTCACGGCCGGCATGCCGAGGTCGGAGCTGGACCGGTTTCTCTCGGCGGAGGTTGGTCCGGACGCCAAGTGGACGCTCCTTGCGCCGTACTGGCCGCTGGTCAAGCACACCGGTTACGCCCAGGCCGTTCGCATCGCGATGCGCGAATTGTACGGGGTGGACGACCTCTCCGCGGCGACCGTCGGGAGAGTTCAGGCCGAGTACGAGAAGACGCGGTGCGCCGGTTTTTACGAGCGCATTCTCCGCGACCGCGCGAACATCGAGTCGTGCCAGGTCAACTGCATTACCGGAGCGCCATTCAAGGAATCGGTTTCTCCGACCTTGCTGATGCAGGACTTGAGCATCGTGGGGATGTTTGCCGGCCCCAGTCTCGATGAATACGGGCGACCAACGGGAATCGAGGTGAAAGCGTTGTCCGACTGGCACAGGGTCATCGACTGGTGGTTTGACCGCTACGCCAAGTACGCGGTGGCGGTGAAGTCGCAGAATGCCTACAGCCGCGACATCGATTACGCGCGCGTGCCGCCGGAGCAGGCCGCCCCGGTCTTCAAGCGCGTGCTCGACAAGGAACCGGTCAGTTCCGAGGAGCGCAAGCTCATGCAGGACCACCTGTTCTGGTACGCGGTGGACCAGGCGACGCGGCACGGTGTGCCGGTGAAACTGCACACCGGCTACTATGCCGGGCAGAACTCGATGCCACTCGAGCGCTTGGCGCGGAACGCGGCGTCGGCCGGCGAATTGTGCCGGCTCTCCCGCGACACGCAGTTTGTCTTCATGCATATTTGCTATCCGTTTTACGAAGATCTGCTCGCCGTGGCCAAGCATTGGTCCAATGCCTGGGTCGACATGTGCTGGGCATGGATCATCAACCCCATCGCCGCGAAGGACTACGTCAAGAAACACCTTGTAACTGCGCCGGCCAACAAGCTGCTGCCATTTGGGGGCGATTACATCCCCGTCGAGCCGGTGCTCGGACACGCCGTTCTGGCGCGGCGCGGCCTCGCGCGTGCCTTGTGGGAGCTGGTCAGCGAAGGCTGGCTGTCTCTGGCCGAGGCGCTCGACCTGGTCGAGCCCATTCTCAGGGGCAATGCCCGCCGGCTCTTTCAGATCGACAAGAAGACCGAGGCCTTGCGCCAGGCGCCCTGGGTGCGCTGAAGATATGAGAGAGACCCGACCGCGTCCGGGACGGCACGTTGACAGAGCAGTCGGTCAATCATAGAATGTGAAATTATGGCGGGGACTGTTGAACGTGTGGACCGATTGGAAGCCGTCTTTGCTTCCTTCATGGAACGGACTGAAGAAGCACTGGCTGACATACGCGCCAGTACCGCCGAAATCCGCGCTAGCAACCAACGGACCGATGCTCTGCTGCTGAAGATGCAGCAACAGGCCGACAAGGAGCGGCAACAGGCCGACAAGGACCGGCAGCAGGCCGACAAGGACCGGCAACGGGCCGAGAAGGATCGGCAACAGGCCGAGAAGGACCGTAAGGACTTCAACAAGCGATTGGCCGAGCTATCCGACAGCATGGGCACGCTGGTCGAGGACATGGTGGCTCCCAACGCCCGTCGCATTGCCTCGGAAATCTTCGCCGGCGACCCGGTCGTCAGACTCGCCCAGCGGTTCCGACAGGTTCATCCTGCAGACGCGGGCCGGATGATGGAAATCGACCTGTTGGCGGCGGGTCGGGACCATTTGATGATTGTCGAGGCGAAGCGGCGGTTGAATCCGGACAAGATCCGTGAATTCGTCGAAAAGGTCCGTTCCATTCCAGAGTTCATGCCCGAGTATGCACGGCATGAACTTGTGCCTGTGGTGGCCAGCGTGACAATCGAGCCGTCTGTGATTGCCTTTCTGAACCGCCAGAAGGTCTATGGAGTGGCCATGGGTGACGAGACCATGGAACTGGTCAATCTCGGTCAGTTCTGACAGACCTCCGTGTTGCGGGGCCGTTTATTGGAACGGCTGTGCTGGACGAAACCGGAACGCATAGAGATCGGCGTCCTTCAACACGAACTTGAGGCGAACAGGATGTCCGGCGAGCGCGCTGAGATCGCCGCCGCGCGTCCACTTCACGATCCGATCGATCTGATCGCCGATGATCTCGGGGCAGTCATTCAGCGCGAATCCGGGCAGCGGATTGCCCTCGGGATCCTGGATTTCCACGCGGAGAAAGCCGGCTGCGCCGGTTGACAGGTTGACTTCGAGTTCGCATCCGGAGAACCGCAGCGGCTTGGTGGTCAGCGCGCCGCCCTGGTAAGAAGCATGGGCGGAGGCGAACCCGTCGGGCCGCAGCGCGAGGCGTTCGATGAAGATGGACGGTTGCCCGTAGTGGCGGACGACGTAGAGAGACATCTCGAGGGGACCGGTCGGGACCACGCCCAAGGCGGGGTAATTCGCGCGCGCGACCCAATTGCGCGGATCAGGTCCGGGCCGGATAAAGCTTTCGAGGAAGGTCCGGTCGTAGTGCGTGCCGCCGCGGCTGGTGAGCAGGACGGCGTCGGAATCGTCGTTCTTGAGGCCGTCGTAATTGCGTGGGTTTTCCAGTTCGAGCGCCTTGACCTGCGCGTCGGTGAGGGCGCGGCGCCCCGGATTGAATCGCGCCGCGGTGGCGATGTGGATGTGCGGCGCCCGGAAGTACGGCTGGGTCTGGTTGATGTAGATGTGCTCGGGCGGCGCTCCGCCAAAGGACATGTCCTCGGGCTTGGTCCAATTGAGGAAGTCGGGCGATGTGGTGCGCGTCACCCAGCGGACGCCGTTTCTGAAGGTGCGGAAGTAGCAGAGGTAACACTGTTCGCTCGACGACCAGAAGCCGATGTTCTGCGAGTCGAAAGCGCCTTCGGTGATCAGGGCGCGCTCGGACGCCTTGCTCCAATGCACGCCGTCCGGGGAAACGAATCCGAACAAACCGTCGGCACCGGTGCCGCCCAGCGCTTTGAAGCGTTCGGCCGCCGGCACGCCGGGACGGGTGTCGAGGAACGGCGCGAAGTTATGCGTGACGCTCTTGGGCTCGACCAGGACCACGTTGTTCTGGCGCGTGCCGGCGACCTCGTGGAGGCCGAGGCTGGGCCGTGTCCAGTGGATGCCATCCGGGCTTTCGGCGCAGCAGGCGACTTCGCGGCTCTCGGGCGCGCCGTCGCCGCCGGTGGGCGAGGGGCGTCCGCGGTAGTACATGAGATAGCGGTTTGTGTCCTGGATCACCGTGACATAGGCGCTGACGATGCCTTCCCACGGCTGGTCCAGGCGGAGGGCGGCCCCGGCGGGCACCGGGTGATGCAGCCGCAGTTCGAGGCCGTCGAGCCGGTCGATCAGGAACCGGTCGACCATCAACTCGCGCCGGGTGCCGAGGTCGATCGGGTCCTGGGCATTGACGACACCTCCGGCGGCCAGGAGGCAGCCGGCCAACAACATCACGCGCGTCCTCATCAGATCAGATCGGATAGTCAAGCGCTTCGGGGATCATGGTTTGGGTCAGGGCTTCGGCGGCGCGGTCTTTGGCGAGACGACAGCCGGTGAGGCATCCGTCGAGCTTGGCCCGCAGGCGCAGGAATGGTTCGAGGCTGACGTCCGCGGCGCAGGGACCGGCCTTGCGTGGGTGCGCGTCGCCTGGCTCCGTGACGTCGGAGCAGGCGCGTGCGGAGCTTTGGATGCCGGGGATGATGGCTTCGAGCGAGGCGAGTTCGTCATCGCCGTAGCAGGCGTGGCAAGCCTCGGCTGTCCAGGCCGGGTGGCGGTTGTAGCCAAACACGATCTCGGCGGCGATGCGCCCGGTCTCGCCGGCTGCGCGTGCGCTTTGGACGTGGCAGAGGTCGGTGAAGAAGCGGACGAAGCCCGGCAATCCTTCGGCGAGCGCCGGGTTTGCGGCCCCCTGGGTGTCGAGTTCGATGACATCGAGGATGAACTGGCGGGCGGCGAGCAGCCAGCAGAGGGCGTCGGCCAGTGGGAACGTCACGCCCTGGCGTGTCTTGTGATAGAGCTTGTCGCCGTCGGCATCGGTCGCCTTCTGCACGTGTTCGAGGGTCCAGAGCCAGAGGCTCATGGCGGTGGCCAGGCTGCAGGCCCCGGTGCCGGGGCGGTCCGAGGCGATCCGGCGCATCTCGGCGATCCACTGTCGGAACTGGGCGAGGAAGAGTGGATTGGTCATGGTGATCGAGAGTTGGAGGCGCTGCACGGCCTCGGGGCCCTCGTAGGTGGCTTCGAGCTGGGCATCCATCCACTTCTGACCCAGGAAACCGGGGCAGTCTTCCGTGACGCCGTAGCCGCCCATGAGGCTGACGGCCTCGCGCATCATGGTGGCGCCGTGTCCGGTGTTCCAGAGCTTGCAGGCCGGGCAGAGGACGTTGGCCAGGGCATCGAGGAGGACGAACCGGACCAGCGGCTGATCGCGCAGGGCGGCGAAGCGGGCGCTGTCGCGCCGGTCGTCCGACTGGCCGCAGAGGGCGAGGTATTCGAGAGCGTCGGTGTGCGTCGCCGCGAGGGCTTTGAACGCGGCGCGTCCAGTCAGCTTTTTCTCGGCGAGG
Organism: Verrucomicrobiota bacterium; assembly: GCA_022710935.1. Classification (GTDB taxonomy): domain Bacteria; phylum Verrucomicrobiota; class Verrucomicrobiia; order Limisphaerales; family J093; genus MWFF01. The sequence continues at coordinate 9,133 of JAKLFY010000038.1, forward strand.
TAGGCGTCGCGTTGTTTTTCGAGCGGATCGATTTCATCGAAGATCCGGGCGGCAGCGAACCCGAGCGAGGCGCTGGCCTCGCCGGCGGCCCAGATCTCGACAAGGCGCTGGACGGTATCCTGCTTCTGCTGAAGACCGAGTTCGTAACGCGGCGTGCCCGGCGCGCCTTCACCGCCGCGGAACCGGCGCCGCTGGTAAGCCATGATCGGCTCGATCGCGGAGAGCAGTTTGGCGGCGGTCATGAGCCCCACAGTCACGCGGGTGCGCCGGAACACGGCTTCGATCACTTCGCTGTGCGAGTAGCTCGGGATGATGACGCCATCCTTGACCGTGTACCCGCCCACAATCCGGTCTGCCGGCACGCGCAGGCTGAAGACGGGGTCGGTGGTCGAGGAGAGTTGGTGGACGAGTTTCTTGGTGGGCGTGCCCCGGTCCCAAGTCCCCGGATCGCCTTCTTCGAGGATCACCAGGCAACTGCCCTTGATGCGGGGATCGTCCGAGTCGACCGCGGCCGTCACCACGTTGGCGAATCCCATGTTGGTGATGAACCGGCCCCGCTTCTCGACCTGGAGAACCGGTTCCTGGCCCGCCGGCCAGTCCGCGACCCGCACCCGCCCGGCCAGCATCCCGGTCTCGACCCCGACGAATGGCAGAGGCTCGGTCAGGGCAAAGGCGGCGCGGACCTGGCGACGGTCTTTACCGGGCTGCACGGGCATTGCGCCGGCCAGGTAGCGGGCGCGCTGCTCGGGTGTGCCGCGCTCGTGAATCGGCGCGAGACCCAGGTTGCCGGCCAGACTGCACGTCGCCGCCCCCGCGTCGACCCACGACAACTCGAACGCGATCAGGGCCAGCGCGAGATTCTTGGGGCCCTGGATGAACCCGCCGTGTTCCGGATCGAGAAAGGCCGCGGTGATGCCGCTTTCGTCAAAGGCCGGCAGCAGGGCGGCTTTTTCGGGCGTCCAGTCATGGGCGTTGCGCCCCCCGTTTGCGACGAGGCGGGCGACGGGCCCGCGGGCCACCTGGCGGGACGACTGGACGAGCATCTGCAGATCATAGCGATCGGCAAAGCGCCACATGATCTGGCGCAGATCGTCTCCGGGCAGAGTGCGCAGGCTATCGGTCGACGGCGAGGCAGTGCGAGTTTCCATGCGTCGATTCTAACGGTTGACCCGGTCCGCGCACGCCCAAAAAACGCCGGGTCCAGCCGCCGTACGGCGCGGCGGACTCGCAGTGTTCAGCCCGTATACTGACACCCCGTCAGTGCACAGGCGGTCAGATTTCGCATGATGTCTGCTATGCGGGCTGGCCCGGTTACGGTTCCTGGCGCTAAGAAATAACCGGGTTACGATGGGGCGGTGCCCGCGGCCGGAGGACCGGTCTGGGCCTCCTGGTGTTTGCGGACGGCGGTTGCGATGGCGGAGACGCTTTCGAGCGCTTGTTTGGCGGCGGCCGGGTCGGAGAGTTTCAGGCCGTACTGTTTGTCGAGGGCGACCACGATCTGCAGAGCGTCCACGGAATCGAGTCCGAGACTGCCGGGGCCGAAGAGGGGGGTATTGTCGCCGATCTGGTCCTCGGTCACCTGGAGCATGAGGTTGGCAACGAGCAGTTGCTTGACTTCAGCCTTGAGCGCGTCTGTTGGTTCCATTGAGAAAGTGCCGCCGTCGGTTTCAGGCGCCGAGTCTGTGGCATGGACAGCCCTGCAACAAGCCAGAAACCGCAGCCAGACAACCGCCGGTGCATCTGGAGGTTGTCGGTGGGAATCGAGTTGCGCCGCGTGGGGGCACGCGGCCGACACCGGCAATCTCCATCCGTTGTAGGCCCGGTGCCCTCACCGGGCGACAGAACACCGACAACAATCAGAGATGTACCGGAAAACCGCAGGCGGTCGGGCTAGGGCCACGGGAGGGTGCGTGTTGTCACTCTTCAGCCAGCTCGAACCGGGCGCCGACTGACTGCAGGTTGGCGCCGACGACGCTGATGTTCGCGGCGCGGGCCGAGCCGCATGTCAGCGCGGCGCGAGCGGCGACGAACTGCCAGGCGGTTGCCGCGCAGAGCCCCTCGCCGAGGGCGAGCCGGGGCGAGATCCTGGCGCCGCGCCAGTCGGCCCAGGCGAGGGTCTCCGCGCGGTCGAGGCGGGGAGCGCCGGAGCGCGAATCCACAAGCAGTTCACCGGGGCTTTCGGCGGGCAACTGGCTGCGCATGGCGCGCGCGGCGGGCTCTTTGGTTGCGGCCGCCGCATAGAGGTGGGCGTCGGTGATGCATTTCAGTTCGACCGCGGGCGGGGTGCCGGGCTGCCGCGTGAGCAGGAGCGCCCCGGCCCCTTCGCTCACGGGGAGGCCGTGCGCGAAGTGGTCGAGCGCATCGGCCAGTGGCCACGCCGCCTCGTCCATGCCGACGACCAGGCAGGTGTCCACCCGCTCATCGACGAGCCATTGGCAGCCGACCACCAACGCCTGGACGAAGGCCGTTTGGTCGGCAACCAGGCTGTAACAAAGGCCAGTGCAGCCCAGGAAAGCCGCCATGTGGCTGGCGGGGGCGTTCATCACCGTCTCCGGAAAGAGCATCGGGCTGGCGGTCGCCGGGTTATCGAGGACCTCGCCGAAGAACCGCTCCGAGTAGCGGATCGAGGCGGTGTGAGTGCCGGTGACGATTCCCAGCCGTGTCGCGTCGAGGACCGTCCCCGGCGCGGACTCGATGGCTTCGAGCGCGGCGGACAATGCAAATTGTGAAATGCCGCTGGCCCGCCGCAAACGCGGGTGCGCGAGCCAGGCTGGACGCGGCACCGGGGTCGGGACGAGCCGGGCCGCGAAGCGGCGGCTGCCCGACGGCGCGCGCAGCTCATGCAGAAGGGCCTGGTCCTCTTTAAACTGCTGAGTGGACTGGTACGCCGCAGCCGCCAACGTCGGTCGGCGGTGATCGTTCGGGTCTCTCTGTTCGGCGGCGCGAGATGGCGCGGACTCACGTCCGCGGCTACAGGACTCAACGGAAGGCAACGGATCTCCGGCGCGCAACGCAGTGAGCAGCGGTTCAACACCCCAGCCCGCGGGGGAGACGGCTCCGGCGCCTCGCACGAAGATGCGGGTCATGGCCACCTCCGGAACAGCAGGGTGGCGTTGGCACCGCCAAACCCGAACGAGTTCGACAGGGCGATTTCGACGCGGGCGTCGCGCGGTTGACGCACCAGGGGGAAGGCGCAGGCGGGATCCGGGGTCTCGACGCATGGTGCGGGCGGGAGCCACTGCTCGCGCAGCACCATGAGGCAGACGACGGCTTCGACTGCGCCGGAACCGCCCAGGAGATGGCCCACGGACCCCTTGGTCGAGCTCACCGGGAGATCCCGGGCCCGGAGGCCGGCCCAGCGATTGATGGCGAGAGCCTCGGACGCGTCGTTCAGGACCGTGCCTGTGCCGTGGGCATTGACGTAGCCGACCGATTCGGGTGCAACGCCCGCACGGGCACAGGCTTCCTGCATCGACAGAAACGCGGCTTGGCCTTCGGGGTGGGGTTGGGCGAGGTGATGGCAATCGGTGGCCGCGCCGTAGCCGATGATCTCGCCGAGGATGTCCGCGCCGCGGCGGCGGGCGGAGTCGAGCGATTCGAGGGTGAGAACGGCGGCGCCTTCGCCGAGCCCGAGTCCGTCACGCCGGGCATCGAAGGGGCGGCAGAGGGTTGTCGAGAGGGCCTGCAGCGAGTCGAATCCGGCGAAGGCCAACTGGCTCAGGGCATCGTAGCCGCCGGCGAGGACGCGCTCGGCGCGCCCGGTGAGGACGAGTTCCCTGGCGTGGCCGAGGGCGTTCGATCCGGACGCGCAGGCGTTGGCGATCATCGTGACCGGGCCTTCGAAGCCGAAGGCCTCCGCGACATCGAGGGCCTGTCGCTGGCCTTGATGGCGAAGGGACCGGGTGGGTTGGCCGCGGCGGACCGGAGTCGGCTCGAGCGCAAGACGGTAGTACTGCTCGCCGGATTCGCTTCCGCATCCGGTTGTGCCCAGCACCAGCGGCAGACTGCCTCCCGCCTCCCAACCGGCCTGTCGCCAGGCCTCGGCTGCCGCCCAGAGCAGTTGCCGGCTGGCGCGGGTCAGCCGCCGCGATGTCCGGGCGCTCAGGCGAGTCTCGGGAAGCGCGTGCGGAAGATCCACCTCGGCGGCTTCCCTGGCCCTCTGGCGGGTGACGTCGAAAAGGGACACCGGACGGAAGGCGCGGCGTCCGACCCGGAAGCCGTCCGCGTTGGCCCGCCAGCCGAGGCCGAGCGCGGTGACGATGCCGGCGCCGGTGATAACCACCCGGTGCGGGCCTGTGCGAGTCAGGGAAGGAAAGAGCACGGTTGGCGCTTCACTTCCACTTGAGCACCACGGCTGTGGTGTGGGTTCCGCCAATCCCGAGTTCCTGGCGTGCTGCGGCGTCTGTCGGGGATGCATCGCTTGCTTTCGGGATCAGAACGACCGCGTCTCCCCCAGCTTCCTTGGCCTGGCGGGCCGCCATCTTAATGTCTCCGCGGTTCCAGTCGATGTTGGGGTTTGCGAACTGGATGCAGCCCAACACCGCGTAAGGCTTTTCAGGCCAGCCGTGGTAGACCGGCACGGCGAACACGCCGTCTGCAAACGCGTTGCCGGTCGGCCAGGCCCGTTGCTCACCCTGGTACCGCGAGAAGTCCATTGTGTCGCAACCCGTCAGGGTGATGGGAATCAAGGCGCCGAACAGGAATAGTCGTTTCATGGTCTGACGCGCCAGGAATCTCGCGATCGGCCGCGGCTTGGCAAGGAGATTCGTGGACGGTATCGAGCGACCGGGAGCTCCCTGGTCAGCCACCGCGCGCGGGCGGCGGGCTGCCGGTGACCGGCAGCCGCTGGAGCATGTCGAAGTAGGTCCAGAGCGGACCGACCACGCCGCGCCGGCGCAGGCGCTCGACGAGGTGGAGAAACGACGGTGGCGGTTCGCCGATGATCCAGTTCGGGTTGGTTCTGACGAAATCCGAAAGGCTGTTGAGAATCCAGTGCTCGCTCAGTCCGGGGGCGATGTAGTGATAGGGCTCGAGCAGGTCGGTGTCCGCGGTGATGGCGCCTTCCGCCAGGGCGCGCGCGTGCAGCGCGGTGCCGGGATAGACGCGCATGCCCACGATGGGGAGCATCACGGCGCGCGGCAGCCGGCGCGAATTGGCCAGTGTCTCGGCGAGTGTGTCGCGCGTCTCCCCCGGCCCGCCCAGAATCAGGAAATGGCAATGGTCCACCTTCGCGTCCGACGCGAGCTGGGCCGAGTGCCGGATGTCTTCAAACCCGAGGTTCTTGTGGTAGGCTTCGAGCACCGGATCCGAAAAGCTGTCGGAACCGAACTCGATGTGTTTCAGGCCGGCGCGGGCCATGAGTGCCATCAGCTCGGCCGTGAGCCCTTGCGGGCGGAGGAAACAGCCCCACTGGATGGTGACGCCGCGTCGCAGGATGGCGTCACACGTCTCGACGACGTGCGTGGGCGACGAGTTGAACACCGAGTCCACCACGAAGACGTAGCGCGCGCCGCGCGCCGCAAGCTGGGCCAATTCGTCGGCGACGAGTTCGGGCGGGCGGCGGCGGTGCCGATTCCCCTCGATCAGGGGGTAGGCGCAGTAGCAGCAATGGAGGGCGCAGCCGCGCTGGGTTTGCACGTTGAGCATCAGACTGCGCGAAAGGTAGAAATCGACCAATCGCTCCGGACGATCCTCGGTCAGAACAGGGCGGTCGAGTCGATCGGGCTGTTGCGGATTGCGGCGGATCCGTCCGTTTTCGCGATAGACCAGGCCGGGAATGGCGCGGTGCTCGATTCCGGTTTCGAGGGCTGCGAGCAGCGCCAGCAGCCCGGCCTCGCCTTCGCCGTGGATGCCGAAGTCGGCCCCGCTGCGCTCGAGGAGGCTTTCCGGGAAGAGCGAGTATCCGCTTCCGCCCACGATGATGCGCGCGGCGCCGCGACGACGGACGCGCGCGCACAAGTCAAAGTGCGCGCCATAGAACGTCTCGCGCTTCTTGAACGCAACATCATCAATGTTCCGCAGCGAGACCCCCACGAAGTCCGGTTGGAACTCGTCGATCATTCGCTCGATCGGGTCGGCGTCCGCCAGGCAATCCACCCAGCGCGTCTGGTGTCCGGCGGCGCGCAGGGCGGCGTTGATCTGCGCCAATCCCAGCGGGAACACGGCATACGGCTCGGTGTAGCAGTTGGCGCTGATGAGCAGGACGCGACTGGACATTGGGTGTGAAGTAGACTCGCGGGCCGGGCGGCTGGCAAAGAGAAACTGGCTGACTCGGCCATTTCACAGGCTTCGACGAAGGCAACAGGATTGTCGGTTAGGACAGCCCACCCGAATGTGCGGACTCGGGAGCCGCCAACATGTTGTCGACAGTCCGCCGACAAGAACCTAGCGTGTGGCTGTGCACTCTGCCGCCGCGCATGTTGTCGTCATACCCTGCTGGAACGAGGCCGCCACCATCGGCCCGATCGTGGAGCGGGTGCGTGTTCATGTGCCGGACGTGATCGTCGTGGATGACGGTTCGACGGATGCGACCGGCTCGATTGCGCTTGATGCGGGAGCCGTGGTGGAACGGCATCGAAACAACCTCGGCAAGGGCGCGGCGCTGCGGACCGGCCTTGCGCGGGCGAGTGCGGCGGGTTTTGCGTGGGCCCTGACGCTCGATGGGGATGGCCAGCACTTGCCCGAGGACATCCCCGCATTCGTCGAACGGGCCGCCAGGACCGGCGCGGCGCTGGTCGTCGGGGACCGCACCGCCGGCGCGGCGGGGATGCCGTGGATCCGTCGGACGGCGAACTGGTGGATGAGCCGCCAGCTTTCCCGCCAGGCGGATTTCTCCCTGCCCGATTCCCAATGCGGATTCCGGCTGCTGCGCCTCGATGCCTGGAGACAGCTCCGGATCGAGTGCGATCATTTCGAAATCGAGTCGGAGACTATCCTGACATTTGCCCGGGCGGGATTCCGCATCGAGTTCGTTCCTGTGCCGGTGATTCGATCGGCGCGCCCCAGCCGGATTCGCGCCTTTGCCGATACCGTACGCTGGCTGCGCTGGTGGCGGGAGGCGTCGCAGCCGGCGAGCGCGCCGGTTGGCCACGGCCTGCCCCGGACCGTCTGAGATGTCTCGGCCGCGATTTGCGAATCTGGTTCCGCCGGGCGCACCTGGCCGGTGGCTGCTCGGCGCCGCCAGGCTGTTCGTGATCGGCCTGTTGCTCGGCTGGATCTATGCCTGGGCGGGGCCGCGGCTCTACCCGGCGAACACGCGCTTCGGGTTCCCGTGGGGCATGGCGCACGGGGCCTGCATGCCGATGGCCCTGCCCGCCCTGGCGATGGGCCACGACGTGAGCATCTACGCGGCGGAGAACACCGGCCGAGGCTACAAACTCGGCTACATTGCCGGCATCAATCTCTGCGGGCTGGTCTTCTTTGGCGGGGCGTTCTGGAGACCCGGAAGGACTTAGACGTCGTCGACAGGCATCAAGAATGTCCAAACTCCAGGGCCGGGTCCCCTGACCCGGCGCTGCATCATTGCTGTCGAGGATTGGATCGGTCAGGTGGCGGCTCGCTAAAACCACCAACTCCGGCAGATCTCGAGCACGTCGAGCGTTCCCCCCGGCCAGTAGCGGTTGGCCGGCAGCCGGAAGCTCCCAGACGCCTCGTCAAAGGCGAGTGTGGCCGGGCGCGAGGGATCGTTTGGGTCGTAGGCTGCAAAGCGCGTCTCACCCCGGCCCGCCTCGGCGGACATCAGCAACATGCCGTGATTGATCGTGAGCCGCGGGAACCGGACCAGATGGACGATGGGGGGCGCGCCGTGCGCGAGCCGTTCGACGAGTCGGGCGCAGGTCCGTTGCTGGTGCGCCCGCGAGATCGGGAGCACCATCCGCCAGTGGCTCCGCAGCACGTACGAGCGCCAGGCGCCCCCGCACTCGGCTTTGAGCAATGGCTCGTGCGCGTGGCTCAACGCCCGCAACCCCGCGAAGCCGGAAAAGGTCACTCGGCGTTCCGGCGGGGACGGCACGCGCGGATTGCGGGACACGACCTCCCGGACGCGCCGCCGGAGATGGGATTGGGCGACCTGTGTTTCCTCCGGCAGGAAATCGGCATGGAAGAAAAATGACCGGGCTGCGCGCACCATGACGAAGCAGCGCAGGGCATAATCGGGCCGCGGCCGGCGCGCGACGAGTTTGGGACGCCCGCGCCCGGGATCGAACTCATACGCGCAGACCAGTTCGTTAGCGAAGGCAAACGCGTCGCGCTCGAAGTCGAATCGGCGCGGCGGTGCGATGATGAGCGGTTGCGGCATTCGGATCGGATCGGCAGGGTGGACCGTGCAAGGCCACGAGCCCGTGACGACCGGGTCAAGTCCTCTTTTGCCTCGATCTGTCGGCTTGTTCAAGGATTCTGCGGAGGCATCGCTTCGGGAGGTTGCCCGCCAGGATCGGTTTTGGGATGCTCCGGGGCGCGGCTGGCGGACAATGGACCTCGAAGATGATGGCGCTTTACGAACGTTGGCGGACAGTGGCGGACGAACATCGGGACGAGCTTGCGTTGCGCGACCTCGCTTCCGATGTGCGTTGGACCTTTGCCGAACTGGCGGCGCACGCCGAGAGGGGCTCGAACGAGCCCGGTCCGGCCGCGTTCCCCCAGGGCGCGGGGGCCGGCTTCATCCTCAGCGTGCTTCGCGCCTGGCGGGCCGGCCAGGTTGTCTGCCCCCTCGAACCCGACCAACCGCGTCCCGACGTCCCGTGGCCGGACGCGCCAATCGTCCACGTCAAGACGACCTCGGCGACCACGGGGCGCCCGCGTCTGATTGCGTTCACGGCGAAGCAACTGGCCGCCGATGCCGCGAATCTCACTCGAACGATGGGCTTGCGGCCCGAGTGGCCGAACCTCGCCGTGATATCCTTGGCCCATTCCTACGGGTTTTCGAACTTCGTCACCCCGCTCCTGCTCCAGGGGATTCCGCTGATCCTGGGCGTGGCGGCCCTGCCCGAGGCGATCCGCCTGGCGGCGCGGGACGAGGCCGGATTGACACTTCCCGGCGTGCCTGCTCTGTGGCGCGTGTGGCATGAGGCGAAGGCCATCCCGTCCAATACCCGGCTGGCCATCTCCGCCGGGGCGCCGCTGCCGATCGCGCTGGAAACCGCCGTCTACGAGGCCACAGGAATCAAGATTCACAATTTCTACGGATCTTCCGAGTGCGGCGGGATCGCCTATGATGCCACCAGCACACCGCGGCAGGAGGCTGCGCTCGCGGGCGCTCCGATCGAGAACGTGACGCTGGCCGTGGCCGAGGACGGCTGTCTTGAAGTGCGCGGGCACAATGTGGCGGAGGGGTACTGGCCGGAACCGGCCCCGGCGCTTCGAGGGGGAGTCTTCCGCACCTGCGACCTGGGGAGCATTCGAAACGGCCGGGTCTATGTCACGGGCCGTGCCGGTGATGTCATTCATGTCGCGGGGCGCAAGGTGGCGCCGGAATCGATCGAGCGCGAGTTGCTACGGCACCCCGAGGTGCGCGAAGCGGCTGTGCTTGGGGTGTTGCAGCCCGATGCCCACGAGGAGACCATCGCGGCAGTGGTCGTGTGCGATGCGCGCGTGACGGAAGGCGCCCTGCGCCAGTTCCTCCTCGAGCGCCTTCCGGCATGGCAGGTGCCGCGGCTCTGGCGCATCCAGAACGAGTCCCTGACCAACGCCCGCGGCAAGATCGCCCGCGCCCAGTGGCGCCGCGCATTTGTGTGAGCTTGTGGGGCCGGGCTCCGGGTCTCGGGACTGCGGCGCGGCCCTCGCGCCAGGCAGGCCCGGCCCGGTTTACCCGGGTCGGTTGCGCGTGATCGCGTCGCGCAGGCCGGCGCTGACGCCGCTCAACGCCAGGGTTGCTTTCAACAGCGGTCTTCCGGTCAGTGTGACTTCCACTTCGCCTTGGATCAAAGGTCCCAGCCGCCCTGTGACGCGCGCGGCGATCTCGATGGTCTCTCCCGGTCGGGCCGAGCCGGTGATCTTTGCGGCGCGGACGGCTGTGAGCTTGAGGTCCGCCAGCGGCCCGGTCTCGGGATCGGTCTGCGCCACAATCCCGGCAAGCTGCGCGCCGGCCTCGATCAGGAGCACTCCCGGCATGAGGGGTTGCCCTGGGAAATGGCCCCGCAGAAACGGTTCGTCGCCGCGCACCCGGTACTCGGCCACGGCCTCCTTGCCGGGCGTGAGGCGCAACACGCGGTCCAGAAACCGAAACTCGGGCCCGTGCGGCAGCAATTGGAGGGCCGCGGCGAGATCGATGGGGGCGGGGGTCATGGCGCGAGCGGTTTGGAGATGAGAAAGTCGGGCGGGATGGCGGGCCTGAACAGGTCGTTCGGGAGATCGCGGTTGAACGCGGCGCCGCGATAATCGCTGCGCATTCGCGACCCATCGAGAAACTGCATTTCGGTGGCCAGCAACGAAAAGTCCGTGGCGGCCAGAACCACGCGGAGCGTCGGCATCACGCGCCGGGCGGACGCGTTCGAGGGCTCGAGTTCGATCTGCCAGGCCTGATCGACGGACTCGAGAGAGCGCACCCGGAAACGGGCGTCGAAATCAGCGCGATCCCGTGGAAAACCGGCGTCCAACAAGCCAAGCGCTTCGCTCATCGGGCCGGATTGGGCGGCATCGAGCGGGTAGTGCTCGACCCGTTTGAGGCGGGGATAGATCACCTGGAGCAATTGGTCGTCTCGGACCGCGATGGTCTGGGCGGGGACGCCCAATTCCCAGCGGAAGCGATTTGGCCTGGCGAACCAGACGTGGCCGGTGGACACCAGCGGTTGGTTGAGCGCCTTGAGCCGGCGCGTCTGAACGAATTCCGCCGTCCAGGTGGTGAAGTTGGTCTGCGCGGCAAGCCAGGCCTCGATCACTCCGTTGGTATCCGCTGCGCGGAGCACTGCCGGCTCGAGGAGGAAGGCGAGCAGGACCACGCCAAACAACGAGCGGCTTTCCGATGTCCTCATTCGATCTCCCGGTTTCTTGTTTTCGGGGCGCCCTCGCCCCACAACGGGACGAAGTGATACCACTGGTCGGCATGTTGCCGGACGACCGGTTCGAAGACACGCAGGATCTGCTCCGCCAACCGGCGTCGCGCCTCGCGGTCACCGATCGCTCGACGGTCGTACAGGATTTCCGGCAGGACGTGGGCGGCGTAGGCGTCGCCGTCGGCAACCACATATACTGGCACCAGAGCGCACCCGGAGGCGCGGGCGAGTTCCGCGGGGGCGATCGAGGCCTGGAAGGGGCGGCCGAAGAACTCGACCGTGACCGCGGTCGGTGGGGGCGGCCGATCGACCAGGAGCGCGACGACGGCTCCGTCCTGCAAGCGCTTGATGACCTCGACAAACGCGAAGGCGTCCTGGCCGATGACGAGCGTTTCGACGCCCCATCGAGCCCTGGCCTGCTGGCGCAGTTCGGTGAAACCGCGGCCGGGTTCGGCCTGGGTGAGAACGAGGAGTCGGACGCCTCTTTGGGCGAGCAGCCAGCCGCCAATCTCCCAGTTCCCGAGATGGGGCGTGACCAACAACACACCCTGGCGGCGCTCGAGAGCGGCCTGGAATATTTCGTAGCCGCTCCAGTGCGAAAGGGAGATTCCTTCTGACGCGCCGCTTTCGTGGCGCAGCAGGTCGGTGATCTTCGAGGAGAAATTGGCGAGCAACCGCCGCGCTGCCACTCGCGCCGCCACTCGATCGCTTCGATGGATCGGCAGCAGATTCGCCTCGATGACGCGGAGCCGCTTGGGTCGGAACGCGCCATAGGCCGTTGCGCACAGCCGACCGATGGCCCAACAGGCCGGGCGGGGCAGCAGGCGAACGCCCCGGAGCCCAAGCCGCCACACCCGCGGCCCGTACGTCGCCGAGGGGCGTGCCAGCGCGGCCTGACCGACGGCATCCAGGTTCGGTCCGTTCGAATCCCCGTCGCCACTCCCCTGTTGTTCGTCCCGCCCGATGCAGATCCACCATGCCGGCACCACAAACAGCGCGGTGATGCAGGCCGTTGCGACGCCCAGCGCACAGATGAGGCCCAGGCTTGCCAGGCCTGGATTGCCCGACAGGCCATTCGAGCCGAATCCGGCGATGGTGGTTGCGGCGCACAGCGCCAGGGCGCGTCCGGTGATGCGCCGGACGGCGCCGAGGTCGCCACGATGACGCCGCAGGGCCATCTGGATGTGAATCGTGTAGTCCACCGCGGCTCCGAGCAGGAGCGGCACGGCCGCCAGGCTCATCAGGTTCCAGGCGATTCCCGCCGCGCTCATCACAGCCTGGAGCACGAGCACGGTGAAGCCGAGCGCCCCGAGGCCGATTGCGACCTCCGTCCAGCGCCGGAACGCGAGCCAGAGACAGAGCGTCACCACCGCGGCAATGCCCAGCGCCACCCATGCCATGCGCCGCTCGACGTGGGACACCAGGCTCTCGCCCAAGAGCGGCCACCCCGTCAGCCAGACGCCCGGCATGCCCGGATCCAGTTCCGCGGCCCGCCGCGCGGGGGAATCGGATGTCGGATCGAGAGCGCCCAGGGCCAGCCAACCGTCGGCGCTTCGGGCCGAGACGCGTTCGAGAAGCCAGCGGGAGGTCTCGTTTGTGGGCCATGAGCCGGTGCGGGACGACGCTCGGTTGCTCCAGACAGCCAGCACTTGTTCGGCAAGTGCGGTGGCTTCGGGCGTGAATCCAGCCTGATGCGCGGCGCCGCGGATCGCTGGCGCCCGCCGCGCCAGCTCGATGGCGGCAGCTTGGTTGATGTCGTGCCAATCCGGGCGCGGCCAGATCGTCGTGGGAAGCCTCACGGAGTAATCGACGGCGTGTGCCCGAGCATCGGCCTTGCCCGCCGCCCGGACGCGTTCTTCCGTCGCATGCGAAGGAGACGCGGCGTGGGCGCTGCGCGGTGTCTTCTCGTGATCGACCCGGGGGCCGAGTGGCACATCGCGATCCAGGACACGCTCGAAGTGCGTCTCGAGATTGCGCAGCGTGCGCCCGACCTCCGCCTCGTCCTGCCCGGACACCACGAGCAACAGCGGTTCGCCGTACCGGCTCATTTCTTGGCGCAGCTCGGTCAGCGCCGCGTTGGCGTGAAGGTTGCGCGGTTCGAGCGCCACGTTCCCTCGCTCGACCCGGATTCCGCAGCGCAGGAGCGTGGCCAGCGCGATGGCGGTCGCGAGAAAGGATGCGATGCGCCAGCCTGCGAGGTTGCCGGCTGGCCGTGACATCTCACAGGCCTGCGCGCGGTCTGATGTATGTCCTGGCCCGGACCGATCGCGGGCTCCGCGCTGAACCTGATCCGGGCCGGTTGGCAAAGCCGCGCCTGGATGGGCTCCAGAAGGCAAGTGCCGATCGATCGGAGAGCCTCTCGATCCCGATATTCCGGACGCGCGGCGCTCGACGCCGCGCCTGGCTGCCGGCAGGAAGAGAAAGAGCATGATCGGCGGCGTCAGCAGCACGCCTGCGCCGACGAGCGTGCCGAGTTGCGAGAGCCCGGGCAGGCCGGCGAAGTTCAACATCAGGAAGGCGGTTGCCGTCGTCAGGGCCGCCCAGGTCAGCGACGGGAGCAGAAGCCGGCGCAGTGCGCTGGGGTTCAGGTTCGGACGCGCCGCGGCGTGTTCGTAAACGACAAGACCGTAATCGGCCGCCAGGCCGGCCAGGATGGCTCCAAAGCCAAGGCTGAGGGCGTTGAGCGTGCCGAACACGAAACCGCAGGCTGCGAGCGCCCCCGTCATCACCAGGAGCAGCGCCGCGACGAGCCAGCACAACGGACGCCAGTTCCGGTGCGCCCACCAAAAGAGGGCCGCGATGACCGCGAGCGTAATCAGCACGGTCAGACGCATGTCACTCGCCATGCGTGTCGAAATCTCCGCCACGAATGCGGGTGGGCCCGTGTACCGGACGATGGTGTCAGGCGGCCAGTCCGGCGACCGGATGACCCGGTTGGCGGCCTCCTGAACCGCCGCAAGCCAGCGGGCGCACTCGCGATAATTGCGGAACTCGGACATGGCCTCGAGAAACAGGACGCGGAAGGCGCCGTCGGCGGAGGCGAAGCCCTCCTGCCAGGTGTTCAGGAAGGCGTCATCCGTGGCCGCTCCGGCCAGTTGTGTGAATCCGAAGGGATCGTAACTGAGTCTTGCGATTTCCGTGGGCGACAGCGAGGTGGCCAGCCGATCGCGCGCTTCGAGGGCGACCGTGGCGAGGCGGTCGGGCGCGAGGCGATCGGTCAGTCGAGCCATCCCTTCGGGAGGTTGATTGAGCCAGAGGCAGGCGATGAACTCCGCCATTTGTTCCGGGTGCTCGATCCACGGCGGCTGCCACACGACGCGGTCGGCAAGGTTGGTTTCGCGTCGCAGCGCCTCCCCAAGCAACCGGGCCGCCGTCTCGGCGGAGTCGGCGCCGGGCGCGCGGATTGTGAGGATCAGTTCGCGGGAGTTGGCGAAGTGTTTCTGATAGAGCCGCAATCCGCGCACCGCCGGCACGGACTCGGGGAGGAGGTTCAACACTTCAGTGTCCAGTCGCACGCGGGCGAGCCCCGCGACGATCAGGAGTCCCGCAAGCACCCAAGCCCAACGCCGGCGGATCCGCGTCATGGCGCCAGAAAGCCTTCGAGCCCCTCGCCCGTGGCGACATTGGTCAGACGCCAGCCCGCCCCGGTCCGCCCTTCAAAACGCCAGCCGCGGCCAGCCGGCCGTCCGCGGATTTCCTCGGCTAGCGCGAACCAGACAACACGCGGCGGCGCGACACCGCATCCTTTGGATCGCCGACGCGAGGCGGCGGATTCGACCGACCAGAGACCGGCCTCGGCGCGCGCCGTCGCGAGCGTGAAGGGCGGTTTGGCGAATTGCACGAAGCAGTCGCGGTCCGCGCGCGTCGCCAGCAGGATCTCGCCCGCCACGCCTCTCTCGGTCCGGGAGCGAGTCCAGACCGCCTGTCCATGTCGCAGCGACCAACCGGACTCCAAGTCGGCCGGGGGCAAAGACGGAACCGTGCGACAGTTGGTCAGCAGGCACGCGCAGACGAGCCAGGCCAGGGGGAGGGCCCGACGCCTGCGTGCGGCGCAGAGGCGGTTCATCGTGAGCGGGTCGTCCATGCGCTCGGAAGTCTAGTCGGGGCACTGACATCAAGGCAAGGCGGTTGCCGCATGATCACCCGGCCCCAGTGCATCTGGAGGTTGTCGGTGGGAATCGAGCTTGCGCCGCGTGGGGGCACGCGGCCTACACCGGGAGTCTCCATCCTTTGCAGGCCCGGCGCCCTCGCCGGGCGACAGAACACCGACAACAACCAGATGGACCGGCCCGGGCGACCGGCTTGACGGGATCCGGCATAAAACATAGTTTAACATCATGACAAAGACCATTGCGAAGATTGGCAACTCGCAGGGGGTGATCTTCGATTCCGCCCTGATGGACCTGGCGCGGCTCAAGGTGGGCGATCAGGTGACAGTCACCGTGCATAGAGGCGGGTCGATCGTGCTGACGCCAGTGCGTCCGGTGATCCAGCCGGACAAGGCGGCGGCCACGGCGAAGCGCTTGATCAGGAAGAACGCGGAGTTGTTCCGGCGATTGTCATGAAACGGCCGCTGGCCCATCCCACCGTGGACGCGGTGAAGGCGATCCACCGTGAGGTGCTGGCCGCGCATGGTGGGGCCGCGGTTGTGCGCGACGAGGCGTTGCTCGAGTCGGCGGTGGCCGCACCCCAGGCCACGACAGCGGGCAGACCGCTGTTCGCCGATCCCGTGGAGATCGCGGCGGCGTATCTGTTCTACCTTTGCAGGAACCATTCCTTCGTGGACGGCACCAAGCGGACGGCCCTGGCGACGTGCCTGGTCTTTTTGAGCGAAAACGGCCTGCTGCCGGACGACACGCTCGATGTGGACGCGTGGGAGGCGCTGACGCTGGATGTTTCGGCCAGCCGGCTTGACCGGGAGCAGACGACCAAACGGCTGCGGGGACTTCTTCGTGCACGGGAATAGAGCGATGTCTAACCCGCATATTTACACCCCGTCGGTCCACATGGCAGTCAGACTTCGCAGGAAGAGTGCTATGCGGGTTAGAGAAGCCGGGAGACACGGACTCACGTTGATCGAGACGAGCGGCCGCATTGCTTCAAGCGAGCGCGCGGTTGACGTAGTGGAGGATATCGAATTCGGGGTTTGTCTCGAGGATCTTCGCCAGGTCGAACCGATCTTCGAACGGGGGGAAGAACGTGTCGCCGTCGACCTCACGTTTCACGAGAGTCAGGTACAGATCCGAACACCGCGGCAGCGTCTGAGTGTAGATCTCCGCGCCGCCGCAGATGAAGAAATCGCGCGGGTCCGAGGTCGGATCGAGCGATGCAAGGTCGGACACCGTTCGGACGCCGGGGACCTGGAAACCGGAACGGCTCAGAACGATGGTCTCGCGACCGGGCAGGGGTCGACCGATCGACTCGAAGGTCCGGCGCCCCATCACCAGCACATGCCCCATGGTGAGGCGTTTGAACCAGCGGAAATCGTCCGGGAGATGCCAGGGAATGTGATGGTCTCGGCCTATGACGCGGTTGAGCGCCATTGCCGCGATGGCCTTGAAATGCTTCAAGAGGTCAGTTTCTCCATGAGCAGTGCATCGACACACCAGTCGAGCTCGACGATCGCGTCGCCCCGGTAGCCGAGGCTGGTCTTGCCCTGGAACCGTTCGTGCGGCATGCGCGGGACATGGATGTCGTGCGAGGCGAAGAACAGGAAGAAGGGGCGGTTGCGGTTCTGCTCGATCCAGTGCTGGGCCTGCCGAAGCCAGGCATCGGCGAGATCTTCGTCCCGAAGTCGGGCCTTCATGCCGCCGGTGTAGAATCCGATGCGTCCGATCCCGTTGTGGATGCTTTGGTTGTGCCTCGTGCCTGTCAGGAAGGAGTAGCGGGTGGGGGTGCAGGTCGAGGCGGAGCAATAGCCGCTGGTGAAGCGCACCCCTTCGAGTGCCAGGCGGTCGATGGCGGGCGTCTGCACCGCCGTGGCGCCATAGCATGACACATCGCCATAGCCGAGGTCATCCGCCATGATCACGATGATATTCGGTTTGGCGGCGGCTGCGCCCGGACTCGTGTCGGTGTTGGGGCCGGCGCTGGTGTGGGCGGCGCCGAGCGCGGTGAGCAGCGCCACAAGGGCCTTCGTTCGTTTCGGATCCATGCGTTGTCCTGGCTCCTGCGCAAAGAACGGCGGTCTCGTCCCGCGGGGCTTGCGTGCCGGAGCGACCGCATGTTGTCGCCTGGGAGCGGACGGGAAAGGAGAAAATTCGATGAGCTTGACTTGGAGGTCTGGGGCGGGAAGATGCGGGTTAGGCCCACTGACACCGCCCTGCACCGTTCGGGGACGGGCATGCGCCCCAGAGAACACGAAGAGCACAACGAAGAGTGCCTCATGAATCGGGGCGGATCGTGAACGACGGATGACTTCCTGCGTTTCCCTTCATGTTCCGTTGTGATTCATGAGGGGGTTCGAATTGGACCCGGCTGTCGACCCGGCCCGGCAACAACGCGAGCACTTCGTCCGCCGTCACGGACGTGTTGACCGCCCAGGCCGGCAACGGGCCGCGCATTGCCCTTGGCAGAGGTCGAGGTTGGTGGCAGGGTCGGTCGGACACCCTCTGGAGGAGCGTTATGGCAGGCAAAATGAAGCGAAGGGACTTTCTGAAAGGCGGCGCGTTGGCCGCGGGGACGTGGCTGGCCCTGCCCGCGATGGCGGGGACGCCCGGGACGGGCGAACAAACTGGCGGGGGCGGCGGGCCGCGGCGTTACCGCAACTCGTGGTATCCGTTCACGGGCCATCCGGACGCCGACACCTGCTGGTCGCTGTCGACGGGCCCGGACGGTCGGATCTATGCGGCGGCGTGCGCCGAGAGTGTTCCGGGCGGCGTCGTCAAAGTGGCGCGTTACAACGAGGAGAAGGACACGCTCGATTACCTGTTTGCTCTGGACGAGATGGTCGAGGACCCGGGCGATTCGGGGCGTGCGACGCAGTGCAAGATCCATTACAGCTTTGCGCCCTCGATGGCGGACGGGGTTTTGTACATGGCGACGCATCTGTCGGGGCCGCCCATTGACCAGCCGGCGTACTCCCCGTGGCGTTCGTGGCACGATCCGGAGCGCTGTTTTCGCGGCAGCGCGCTGCTGGCATTCGACACGCGCACGGACGAGGTGTTGTGGTGGGACACGATGATCCCGAAGGAGGGTTGCCGCTGCCTGCTGCACGATGAGGAGCGCCATCTGCTCTATGCGTTGAGCTATCCGCGGGATCATTTCATCATCTATGACACGCGCAAACGCACGCGACGGGACGCGGGCCGCATCGGGTCGATCAACGCCCAGACCCTGTTCCTCGATCGGAAGCATCGCGTCTGGACGACCGACGACTACGGGCGTCTGGTGCGTTACGATCCGGAGACCGACCGGCTGGAGCGTTCGCCCTTCGTGCTGCCGCACAACCCGCAATTCCAGACCGGCTGGCACAGCGTGTTCTACGATGTGGCGGCGGCGCCGGATGGCGAGAGCGTCTTCGCGGTGACGTGGATTGCCCATCCCCGCCTGATGCGGATCTGGCCCAACGAAAGCCCGTGGCCGCGGGTCGAGGATTTGGGTGCAGTGACGCAGGACCGCGATCCGAGCATTCCCGTGGACACATTCACCGATCACTGCGGCGGATTGGCCTTCGCGGGAGACGGCCAGTTGTACTATGTGGCGTCGCGCTGGCGCGACCCGGTTTACCAGCCGAAGCTCGAGAGCGGGCATCCACGGGAGGGGGTGGTCTGGCGGCTGGACCCAAAGACGCTTGAGCGCACCGAAGTGGCCATTCTCGAGCATCCGACCGACCCGGCCCAGTACGTGTCCCGGGGCGCGGTCGATCACAACGGGAACCTGTTCTTTGGCGTCGTCGGCACAAAACCGGTGGGCATTTTCCAGGTGCACCTGCCCGCGTCGCGGCGGAAGAAGAACGCGCATTTGCCGATCCGGATTTGGGGGTGAGGGATCTTATGAGCGAGAAACCGAGGAAGCGATACGACATGAACTCGCCCGAGGCGCGGGCTGTCGTCGACGAGATCGTGCATGGAACGTTCATGAAGGAAGGGACGATGGCGGCCTTCCCGACCTGTTTTCCGGGCGCCAGCACCCCAATCCCCGCGGACGAAGGCCATATCACCGCCCTGGCTGTGTCCGGGGATGGGATGATCTACGGCGGGACCAGCGGACGGGCGGCGCATCTGTTTGTCGGCATCTTTCATGGCGTGACGGGCATTGTTTTCGACCGGGGGACGGTGGCGGGCGCCGACCATTGCGCGGCGGTCTGCTGCGGCAAGACCAGGTTTACCGCCTGCGTCAACGGCGCGGGCGGCGGGCGGGTGATCACGGGGGCGTTGCAGAGATTGCCCTTTGATTTGATCCAAGAGTGGGGATTCACGCGTACGCCGCTGCGGGATCTCGGTCCGGTGAACGGCGAACGGATCGTCCACGCCATTGCGTCCGATGGGGGCCCTTCGCTTGTGGGCATCACCACCGGCGCGCTTTTCACGGCGGACGTCGACACGGGGGCGATCGCGGTCGTGGGGCCGGTGACGGGTGCCGGACGCATTGCCGCTGGGTCAAGAGGCGGGGTCTTCGGACAAGACGGGCCGGGTGATCTTTGGCGTTACGACACGGCGTCGCGTGCCATCACACGCGGCGCGTTGAAGTTGCCCGAGGGTGTCTGGGACACGTCGCCGATGACCTGGGCCCGTGACAATCAGAGCGGGCTGCTTTATACGGCGGACGGTGAGGGCAGGCTGTTTGCGCTGGACGAAAACCGGGGGTTCAGTCCTGTCCTGGGCCGGACGGCGCTGACGCCGGTCGGTCCGATGGCGGTCACGCACGATGGCCGGGTGTTTGGCTTTTGCGGGAGCGAGATGGCGAGGATGTTTTGCTACAATCCGGCGGCGCGGGCGGTGTCGGATCTGGGGGTGGCGGTGTCGGTGCTCGAGAGGCGGCGTTACGGCTATCTGTTTGGCGATGCCGTCGTTGGACGCGACGGCCAGGTCGTTTTCGGCGAGGACGACGATCTCGGCCATCTCTGGCTCTATTTCCCCAGGATCCAACGACTGAAAAGCTGAAAACAGTGCATCTGGAGTTTGTCGGTTGGAATGGAGTTTGCGCCGCGTGGGGGCACGCGGCCTACACCGGGAGTCTCTATCCGGTGTAGGCCCGGTGCCCTCACCGGGCGACAGAACACCGACAACAACCGGATGCACCGAGCTGCAAACCGGTCGAGACCCTTGGCTTGACTCGGGAGGCAAGGTTGGTTAGAGGACAGGGCGAAACGTCTCATCAGAGTCATCATTATGGAGAATCGTCCTCTCGGTAAGTCAGGGATCGAGGCCTCGGTCGTCGGGTTCGGCACTTGGGTCTTGGGCGGCGGCACGGTTTGGGGCAGCGACACCGACGACCGCGAATCAATCTACACCCTTCAAGCGGCCATCGACGAAGGGGTCAATCTGATCGACACGGCTCCCGCCTATGGCTGGGGGCGGAGCGAGAAGGTTGTTGGCGAAGCCATCAAAGGCCGACGCGATCGAGTGGTCGTGGCCACCAAGTGCGGCTTGTGGACCGACGACGAGCGCGGATCGTTCTTCACCGAGATGGCTGGACGGATCATGCGGCGGAGCCTGCGTCCCGACACGATCCAGATCGAGATCGATCGCAGCCTGCGGAATCTCGGCGTGGATTGCATTGATTTGTATCAGACCCATTGGCCCGCGTGTCCTCCGGACAAGACACCGATTGCCGACACCATGGCCTGCCTGCTGAAACTCAAGGATCAGGGCAAGATCCGAGCCATTGGCGTCTGCAACGTCACGCTCGATGAGCTCAAGGAGCACTGCGCCTGCGGTCCAATCGCCAGCGACCAGTTCCGCTACAGCATGCTCTACCGCGACCCCGAACGCGACATCCTCCCCTTCTGTCAGGCCAACACGATTGCCACCTTGACCTACATGTCACTCGAACAGGGTCTGCTGACTGGCAAAGTGGGGATGGACCGCGTGTTCAAGCCGGAGGAGTTCCGGAGCAACGCCGATTGGAACACGTGGTTCCTGTTGCCCAATCGCAAGCGCGTGCTCGATCTCCTCGCCGGTTGGAGAGACCTTGCGGACAAGTACCACGCCTCCTTTGCCCAGTTGGTCATCGCGTGGACGGCTGCCCAGGCGGGCGCCACGCACGTGCTCTGCGGCATCCGCAATGTGGCGCAACTCCGCGACAACCTGGGCGCCGCCCGGATCAAGCTCGATCCCCCAGATCTCGCCCGGATGCGCCGCGATGTCGTGGCCCTGGGCGAACCGGCGCGGCCCTAACCCGCACCTTTCACACCCCGACGGTGCACAGGGCGATCAGACTTCGCATGAATCTTGTTTGGACGGCGCTCGCGGCCTCGATCCTTGCTGTTGTGGCACTCGGGGCGGTCGAGAGGGTTGATCCGGATTCCTGGCAGCGGATGCTCGAACGCGACTGGGTGTTGCGGGAAGAGATCCTGGCCGTCACGAACCGGATGGCCAAGCTCGAGCCGTCGGCTGATGCCCTGGGGGGGTGTGACGGCGTCAAGAACGGGCGCTGGGGCTTTCACACCGGACACGCTGAGAATCCGTGGTGGCAGGTCGACCTGGAACGATGCCATCCGCTCGAGAAGGTCCTGGTCTGGAACCGGTGCGATGCCGAGGAGTCCACGCGCCGCAGCACCAACCTGGTCGTGCGCCTTTCGGAGGACGGACATGCCTGGTGCACCGTCTACGAGCATGGCGGCGATCTGTTCCGCGGATTCCCCGACGCCAAGCCCCTGGCGGTCGGCGTGCGGGGGCGTTCGGCGCGTTTTGTCCGGCTCGAATTGCCTGGGCGCACGCACCTGCATCTCGACGAAGTGGAGGTTTTTGGCACGGAGGACCCCTCGAAGAACCTCGCCCTGCACCGTCCTGCGGATCAAGTGAGTGTTTCCAAATGGTCCGTCGATCACCGCCCGCCGCCGCCCGTAGACTGGGAGGCCGCCACGCGGGCAACACTCGATCGCTGCAGCCGCTTGCTGGCGGAACGGCGCGCCGAGGGCCGCGGGATCGAGAGTCACGCGCGGACCCTGGCCGATTTGTCGGCCCGGATTGCCGCGGCGGATGCGGCATGCGATTGGCAGGCCAGTTTCATCGAGACGCGGCGTCTTCAGCGGCAGTTGGCTCTCGCCAATCCGGCGTTGGACTTCGACGCCATCCTGTTCGCCAAGCGCGTTCCCCCCAGCTTCAATCACATGTCGGATCAGTACTATGGCTGGTGGTCGCGACCCGGCGGCGGGCTCTACCTGCTGCGCGATTTTCGTGACGACCGCCCGTCGGTCGAGTGTCTCACCGGGTCGTTCGGCGAACCGGGCAGCTTCCTGCGCCCGAGCCTCTCGTCGGACGGGCAACGAGTCCTTTTCGCATGGTGCCGGTTTTACCCGCATCTGGCCGCCGAGACCAACAAGCTCGAGAAAGCCAACGTCCCGGAGGACGCCTTCTACCACCTGTTCGAAATGAACCTCGACGGCAGCGGCCTCCGCCAACTGACGCGCGGAGCCTATGACGATTTCGACGGACGCTACCTGCCGGACGGACGGATTGTGTTTCTGTCCACCCGGCGCGGCCAGCACATCCAGGTGAATCGCCAGACCGCCGCGCGCACCCTGATCGACCCGCGCTTGCCGGACATCTACGTGCGCTGCGGCGGCGACGCCTCGAGGCCGGTGGCGGTCTACACGCTTCACACGATGAATGCCGACGGCAGCGATCTGTGCGCGATCTCCCCGTTCGAGATGTTCGAGTGGACCCCCGAGATCGCGCATGACGGCACGATCCTCTACTCGCGTTGGGATTACGTCGATCGCGACAACATGCCCTACATGGGTTTGTGGAGCGTTCGACCCGACGGCACCCATGCGCGTCTTGTGTACAAGGGGTTCACGAGGAGCCCTCATTGCACATTCGAGCCGGTGCCGGTCCCCAATTCGCGCAAGATTGTCTTCACCGCCTCCGCCCATCACTCGCAGACCATGGGCAGCCTGGTCCTGCTCGATCCGTCGGTTGGCACCGAAGGCGAGGCGTCTCTGAAACGCCTGACGCCCGAGGTCCCGTTTCCGGAAATCGACGGCTGGCCGACGACCTATTACGCCAATCCGTGGCCACTCTCGGAGCGCCACTTTCTGACCGTCTGGACCAAAGAAGGCGCAGACGTGCCCGGGCCGGACGACTGGAATCGCTGGCACGCCGTCCTGCGCCCGCCCAACGGCATGGGGCTCTATTTCTACGATGCGGACATCGGTCTCGAGATGCTGCATCGGGACGAGCAGATCGGGTGTTGCGAGCCAATCCCCGTCCGGCCCCGTTCCCGGCCGCCGGACGTGGCCAACACCGTTGCTTGGGACGGTCCACAGGAAGGGGCCTTTCTTCTCGCCGACGTCAGCCGCGGCCTCGGCGGCGTGGCGCCGGACACGATCAAAGCCCTGCGGATTGTCGCCGTTCCGCCCAAAACGCATCCCGTGATGAATTACCCGAACATCGGTCTGACTTCAGATGATCCGGGAAAGTGCGTGCTCGGCACCGTGCCCGTTGAGCCCGACGGCTCGGCCCATTTCCTTGTCCCGTCGGGCGTGATGCTCTTCTTCCAAGCCCTCGACGCCGATGGGATGGCCGTCCAGACCATGCGCAGTTCGAGCCATGTCCAGCCGGGACAAACGCTCGGTTGCATCGGATGCCATGAGGAACGGATGCTCGCCCCGCCGGTTCGGACGGTGATGGCCAGCCGCCGCGCCCCTTCGAAGTTGACCCCCGGCCCCGAGGGCTCGTGGCCGTTGCGCTTCGATCGCCTGGTCCAACCGGTGCTCGACCGACACTGCGTCGAGTGTCATCGACCCGATGGAGGCAAGATCGAGGCCGCCAAGCTCGACCTGACACCCAACGCCGCCTACGAGACGCTGGTCTCAGCCGGCAAACCAAGCCTGCGCGACCATGTGAAAGAGGCGTACGCGCGCGGGGCTTCGCAGGCCGGCCACGGCGCAGCCCGGACCAGCGCGGTCCTCGATGCGCTCCGGGAGAAGGAAGCGCACCGGGACGTCAGGGTCGATGCCGACAGTTGGAACCGCCTGGTCACCTGGATGGACACCTACGCCCAGCGCCTTGGGTCGTTTGACGAACGCCAGGAACGGCAGTTGATCGAATTGCGCGAGGTCATGGCGGGCCTGCTGGCCGCGCCCGGCGGGCAGTAACACGGGTGCTCCGCAAACCTCGATTCGTTCGATCCACAAGCTGTTGAGGGGAATTCATCAAGTGGAGCGGCGACGCCTGCCTGCCGGCAGGCAGGGCCTCGTCGCCGACAGACACCTCTTCACTCGCGTCGGCGGGGGACGAGCCGTCCCCTCCTCCAGCCCTTTCGCCTTCATGAACTGGCGGCAGGGCTGGGGCCGGGCTTGACTTCGGCGGGTGTTGGTTGGACGCTCACGGGCGCACAATCGCCTAAACACCAAAGCAACCTGGATCAATGAAAGGCTGGCTGTTGAGGCCGAGTTCACCGATTTCTCTCAAGGATGATTTATGGGCAAAACCACACTCAAAGTTGCGGCGCTGGCCGGCGACGGCATCGGTCCGGAGATCATGCGGGAAGCGATCAAGGTGTTGCGAGCCGTCGAGAAGAAGCACGGCTTGAAGCTGGATATCACCGAGGCCCCGGTGGGCTGGGACGCCATCGACAAGGAGGGCAAGGCGCTGCCGGATCCCACGCTGGCGGTCTGCAAAAAGTCGGATGCCATCCTTCTGGGGGCCGTCGGACTGCATTATCGGGACGCCGAACTGCCCAAGGAGAAGCGTCCCGAGCGCGCTGCCTTCCTCCGACTGCGCCGCGAGTTCGGGCTGTTCGCCAATTTTCGTCCCATCCGCATGCACCCGGCTCTCGCCTCTGCCTCCCCCCTTCGCGCCGAGCGGTTGGGCGAAGGGATCGATCTGCTGGTGGTGCGGGAATCGACCGGCGGTCTCTACCACGCGTATCCCAAGAAGACCGAGGAGGTCCTGGACGTGCGGCGCCAAGGCACAAAGCCTCGGAAGATTGTGCGCGCAATCGACACCATGGCCATCACGGGTTCCGATGTCGAACGGATCGCCCACATGGCCTTTCGGGCGGCCTGGCTGCGCCGGAAGAAGGTCACGAGCGTCGACAAGGCCAACATCCTCGAAACGAGCATCCTCTGGCGTGACGTCGTGACCGACGTGAGCCGGCAGTACCCGGACGTGGTGCTCGAGCACATGCTGGTCGACACCGCCGCGATGCAGCTCGTTCTGCGTCCCACCCAATTCGACGTCATCCTCGGGGAGAACACGTTCGCCGAAATCCTGGGCGATGAGGCGGCGGCCCTGGTGGGGTCTTTGGGCATGCTTCCCAGCGCCACGCTCGGAGCAACACAGCAGGGCCGGACCTTCGGCCTGTATGAACCCGCCGGCGGCACCGCGCCCGACATTGCCGGCAAGAACCTCGCCAATCCGATTGCCCTGATCCGGGCCGCGGCGCTGATGCTGCGGTTCGGCCTCGGGGCGCCCGCCATCGCCAAGGCCATCGAAAGCGCGATCGACAAGGTCATCACAGAAGGCTATCGCACGAAAGACATCGCCAGCGCGCACGACGCCAAGGAACGTCCGGTGGGCACGTCGCAGATGGGCGACGCCGTCGCGGCGGCCATCTGACCGGTCGGCGCCGTCCGGCTGAGGTGCAAGGCGAGCAGCGTATGGAGCGGCTCTTTTTCTGGCGGGGCGCCTCGGTGCGATGCCCGTCGTCAGCCGCAGGAACGGGCTGCGTTTTCTTTTGGCCCCCTCGGCCGCGCGGCTCCGCTGAGCTCGTCAAAGTCGGCTCGACCGAGCTTGCCGAGGTCGGCTCGGCTGAGCTCGCCGAATGCCTCGCTCCGGAGAATCCTCGACCTCTTTAACCCAGCAGACCAGCTTGGCTTGTCTGAAACATAATTCGCCGGTCGAGGATCTTCCTGTGACTGCTCCCACAGGCCGCATTGCCTGGCTGGACAACCTGCGCACCGCCATCATTGTTTTGGTGGTGAACATGCACGCCTGCGTCACGTACAGCCATGTGGGCAGTTGGTATATCAAGGAGGATCCGGAGCCCGCGTTGGGTGTCAGACTGGCCTTCATCGCCTGGCAGTTGGGCTTGCAGTCGTTCTTCATGGGCCTCCTTTTCTTCGTGGCCGGCTTCTTCTCGCATCGGTCGTTGGGGCGCCGCGGCCCGGCCCACTTTCTCCGCGAACGGGCCTTTCGGCTTGGGCTGCCGGCCCTATTGTACATGCTGCTCATCCACCCCATCATGGCCTTCGTTCTTCTGGGGCATTCGCGCGTTCCCGATCGTCCGCCACTTGCCGTGCTCTATTCGGCCTACATCACGTCCGGCGATGTGCTCCGCGGCAGCGGACCGCTCTGGTTTGTGCTGGCCCTGCTGCTCTTCAGCGCGGTGCTCGCGGGCTGGCGATCGCTGTGCCCTGGGTCTTCTCAAGCGATGGACACGGGCAGCGCGGCGGCGGCGGGGCCCTGGGGACTGCTGAGTTTCGGGATCGTTTTGGGACTGGTCACGTTCGGCGTGCGATTGTTTCAGCCGATCGGGACGAGCGTGCTGAACTTCCAGCTCTGTTATTTTCCGCAGTATGTCGCGGCGTTCGTCGTGGGGGTGGCGGCGGGACGCAACGGCTGGCTCGAGGCGCTGGCGAATTCGCGGCGGGCGCGCGTGGCGGGTTGGCTGGGGGTCATTGCCGGACCTGCCCTGCTGGTGCTGCTGCTCGCACTGGGAGGCCCGCCCCCGGAAAGCGGCCCCTATCGCTACGAGGGCGGCGCCAATTGGCGCGCCTTCGGACTCGCCCTGTGGGAGCAACTGGCAGGCCTTGGCCTCGGCTTGGGCATGCTGGCGCTGTTTCGCAGACGATGGACCCAGGCAGGCCGTGTTGCGCGATGGTTGTCCGACCGATCGTTCGGCGTGTACGTGCTGCACGCGCCTGTGCTGGTGGCGCTGACCCCGCTGCTCCGACCGCTCGATGCCGGTCCGTTCGCCAAGGCGCTCCTGCTGACTCTGCTTGGTGTCGGCGCGACTCTGGCGGCCGCTGAAATCGCACACCGGTTGCCGGGGCTCCGCGGAGTTCGTACAAGACAATGGGGTCGCATCTAAAGAGTTGACAAATCGATGCGCGCGGTGTTGCCATGTCTGGCCTGTGGCGAGGCCGTTGCGGAATGAGGTTGCGGGCGCCTGGTATCAGGTGATGAATTGGGAGCACCGAAGGGGGATGCGTTTCTACGGAATGAGAAGGATCGCAGCGGGGACTGGGGGGGCGACGGAGCGATGGAACTGGCGGTTACGCATGGAGCGGTGCGGCCTCTCGATGGCATGCGGCACATGGGCATGCAGGGTCTGGCTGCGGCGCGGGGCGTGAAGCGCCGAGCGCAAGCCCTTCGTTGCGAGGTTCAGAAGTGATTGTCAACTATTTAGATGCGACCCCATTGCTCAATGGAAAGCGCGTTGTGTCCAACGTGACCCCGGGGTTTGCACATGAGCACAGACAAGCCCAGCAACGATACGAGCCCGACACCTCCCTCATCCGGGGGCGGCATCGAGCGCGTCGTCTTCGCAACGACGCATTGGTCGGTGGTGCTTTCGGCTCGCGACCTCGAATCGCCCCAGTCGGCGGCGGCGCTCGAGACGCTCTGCCGGGCTTATTGGTATCCACTCTATGCCTTTGTGCGTCGCGCGGGCCACAGCCCCGCGGACGCCGAGGACCTGACCCAGGGCTTCTTCGAGCGGTTGCTGGAGAAGAGTTACCTGACCGCCGCATCGCGGGAGAAGGGCCGGTTCCGCACATTCCTCCTCACGGCCTTGCAGCGGTTTCTGGCCAACGCCTGGGACCGTCAACACGCCCGGAAACGGGGCGGATTTGCCGCGTCCGTGACCGTCGATCAGGCGTTGGCGGAATCGCGGCTGGCCGCCGACCTTTCCGACACGCTTCAGCCCGACGTGCTGTTCGACCGCCAATGGGCGATGACGCTGCTGGAGCGGACCATGGCCACGCTCGAAGCCGAGTATGCGGCGACGGGGCGGGCGAGCCTTTTCGAGCATCTGCGAGGCTGCCTGGCCAAGGAGGAATCGCGTTTGTCCTACGCGGAGATTGCCGCCCGGCTCAAGCTCACCGAGGCTGCAGTCAAGATGGCCGTACACCGCCTGCGCACGCGTTATCGCGCTCTCCTGCGCGCGGAAATCGCGCACACCGTGTCGGCGCCTGAGGAAATCGACCAGGAGATCCGGCACCTCTTCACGGCCTTCGGTCCCTGAATCGAGCCCACTGACGGTGGCGTTACCTTGCCGCGCTTTTGCTTAAGAGGCTGATGGAAAGGACGCGATACAATGTCTAAGCCTGAACAGCCTTCCTCGCCTCGCCGGTGCGCACAATGTGGGGCCGAGCTTCCCGGCAACGTGCCGGCGGACCTGTGTCCGAAATGCCTCCTGCGGGCCGGGTTGGACACTCAACCGATCGCAGCCGGTGATGGAACCGTCATCGATTCGGAACAACCGAGACCGGCGCGCGGACTGCCCCAGCCGGGCGAACAGCTTGGGCATTACCAGATCGTGCGGCGGTTGGGCGAGGGCGGGATGGGGGCGGTGTATGAGGCGGAAGACCTCGAAAACGGGCGCCGGGTTGCGCTTAAGGTTCTGAGTCACACGCTGGATTCACCCGAGGCGCGCGAGCGGTTCTTCCGGGAAGGCCGGCTGGCGGCCTCGATCAATCATCCCAACAGCGTCTATGTCTTCGGCACCGAGGAGATCGGCGGCACGCCTGTCATCGCGATGGAACGGGTGGCGGGCGGCACGCTGCAAGAGCGGGTGCAGGCCGCGGGCCCGCTGCCGGTGGGGCGTGCGGTGGATGCCGTGCTCGAAGTCATCGCCGGCCTCGATGCCGCCCAGCGCATCGGCGTTCTGCACCGGGATGTGAAGCCGTCGAATTGCTTCATCGATGCCGACGGCACGGTGAAGATCGGCGACTTCGGCCTGTCGATTTCCACGGCGATCCGCACCGAACCCGCTCTGACGGCGACCGGGATGTTTCTGGGCACGCCGGCGTTCTGTTCGCCGGAACAGTTGCGGGGCGACGAACTCAATGCGCGGTCGGACTTGTACTCGGTGGGCGCCACCTTGTTCTACCTGTTGACCGGCCACACGCCATTCGAGGGAAAGAACGCCGTGCAACTGCTGGCCACCGTGCTCGAACAGCGCGCGCCCTCGCCCAGGAAACACCGCCCGAACATTCCCCGAGGTCTGGGCCAGGTCGTCTCCCGCTGTCTCGAGAAGCTGCCGGGCGACCGCTTCCGATCCTACGACGAACTGCGCCAGGCCCTCGCTCCCTACAGTTCGACGGCCCCGACGCCGGCGACGTTGGGATTTCGGTTCCTGGCCGGCGGGTTGGACCTGCTCATCCTCAACCTGGTCTTCCTGGCGGTCGTTGTGCCGTTGTCGGGCAGTCCGATGGAGTTCTTGAACCAGGCGCATCAGCGCTCGCCGGGGGCGTTGGCAGTGCTCGTCGGGGTTGGGGTGCTGTCAGTCCTCTACTACGCGCTGCTCGATGGCCTTCGAGGCGCGAGCCCCGGCAAGGCCCTGTGCGGCCTGCGCGTGATCGGGGCGGACCGGGGCACGCCGGGATTCGGGCGGGCGCTGGGACGGGCTCTGTGCTATGTCGTGCTGCCCCCGTTGCCGTTCTGGCTGGTTTACGGTCCAGACCCGACGGCTTACCTGAATGCGCCTTCGCCCATACGGCACCTGATGGGTTTCTCATTCTACATTGTGCTCGGGCTCCTCTTCTGCACTGTCCGGCGGAGCAACGGCTTCGCGGCCGTGCACGATCTCCTTACTCGAACACGCGTGGTTTCCCGACTCGCACTGCGGGCGCGTCCGACCCTGGGTGCCGCGCAAACGCCGTCGACGGAAACCGTCAGCGGGCCTGCTGTGGGCCCGTATCAGGTGCTCGAGACCCTCGAAACCTCCGCCGGCGCCGCTTGGCTGCTCTGTTATGATTTGCGCCTGCTCCGCAAGGTGTGGTTGCGCAAGGTCCCGTCCGGCACACCACCCATGCCGCCGCACCTGCGCAGCCTCGGGCGTGTGGGGCGCCTGCGTTGGATTGCGGGACGCCGCGCACCGGAGGAGAACTGGGACGCGTTCGAGGCGCTGGCGGGCCTACCGCTGGTCAGCCTGATCGGGGAACCACAGCCTTGGGACCGGGTCAGGTTTTGGCTGCACGACCTGGCCAGCGAAATCAGTGCGGCGGAGAAGGACGGCACGCTGCCCGCCGTGCTCGGCTTGGACAGGATCTGGATCACGGACGCCGGCCGCGCCAAGCTGCTCGATTTTCCCGCCCCGGGCGCGCTTTCCAGCGCGAATCGAGGGGAGGCGAATCGAGGGGAGGCGCTTGCGTCACCCGATCCAGAGCCACCGGCTAATCGGCGGACCGAAGCGCGTGATTTCCTGGGCCAGGTCGCTCGGGCGGCTCTCGAAGGGAGAGGCGCCGGGACAACCGGTCCGGCTGGCTTGTCCGCGGCCGTGCCGTTGCCGTTGCACGCCCGGAAGTTCATCGAGGCATTTGGCGAGTGGGCGAGCGCGCAGGCGATCGCCACAGCCCTCGAACCATTGCTGTCACGGGTGACCGTCGTGTCCCGCGCGCGGCGTATGGGGGTGGTGGCCGCATGCGTGGCGGTGCCGGCGTTTATGACACTGGGCATGGTGTTTGGCCTGAAGATGCTCGATCGGATGAACCGTGCCCAGCCAGGTATTGTCCAGTTGAATGCGCTGTTAGCGCAGCGGGCGGCGGGGCACTCGAAGTGGATGAAGAGCGGATCCGGCCCGGACGACCGCTTGATCGCCATCTACATCGCAGAGCACTTTCGCTCGACGATCACGAACACGGAAACCTGGAGCAGTCCGTTTGTCGCGTCGATGATCAGCGGTGAGAATCGCCAGTTCGCCGAACGCAGCGTGCTCGAACATCCCCGCCCGACGGCGCAGGAGGTCGAGGAGGCTGGGAGGGCGCTGAAACCGTATGTTGAGGCGTCCAGTTCACCGGGCATTCTCCAGGAGCGATGGTTTCCTTTTATGGTGTTTCTCGTAGGTTTGTGTGTTTATGTGGGGCTGCCCGCCCTGCTGTGCGCGTTGGCCTTTCGTGGAGGGCTCGTGTTGAGGGCACTGGGGGTGGCCATCGTGCGTAAGGACGGCGCGCCGGCCTCGCGCCTGCGGGTCTTCTGGCGTGGCCTGGTGGCGTGGTCACCCGTCCTGCTCGCGCCACTGCTGTTTGGGATGCTCAAAGGGCCGCTTGGCCCGGTCTGGGCCGCGGTGCTGCCGGGCCTGCTGGCGATTGGCCTGACCATTCTCTCGCTGGCGGATCGGCAGCGCAACCTGCAGGATCGGATCGCAGGCGCCTGGCTGGTCCCGCGCTAATAACTTAAGGGCTGACCCTGTCGAGTGGGCGAGGTTCGAGCGCGAGGAGGATCTTGCGAATCTCGTTCAAGCGCGCCGGAGCGGTTCGCTTCGTAAGGCGCGGAAAGCGTCCACCCACCTGGATGAACTGACCGTTGCGTGTGAGCATCAACCGGTCGTCGCGTGTCTCCATCGCATCGAGTCCGCGATCCGCGGCGAGGATCTTGAGCGCACAGACCTGCACGAGAAGTTCGACCGCAGGGGGCAGGGGGCCAAACCGGTCGCGCAGCTCGGATCGCACCGCATCGAGTTCGGCCTTGACGGTCACCTGCGCCAGCTTGCGGTACATCTCGATGCGATGGTGCGGCTCGGGCACGTAGCGGAGGGGGAGACACGCCGAGGCAGAGCGCGATCCGTGAGGCGCGCGGGGCGGGGCAGGGGGCGTTGTTTGGGGTTTGGCGTCCGTTCGAGCCGAAGGCGGGGCGTCGGGTTGCGGGTCATCATGTCCGACGGGGCTGAGATCGAGGAAATCGAAGCGCACGGAGACTGTTTTGAGCGGCTTGATCGGCTCGCCCTTGAGCGCAGCGATGCTGTGCTTGAGGAGGCGGCAGTAGAGCTCGAATCCGACGGCCGTGATGTGGCCGCTTTGCTCGGGACCGAGCAGATTGCCGGCGCCGCGGATTTCGAGGTCGCGCATGGCGATCTTGAATCCGCTGCCGGGGGAGGAGAACTGGCGCACGGCGCTGATGCGTTTGCGGGCGTCGGCGAGCAGGCCGGCGTGACGCGGGATCAGGAGGTAGGCGTAGGCCTGGTGCTTGTAGCGTCCGACGCGTCCGCGGAGCTGGTAGAGGTCGCCCAGGCCGAACCGGTCGGCGCGGTCGATGATGATTGTGTTGGCGTTGGGGATGTCGATGCCGCTTTCGATGATAGTGGTCGACAGGAGGACATCGATCTCGCCGTTGACGAACCGGGTCATTACCTCTTCGAGGTCGTCGGCGTGCATCTGGCCGTGGCCGACAGCCAGGCGGGCCTGGGGGACAAGCTGGCCCAGCCGGTTCGCAACGGCCTCGATGTCGAGAATCCGATTGTGCAGGTAGAAGACCTGGCCGCCGCGATTCAACTCGCGCTGGATGGCGTCGCGAATCAGGCGCTCGTCATACGGAGCGATGACGGTCTCGACGGGGAGGCGGTCCTGGGGCGGCGTCTCGATGGTGCTCATGTCGCGGGCGCCCGTGAGCGCCAGGTAGAGCGTGCGCGGGATGGGCGTTGCGCTCAGGGTGAGCACGTCGACCATGTGTCGAAGCTGTTTGAGCCGTTCCTTGTGCACCACGCCGAAACGCTGCTCTTCGTCGATCACCACCAGCCCGAGGTCCTTGAACGCGACGTCGGGTTGAACGAGCCGGTGGGTGCCGATGACGATATCGACACCCCCGGCGGCGAGGTCCCGGAGGATGCGGTTCTGCTGGCGGCGGGTGCGGAATCGGGAGAGCAGTTCGACCCGCACCGGGTAATCGGCCATTCGCTCGCGGAAGGTGTTGCAATGCTGTTGCGCGAGGACGGTCGTGGGAACCAGAACGGCCACCTGCCGGCCCGCGAGCACCACCTTGAAGGCGGCTCGGATCGCCACCTCCGTCTTGCCGAACCCGACATCGCCGCAGATGAGCCGGTCCATCGGGCGCGGACGTTCCAGGTCCTGTTTCGTCGCCTCGATGGCACGCAGTTGATCCGGGGTTTCTTCGTAGACGAACGCGCTCTCGAACTCGAGCTGCCAGGGCGCGTCGGGCGGAAAGGCGGAGCCCGACTGCGCGGACCGGGCGGCCTGGAGGCGGAGGAGTTCGGCGGCAAAATCGCGGACAGCGGCATTGGCCTGGGCTTTGGCTTTGAGCCAATGGCTTCCACTCAAAGTGTTGAGCGGGGGACGCACCCGCCCCGCGCCGACGTACTTGCTGACCAGGTGGGACTCGGTCACCGGGACATACAGCTTGGGGGCATCTTCCTTCGGATCGCCTGGCGCATACTCGATCACCAGGCATTCCTCGCCGCCCGACCCATCCCCTGGCTCTTCAGAGTCCGTTGTCGCCCCTTTGCGTCCGCGGCCGGCCGGCAGGCGCTGCAGGCCCAGATAGCGGCCAATGCCGTACTGCAAGTGAACAACGTAATCGCCTTCGGCCAAATCGGTGAAGTCAATGTCAAAGGCCGAACGCATGGCGGCGGCGTGTGGCGATTTGAGTCGGCGTGGGCGCTGGACCTTGTACCGGCCGAAGATTTCGGCGTCGGTGACGACAACGACCCGTGCGGCTTCGCAGAGGAAACCGCGGGAGAGCGTTCCCAGGCGGGTCTCGAGTTCGCCGAGTCCATACTCACGGCAGAGTTCGGAGAGCCGCTGCTGTTCGCCTGTGTTGTTGCAGAAGACCTCGATCGCAAAGCCCTGCCGCAACCATCGGTGGAGCTGATCGAAGAACTGGCGTCGCTGGGCCTCGGCGACCTGTGGCTCGGGCTGGCGATCGCCCAGCGGACGGTAGGCATCGAGCGATGTGAAGGTCAGGTCCGCCCGGTTCGGATCGTCGATCTCCGGATCGAGTGCGGCGCCCGCCCAGTCGAGCAAATGACCGTCGGGCGCGGCGCCCTGCCCAAACTCGGTCTCCACCAGGTCGATACGGGTGAGGCCGCGGGCATCGAGATCTGCTTGGACCCGGTCCCAAGCGACGTGGAAAGGATCCCTGGGCGGGACCTGTTCGGCATAGCGCTCGGCTTGTTCGTTCAGGGCCATCGGATCGCAAAACACCACCAGGGCGTCGGGGCCAAGGTGATCCAGGAAAGAAGCAAGACGCGCCTCAGACGCGGTCAGTGGGGCGGACGGATGATCCGATTCGGCGGATGCTCGTTGTGCCTGAGCCGGCGCAGTGGCCCCGGCAGGCAGGGCGTCGGCGCTCGAAACGCGCGCGCTTCCGACATGCTCAGAGGCGTGCAGGAGTTGACGCAGGAGCCCGATTTCACCGGCGGGGGCCAGGGTGATCTGCTCGATTTCCTCGCGTGAGATCTGCGTTTGCGGATCGAAGAATCGGAGCGATTCGAGGGTGTCGCCAAAGAACTCGAGCCGGACCGGCCAAGGGCTGGTCAAGGGGAAGACATCGACGATGCCGCCCCGCAGGGCCAGCTCGCCCTTCTGCGTGACTTGCGCCTCGGGTTCATAGGCCTGGTCCTCGAGCCATTCGATCAGATCGAGCGGGGCCAGACTGTCCCCGCGCCGCAGGACGCGATGGCGCGCCCTGAGCCAATCGGATGGGAAAGTGCGCTGGAGCAATGCGCCGACCGACGCAACCACCAAAGGAGCGGGAGGGATTCGATCCACCGGCGCGGGGCGGTGCCCTGGGCTCCCGGTGGTCGGGGTCGACGATGCGCCCGTTTCCCGTGACCCGGCGGGTCCGGTCTCCGAGTTGCCGTGGCGTTCCCGGGGGCGATTCGATCGTTGCCGGTGTTCAGCCAGGGCGACGAGGGTTTCGAGCCGCTCGCTGATGACGTCGGCATGCGGCAATTGGCCCTGGTGGGGCAGAGCTTCCCAGGCCGGGTAAAAGAGCGCCCGGGAGGTCGGGCCGGGCCGGGCCGGATCTGTCGGCGCGTCGGTCGCCAGCCATGTCAGGAGATCCTGATGAAGGCGTTCCTGGGCCTTGAGGTCAGTGGTCACCACCACGATGGGGCGGTGGGGAAACTGTCTCCGGAGCAGCGCCGCAACGAACGGCCAGGCCGACGGAGCAACTGCGTTCAGAGACAAAGCTCCGCCCTGCGCGATCCGTTTGGCCACGGCTTGAACGGACGGAGTCGCGTTGATCAGGGCAACGACATCGCGCGTTGCCCCCCGACTTGATTCAGAGGTCAATCCAACGGGACGTACTGGACACAGACGGGCGCGCCGATGTCAACGGTGACGCCGGCGGGCTGCAGAAGACCTCGCTCGGGGTCGATTCCAAACAGGACAAGGTTGTCCGACCCCTGGTTTGCCGCCCAGAGCCATGCGCCGCCGGGGGCGATCGCGAAGTTGCGCGGGACCTTGCCCTGGGTCGGGACGTTTGCGACGCGTTCGAGCGTGCCACGCTGCATGTCCCGGGCGAACACGGCGATACTGTCGTGGCCGCGATTGGATCCGTAAACAAACCTGCCGGTCGGATGCACCTCGATCTCGGCGGTCGAGTTGTTGGCGTCGAGACCGTCCGGCAGTGTCGACAGAGTCTGCACTTCAGCGAGCGACCCTTTCGCACTGTCATAGGCGTAAACGGTGACAGTCGAGGACAGTTCGTTGATGCCATAGGCGTGCTTGCCGCCCGGTGCGAAAGCCAGATGACGCGGTCCGGACCCTGGCTTGACGGCGGCATAGGCCGGGTCATTGGGTGTCAACCGGCCCTCCGCGGCATCGAGTCGGTAGATCATGAGCCGGTCCAGGCCGAGATCCGGCACGATGGCGACGCGATTGGCGGGATCGAGCGTGACGCCATGCGCATGCGGGCCTTCCTGCCGCTTCGCGTTCAGACTCGATCCCTGGTGTTGATGGAACGACACTGCCTCGCCAAGCGCGCCGTTGCCTTGAATTGGCAAGAGGGCCACGCTCCCGCCGCCGTAGTTTGCGACCAGCACCCATTTGCCCGTGGCATCCACGACGAGATGGCAGGGCCCGGGACCGCCGGACGACACCTGGTTGAGAAGTTCGAGCCTGCCCGTTGCGCGGTCGATGCTGAAGGCGCTGACGCCCCCGGCCTTCTTGCCCTGGAACGTCCCCAACTCGCCAACGGAATAGAGGAACCGCTTGTTCGGGGCCAGGGCCAGAAAGGTGGGGTGGGCCGTTTCAGCCGCCAGGAACGGGGCCTCGGCGCGGCCATCTTTGGCATTGAATCGGAAGGCATGGATGCCCTTGCTCTTGGGCCCGGTGTAGGTCCCGACATAGACCAGATACTCAGTCGATTCGGCCAACGCGCCCGGTGTCCAGGCCATCCAGGCGAGCACGAGCGCGGTGCAGCCCGCCATGATCCGACCGAGTCTGAACGAGGGCGTTTTCGCCTGCCGCGCGCCGTCGTGCGCGCCCTCGAGTCCGCCGGGAGCGGCCGTCGATTCGCGCGGCGTCGAGTTGCTCGAGTTCATAGCTCTGTCCAAGCTCCCGGCACAGGCACGGGGTATCGGCCCTGGGCGTCCGCCACGATTGGCGGCGGGCTGTCGGTGGTCAGTTGATCGATGTTCGGGCAGAACTGGAAACTCGAGTTCATCGCCTCGTCCCACGTCACCACCCGGCCCATGTGGACCGCCGCTCGTCCCATCATGTCGGCAAGATTGGACCGTGCGGCGCGGACGGCTTCGTTGTGTGGGCGGTCGAGACGGATGGATTCGAGGAGGGCATCCCACTCCGCCTGCCAGGGTGAAATGTCTTCCTTCGGGGCTCGCCAGGCGATGTTGTCGTTGGCGCAGCGCTGGTCGCGGTAGGTGTGGACGGTGCCTTCGTGGATATTGCCGGAGAACTGGGCGGCGCAGCGTGTGCCGTGCAGGTAGGTGGCAAACTCCTCGTGGCATTTCGGCAGCCAGCGCACCACATCGGTCGCCTTTGTGCCGTCGGCAAACGTCCACTCGATCGCCAGCGAGTCGAGGTTCTGGCCGCAATCGGCGCTGTTGGCCGCCCGGCCGCCGACGCCGTGGGCGGTCACGGGCCATTCGCCCTTGAGCCAGCAGATTTCGTCGATCTGATGGATGTTCATCTCGGCAAAGAGACCGCCCGAGACCCAGAGGAAGTGGACGAAATTCCGAATCTGCCAGTGCAAGTCCTTCTCGGTCTCCGGCCGCGGCCCCAGCCAGCCGCACGGTTGCATCCGGTACGCGCGGATGAGTTGGATTTGCCCCAGCTCGCCCTCGCGGAT
Organism: Verrucomicrobiota bacterium; assembly: GCA_022710935.1. GTDB lineage: Bacteria > Verrucomicrobiota > Verrucomicrobiia > Limisphaerales > J093 > MWFF01. Next base: position 46,499 of record JAKLFY010000038.1, read on the forward strand.
CCGCCGGATCAGTTCCTGACGGTTCTTCGAGTGGCGGCACTGGAGTCCGGCGGCGATCTTGAGGTTCTTGGCCGCGGCGGTTTCGCCTGCGCGGATCACGCGACGCACGCCCGGAGGATCGGCGGCAAAGGACTTCTCCATGAACACGTTCACACCGCGCTCGACGGCGTACTCCAACTGGCCCGGACGAAATCCCGCATACCCGCACAGCATGGCGATGTCACCCGTCCCCGGACGCAGCGTGTCGATGGCCTTGCGCCAGCCGTCGAAGCCCACAAAGCGGCGGTCTTGGGGCACATCCATGCGGTCGGAGTACTTCGCGTGGAGATTCTGATACGAGCTCGACAATCGGTTCTCGAAGAAGTCGGCCATCGCCACGAGCTTGACCGGCCCCTGCTTCGACTCGAAGGCGTCCGCGGCCGCGCCGCTGCCGCGTCCGCCGCATCCGATCAACGCCAGGCGGATCGTGTTGTCTTCGGCGGCATGGACGGCGGGGAGGGAGACGCCCGCCAGGGCGGAGACGGCGACGGCCTTGCCGCTTTGGGCGAGAAACTCGCGACGCGAGCAGGTCGCCTCGCTGGGGGCAGATGCGTGGTGAGGAGGGTGTTCGGTGTGACTCGGTACGATGTGTTTATGCATGCAGATGTTGTCGCCTCATGCAAGCGCGTTGTCGAGACGGATTCGACGGGGCTGGGTTGACGCGATTGCTGACTGTTAGCGTTTTTGACTTGAGTCTCGGGCTCGATCAGGGCAAGGTTCCGCCAGTCAAACAACAAATCCGGACCGCTTCTTAACGAGCCAGGAGAATCAACTGTGAATACACATACGACTTTGGGTTGGAGTACGAGGGTGGCACGCTTTGGCTTTGTTCTGTTCGTTGCCGGACAGACGGCATGGTCAGCCCAGTTTGACTTCAACGCGCCTGGATTTGTCCCGACGCTGGGGCCGGGCTCGATCGAGTTCTATTCGGCCACGACCGCGGCGGACGTCGAGTACGGCACGGCCAGTTCGTTTGGGCTGCCGGCGATGCCCGGAGGCGATGCCGCTGTGATGAAATTCCCGGCCTTCGCCGGCAATCAGGGGCTGCTGTTCAAGACTGGTGTCGGGCCGAATGGCGGCGGAGCCTACATCAACCAGTACACGATGGTCTGGGATCTTCTGCTGCCCTCAATACCCGAGTGGTTCTCCTTCTACAACAGCGACGATGTTAACGGAAACGACGGCGACATGTTCATGAACTCGGCCGGCGGCATTGGCATCAGCTCGGTGTACGACGGAGCGGCGAGCGCCAACACCTGGCACCGGATCGCGGCGAGCTTCGACCTCACAACATCGACGCTGTCGAAGTACATCGACGGGCAGCTTGTGGGTTCGCAGACGCTCAGTTCGGGCGTGGACGGCCGCTGGTCGCTCTATTCAGTCGATGATCCCGGGAACGGCCTTTTGCTGCTGACCGACAACGACGGCGAGACGGGCGCCGGGTACATCAACAGTTTCTACTTCGTCGATCGGGTGATGACAGGCGATGAGATCGGGGCTCTGGGCGGCCCGAATGCGGTGGGAATCGTGCCGGAGCCGAGCACGTGGGCCCTGTTGCTGGCAGGGGGAATGTTCATGGGGTTGTGGCGGCGCCGCCGGGAGTGAGCGGCATCACCGCCCGCGCGTCCGCCACATCCGGTAGCGGTCTTCACAACGACCGTGATGGTGAATGAAGCCGTCGCGGTCTTTTCGTTTTTCGGTCAGGCCTGCTCCGTTTGCATCGAGGTGTCAGGGCTAACCCGCATGTCTCTTAGCGCGGCAAAGCCGCAACCAAAATGTGCAACCACGGGCGGCCCAGGGCCAATTCCTGAAGTGGAGCGGCGACGGCCTCGTCGCCGACAGACACCGTCTTCACTCGCGTCGTCGGGGGACGAGCCGTCCCCCCTCCAGCCTTTCCGCCTTCATGAACTGGCGGTGCTCACAGCCTTTGCGGAGATGACACTTCTTTCAAAAAGAAAGGAAGTTGACAGAGAGTGGTACACCCCGTCCGTGCACAGGGCGGTCAGACTTCGCAAGATGACTGCTATGCGGGTTACAAAAGCAAAACCGCGCCAAGCCCGAGAGTCAGAGAAATGCAACACACTGTTCATACGGAAGAACATCGTGAAGACCGAGCGTGAACGAGCGCGTCCCCGGTTGGGCATCAAGGCGGCATGACAGAAATGAAGAAATAGCCCTGCGGATCCGGCCATGTGTTGGTGACGCTCATGAGTTCGCCGGTGCCGACCATCTCGTCGAACAGGTTCCAAACCGTGTCGCGGTCGTCCAGTTCGAGGGCGAAATAGACGGTGTAGTCGTGGCCCGCGGCCGTGGGGAAGTCGGCCGCGACCCCCTCTGGCACCTTGCGGCAACCCGCCATCAGGAGGACGTCCAGCGCGTTTTTGGGGTCGGTTCCGGCAGCCCATTCCTGCCAGTCCAGGAAGCCATCCGCATCGTAGTCCGTGACGCCATCGGCCCGGAACAACTGTCCGAACTGTTCTCGCTCCCAGGCGTCCGCCAGGCCGTCGTTGTCGGTGTCGTCCGCCCGCGGCGCGGCGACGGTAAAGTGCCAAAGGGGACCATCGCGAAAACAGTCCGTGCCGCCCAGCGATCGGACCCACCAGTCATGGGTGCCGGCCGTGAAGGCGGCCGCGGGCATGAACGAGTTGTCCGGACCAGTGGCCCATCGGGTGAAGGGTTGGGTGATCGCGGTGCGCCCCCAGACCTCGTAGCCGGTGACTCCTTGGCATGCTTTCCAGCTCAGCGAAAGGGCGCCGTTATTGGTCAATGCGTAGTTGCCCAACACCGGTGCGCTGGGCAGTTCGGGGGCGACGACCAGTGTTTGTTGGGCGTCGGCCCAGGCGGTGGCGGCGTCGAAGAGCCAATTCGTTCGGGCCGCATCGAGGTACCAGCCTTCCCGGGTGCTCCAACGCCCCAGGTTGTCCTGCACCCGCGCATAGAGCGGGTATTGGGCGCAGTAATTGGTGCCGACCGAGAGGGTAGTGTCCGTGGCTTGCAAGGTCACTTCGCCGACTGGCGAGTTGGGGACTTGTTTGATCTGCATCGGATGGCCTGTCCCGGCGGCTGCGTAGGGATTGTCGGTCCATTCGGCGGCGACGATGGCCAGTTCGTTTGCGACGTAAAAGACGGTTGCATTGGTCAGGCCCCAATCGCCATTCGAGTCCTTGCACCGGACAAAGAGCGTATGCCGGCCAGTCGAGAGATTCGTCGTCGCCACGTTCGGAATAACATAGTCCTCCGCGCTTCCGCCCCAGGCGCCATCCGCAGGGAGTGGGATGGGCGTGCCGTTGCCCGGCCCCGGATCGGCATCGACGAAGAGTTCGGCGGCGGTGAGCGAGGCGGGGCCCGACACGCGGAACCATTGTCCTTGCCAGGCGCACCAGACGCCGTTGGTGTCGGCCATGCGCACTTCGAGGTAATGGGGGCCGACGCTGAGGTTGGCGGCGCTGACGTCGAGTGCGAAGGATCCTTGCCAGTATTGGGTTCGGCTGGTGTCGCTGCTGACGAGCGGGAGGGCTTGGGCGGTCCCGCCATCAAGGCGGAACTGGGCTTCGAGTCGTGGTTGGGCGAGGGCCGGCAGGGCGGCGGCGGCCCACAACGCCACGGCGCACAAACAGAGAGGGAGGGGATTCATGGGAAACCTCCTGGCATAGGGGTGTTGGGGTGCAGTCAGCGCGCGGCGCCGGTGGCCCGGATGGTGAAGGTGCCGCCGCGGGGGACCATGCCCTGGTCGATGGTGACGCTGCGGATGAAGGGGCCGTCGTTGGGACTGGTGTAGAAGTTTTGAGCGCCTGGACCGCCGTACGCGCCGATGTCGTTGCACGTGCCGTCCGGGTCCAGGAAGCCAATGCCAGGGTGGCCCATGTCCTTGCAGGGGGAGGTGGGAAGGAGGCGGAAATCGATGCCGCAAGAACTCACCATGCCGCCGACGAATTCGGGCGAGAGCTCGATCGAATGGCTTCCGGGATGGTACGGTGCCGTCGTCCCGATCGGGTAGACGTATTTCCCTACGATGTTCCCCACGTAACAGTTGTAATTCAGAGTGATGGACCCCGAATTGTCGTTGTCGCCGTTGCTGTTCGTCTCGATGGCGTAGCGGCTATTGCCGATGAAGATGTTGTTCATGGCGACAAGAGTCGGCCACCAGAAAGCCCCGTTATGGTACAAGCCATTGAGCATCAGTCCACTGCCACCGTTGGCCACCATGATGCAGTTGTAAATCTGGACGTTGGGTGCGACGGCAGATTCCGAACGTTGGATGAGCAGCCCGTGTGAGGTATTGCCGCAAAACACACAATTCCGGAGGCGGAGAGTGCCCTCGGTCGGCTGCACCAGGCCGTAGCGCTTGCCGCTCGAGATGGCCAGGCCCTCGATTCGAACGGTGATCCCCCGGTTGATGCTGATCGTGTCGGTGCCCGCGGATCCATCGATCCGCGTCGTGTGCGGGCCGTCGTAGCCGTAGATGGAGATCGCTTTGGTAACCGCCAGATTTTCCGCATACGTGCCTGGAAGCACGATGATTTCGGTCGCGCCGGCGTCGTTGATCGCCGCCTGGATGGTGTCGTAGGGCGCGCTCGGAGTTCCCGTGCCGCCGGGACCGTAGCGCTGGTCTACGTAGATCGTTTCGGCCATCGCGCCAGGCAGGAGGGTCGCCAGGGCGAGAGCACTGAATGCTACTGTCGTCGCTGTTCGCTTCATGGTTTGTCGTTCTTGTTGGCCGGAACCCTGACGCTGGCTGCCGCGGTCCGAGGGGGCGGGCGGGCCGGACGGCGCCCGCGCACGAGTCCGCGGCGGCAACCCGGATTCCGGGATTCAAAGGGTTACTACGGGAAAGCCAGCGGCCGATTACGCGAATTCGCGGAGGGAGTCTTTGCGGACTTGGCGCATTGAACTGGAAACGCACAAGTCGGTGCGAAGTGTCTGTTCCATTTCAGACGTGAGATCTCACATCTGAAGGACTAGCGGAGGCGCCGCACCCAGCGGGCGGTCATCCAGAGGTCACAAGAGAACTTGTGGTCGGCCACCTGGCGGCGGTCCGTGCCGTCCGCAGCCATTGTCCACAGTTCGAGGTTCCCACCGCCAGGGGTGTCTTCGGTGACAAAGAGCAGCCGACGCCCGTCGGGTGAGGCGGCCAGCGGATAGTTGAATCCGTGCCAGCCGGTGAGCGCTTGGAGATTGGTCTGGCCCAACTCGCAGGCGACGATGGCCATATCTGGCACGCGATTGCCGGGACGTGCATGGCGGCACCAGGCCACGCGGTTTGTGCTCAGCCAGACGAGGCTTTCGTCCGCGGTGCCGGCGTTGCGGTCGAGGCGGTCGTCGTCCTCCCAGACCACCTGGACATTTTGGCCATCGAGATCGCAAATGAAGACATCCATCGTTGGCGCCCAGGCGCCATTCTGCGGGTTGCAGAGCAAGCGCGTGCGGTCCGGCGACAGGGCGATGCTGCCGGAGAATCCGTTGGGCGTGACGCTGGCCCAATCGAAGAGTTTCCTTTGGTTTCGGGTGTCGATGATGATGTTTGCCGGCTTGAGGTCGCGGTGAAGAACCCCGTGTTGGTGGGCATGGTGGACGGCCTCAGCGATCGCCTGCAGATAGCGCGCGGCTTGCCGGGCAGGCAGCGGTCCGCCGTCGGCCAGGCCCGACAAGGTCTGGCCCTCGATGAAGTCCATCGAGAAGTAGTGGCGGCCTTCGTGGACGCCGATCTCGTGGATGGCCACGATGTTCGGGTGCTGGAGGCTGGCCGCCGCTTCCGCCTCGGTGTGGAATCGCCGCACAGATTCCTCAGTCGAGAAGTCGCCGTGCAGGAGCATCTTCACCGCGACCAAGCGGTTGAGACTGACCTGACGGGCCTTGAAGACCACGCCCATGCTGCCGCGACCGATCTCCTCGAGCAGTTCGTAATCGCCGAAATAGCGGACACGCGGCGGATCGGTCCAGGCGGCGGGCGCGGCCAGCGCCAGTCTGGCAACGCAGTGCGGGCACAAACCGGCCAACAGGCCGGCGGAAACGGGGGCCCCACAGTGCGGGCAAGCCACAGGATGGCCGGCGGGCTCGGACACGCTCATCATTCCCTACTACGGCATGGGCGCCGATGGATTACAGGCAACCGATCACTGACACAACACTTGCAGCAAGTAGCACATCTCCTGAGCCACGTCACCCGGCTCCCGCACCGTCTGCGCCACCTCGGCCCGAATGCACTCGCGGTAGCGCTGACGCAGCCGATGCACAGCCACCGCCACGGCTTCACCGCTCAAGCCGAGTGCGCGTCCGGCAGCGGCGTAATCCTGGGCGTTGCCTTCAGCCGCCAGAAACGCCCCCAGCGCGGCGAAGTGCAGGGCTTTGTCCCGCACCTCGAATTCCTGCTGCAACGCGACAAAGGCGCGGTTGAGCGTCGTCGTGGCCCACGAGCGATCGTAGGTCATTTCAGGCGGGCGATCGCTGGCGGTTTCCTGGGCACACTGGTGCTCGGCGAGGTCGGAATCGAGCGGCAGGAGAGCCTGTTTGCCGCCGCGTTTTGCGCTGCGTTCGCGGTCGTGTTGGTCGGTCACGAAGTGCTGGAGCGACTTGAGCAGATACGAACGGAACTTGCCCTTTTCCGGACTCAGAGCGGCGAATGAATCGCGGGCCAGGAGGTGGGCGAAGAACGCCTGGGCGAGATCCTGGGCGTCGGCCTGGTCGCGGCCCAATCGACGCAAGTAGGCGTAGACGGGTGGCCAGTAGGTTCGGCAGAGGGTGTCGAGTGCTTCGGCCCGGCGCGCCGCGTCCGCCTTGCCGATGGCGAGAACAACGCTCCAATGCGTGGCCGCGAACCACCCATCGGTGCGGCAGCCATTTTGGTCGATGCGGGCGTGGGTCTGCATCGTTGGCTTCGAATGGTCAGGCTGACGGCTGCCAGCCTGCCGCAACGCCTCGGGCAAGTCAACGGCGTGCGGTGATGGACCGCGCCGGCAGACTCGAACAAGAGAATTGCTGCGCGTGCCAGTGCATCTGGAGGTTGTCGGTGGGAATCGAGTTTGCGCCGCGTGGGGGCACGCGGCCTACAGCGGAAGAGTCTCCGTCCGCTGTAGGCCCGGTGCCCTCACCGGGCGGCAGAACACTGACAACAACCAGATACACCGACACTGCGGCACCGCGGCAGCGAATAGAGCTGTGAAAAGGGCTTGACTTGGGCGATGGAGCGAGTAACAGCTTTGAGCATCTCAAAAGAACCGGAGCGACGCACCTCCTTCGACGCATAGTCCTTCAGCAAGCGTGCTGGAGGGAAGGCGTCGGCGAATAGTATCGAGACGCTCCGGTTGCTGCGAGCGACAGTCGGCGTCAACAACGATATATGTGTTGGGAAAGGATGAAATCATGAAGCACTCTGTGAACCGCTTCTTCTGGCCCGTCGTCGCGGCGGCGGCTCTGTTCAGCGCTCAGAACGGCTTGTGCGCCGACTGGGCCACCGAGGTCAGCAGCGCCAATCCGGTCAACTGGTTTCGATTCGACGAGCTTTCCGGCAGCGTGGTGAACGACCATGGCTCGGCAAACATTGACGGGAGCTATGTCGGCGCCGTGGGATTGGGAAGCGCGGGGCTTGTGGGCGGGGCTGCGGCCTTCGATGCGGGCAGCCACGTCTTTCTGGGTGCGGCAAACCTGCCGACGGACTGGACACTGGAAGCCATCTACAAAGCGGACACGGTGGCTGGGGGTGTGTCGATGGGTCTTGTGGGGGCTGATTTTGCGGCTGCCTCGGATCGGATGGCCATCAAGGCCGAGCAATGGAACGAGACGGGCCAGATGGGCTACACGGTTTTTGGGGTTGTGGATGTGACCTTCACGGATTCCCTGGCAGCCACGCCGGCGAGTTTTGCCCACGTGGTGTTCGTCGGTCAGAGCTCGGGCGTCAGTCTTTATGTCAACGGCGCGTTAGCCGGAAGCGATGCGACAAGCACCCCGCTGGCCCGATGGGCTCTGGGAACAGGCGCGATCCGCGCCGATGGAACGCTTGTCGATCCGCTGACGGGCGTGATCGATGAGATTGTGATCTACGGACGGGCCCTGTCGCCTGCCGAAATCTCCGCCCATTACAACGCAATCCCCGAGCCGACGGTCCTGACGCTGGGATTGCTGGGCGCGTTGTTGGTTCTTGGCGCGCGATACGGGGTGCGTCGGCGGTAATGCCGTCTTCGTTACCGCTTCTTTCAGGGATCGACTGTCCACACTCGGGCTTCGAGGGGAGCCAGGGCAGGGCGAAGCTCCAGGTATCCTCCGTCGAATCCGGTCTTGCACGCGATGGGAGGCGGTTCGCCGATCGGTTGAACGCGTGCGCGTCTGGACAGACCGCATCGGGCCGCATCGAGACGGATGGTGGGGGTCAGGGGCTGATCGGCGATGCTCGCAACGGCAAGCGCCAGCCTGCCGTCGACGGCGCGCCAGGCGGAGGCGAGGACGAGGGGCACTGTCATCTGGAACTCCTTCAGGGTCTCCTGTTGTCCCGCGTAGATCGAGAGGCGCGAGATTGGGATCTCGTGGTGTGGCGTCTCGACGTTGGGAGGGGGAAGCATGGTGCCGTCCTGGAGGTAGTCCAGGGCGAGTTTGCGCAGGCGTGCAAGGCGGATCACATAAGCGATTTCGTCCGAGCGCTCGCGGAACTGGGAGGGCTGGAAGTTGGCGAGGGTTGGCTGCTGTCCCCAGATGAACGAGCGGGCTTGTTCGAGGTAGAACTGGTGCGAGAAGCGGCGGTCGAGGAGTTCGAGCGGTTTCTGGGGCGCGAACTCGGCGGGCCAAAGGTCGTCATAAGGCGGCATGGTGAGTGACGAGTAGTTGCCGTAGAAGATGCCGCATCCATGGTACACGGCATGGAAGAACGGGATCGGTTCCCAACCGTCCGGCGCCGCGTATCGCTCGCGGCTCACGTCCAGGGCGAGCATGAGATCGAGGTGTGGCAGCCAGTTTTCCGCGCACCCTTCGCCGGCCAAAGCCACGCCGCCGCGTGTCGGGCAGTGGTGCGGGATATCGCCTTCGAGGGCTTTGAAGCCGTTCATCCAGTAGGTGCCGCCGCCGGGGGGATGTCCGTGCTGCGAATCGAAGCAGGCGAGGCTGCTGCACGCCTGGTCCATGTAGATGCCGTCGACGCCGAGGCGGTTGAAGGCTTCGCTCGCCAATCCGGAGTACTTTGCGCGCCAGAATTGGGTCCCCAGGCACATCGTGGCACAGGGCAATCTGGTGAACACATTGTAGACCTCGGGCCGCACCCGTCCTTCGGCGGTCTTCACGGCGTACGCCGCGGCGTTTTCATTGGTCCAACTCTCCGTGGTCATGCCCCAAAGGCGCTGGTTCATGTAGACCAACGTGCGCACGTCGCTGGCGTGCGCCCGATCCAGGGCGGCCATGAACGACGCATTTCCTTCGCGGGGCGGCAGGTACTCGGGGAATCCTGTGTCATAGGCGCAGCCGTGCCACCAGTGCCAGAAGACGCTGACTGGCAGGCCGATCTCGCGTTGAAGGGCCACTGCGGGCTCGATGACCCCGGACGAACGACCGCGATTCCAGATCCAGAGGCCGGTGTCGGCAATCCAGTGCGGGACGGCGCCGCGCTTCCATCGGCTTTCGCGGGCCCAGGTCTGGTTGGTGGCCCAGGCGCGATAGATCTCGGCGGCGTCAAACCACTCTCCCCGAAAAGCCCCGATGATGGCGGAGTAGGGCAGGGTGTAGCGCTGCCCAACCGCTTCCTGCCGGTCAGGCAGATGCACAATCTCGAGATTGAGATCGGGCGCACCGCCGCCGTCGGTTGAGAGACCCGGGTCCGTTCCTGTTTGCGGTCTCGGGCCCTGGTTTTCCGGCCCGCTGCTGAAGGCTGAAAAGGCCTTGCGATAGCCGGCTGTGTCGTCACAGGCGAAGTAGAGTCCGGGGCCCGATTCCGAGTAAAAGGCCAGGCATTGCATCGAGCAGTGGCCGGGGTAGTCATATTCGCGCCGCACGCCGCTCGAAGCGCGTCCGGCAAAGATGTGGCGGGGATTGCGGGCGAGCAGGCCGGCCCAGAATGGCACAGCCAGGCATTCGCGTTCGAGTCGGGGCAGGCGATGCACCTGTGGGAAGCGGATGCGTTGGATCGTTCGCTCGCCGGGGGCGTCGACAGCCAGTTGCCAGCGGCTCAGGGCTTGCCGTTGGTCGAGGCGGACGATGACCTCGACGCGGAGTGCAGGCGCGTCGGAAAGACCGAAGTCGCTCCAGTCGAGGCGCAAGCCCCTGTTCGAGCCGCGCAGTCTCTGGATGCGAAAGACGCGGGCGTCGGCTGGAGCAACGGTTTGGGGCGGTGCGCCGCCGAATTCGATCTCCCAGAGGCCTCCCGGATGGGCGGCATTTGCGAAATCCTGGCCCGAGTCGCGATCCGCCAACTCGACGATCCGGCCATTGTGGGAGTCGACGCCCAGGACGAGCGCCTGGTTCCCGATGCGGACACTGTCTGCCGACGCGTTCAGGACGGTGAGCAAAACGCAAAGACAGAAGCGGGGCGCGCGACGCGATGTGCAGAACGAGTTGATGGGAGGCGAATAGGTCATACGACAGGTGCGGAGATCACTGCGGATGCGGTGTCAGGAGGCGGCTGCAATACCAGAGCATGCGGGGCAGGTGGAAAGGGCCTTTCCACAGTGTGCCTTTGGCGCGTGAGGAGACCGTTCCGTCGCGGTGGAGGTAGCCGTACCATTCGCCGTACTCCGGGTCAGGAAACCGGGTGAAGCTCCAGTCGTGGACCAGGCGATGGCGCTGGGCGAAGCGCGGCTCGCGGGTGAGTTCCCAAGCCAGGAGGGTGGCGATGATGGCTTCGGCGTGGGGCCACCAGAATTTCATGTCGTGCCAGTACTCCTGCACCGGCAGGCCGCGCAGGTCGGTGAAGTAGAGCAAGCCGCCATGCTCGGGATCCCAGCCGCGCGTCCACATCCAGTCGACGATGGTTGCGCCGAGTTGGACGAGCCGGCGGTCCTGACGGAGGGCGCCTTCGTGGAGGACGAACCAGGCGCATTCGAGGGCGTGGCCGGGGTTGAGCGTGCGCCCGTCGTAGTGGTCGAGCAGCGCGCCGTCCGGGGCGACGGTTTCGAGCAACGCCTCGTGCTCGGGCTTGAGGAAATCGCGCTCGATTTCAGCGATGCTCGAGTCGATCCACTCGGTGCAGGAGCGCCCGGAGACCTTGACATCGCCCAGGTTCGCCCGCAGTTCCTGGGCTGCCCCGATGGCGATCATAAGCGGGCCGATCGCCTTTGCCGGGCGGGTCGGCTCGGACTTCGGCGGCATGACGCCGGGGGTGAAGCTGTGGCGCAGGTAAGCGGCAAAGGCTTTGACGGCGTCGTCCGCCGCGCGTGCGTCGTTCGCCGCTTTTGCGAAGGCGGCGCAGCCGATGGCGGCGAAGCTCTCGCTGAACACGTAGCGACGCATGCGCAGCGGGCGGCCTTCGCGGGTGACGGTGAAGTACATTTTGCCGTCCGGGGCGAAGCAGTGGCGGCGGCTGAACTCGACGCATGATCGTGACGCCGCCAGCCACTCGGCGTGCCTCTCGACGGTGTTGAACAGGGTCGCGAACATCCAGCCCGCGCGTCCCTGGAACCAGACCGACTTGTCGGTATCGAGGACCGTGCCGTCGCGGTCGAGCGCTGTGAGGATGCCGCCGTGTTCGGGATCGAGTCCGTGATCGAGCCAAAAGGGGACCACATCATCGAGCAGCGCCGTCTGGTAGCAGGCGGAAAGCTGCGCGCGACTCGAGTGGTCAGTGAGGTCGGGATTCATGGGGTCTTTGGGGAACCGGTCGGGCCGTTCTCGAACCATTCCTCGCCAATCGTTCGTCCCAACAGGAAGAACTTGCGATCCGGGTACCAGAGGACCGCCTTGCCTTGGCGGACGGTGAAACTCGAGTAGAGGGCCAGATCGAGCCGGCCGGGCGTGCCGGGTTTGCCCAGGCTCACTCCGCTGTGGTCCATGAACAGTCTGGGCTCGTCGAACCAGACCGGTTGCTCCGCTCCCGGCTGAAAGCGGCCGGGGACAAGGCAGACCGGACGCCTGTGAAAGCCGGTGTCCGTGGGGCCGTAGCCTTGGAAATGGCCGTCGTGGTTATGGATGAACAGGGCGTAACGCCCACTGCCGGCGGTGGCGCCGCCCACATCGTACATCGGACACGGGGAGAGCGGATGCAACAGCGGTTCGGCGCCGTCCTTGCGCAGAAGACGCCGCGGCTGGGTCCACGTCTCGCCAAGATCGGCGCTGACACTCCAGAACGGGCTGCCGGACGCCGTGCGCATCACACAGAAGAGCCGTTCATCGGGGAGCTTGACGACACTTGGCTCCTGGCAGGCGCTGACCTCCGGATGCCCCGGAAACGGCACGGCCAACGCGTGCTCGTTCGCGGCGAACCAACGGATGGCCAGATCCTGGACGGCGGGGTTGTCGTCCACATTGTCGAAGCCCATGAACTCGACGCGCGAGTCGGCTGAGATCCACGACTTGGTGGGATTCTGGCGGACGGCAAAACTCGTCCAGCGGGTGAAACCGGCGAGGTACCGTCCGTCCTTGCCGAGGCGGAGTGGTTTTTGCCAGCAGAGCATGTTAGGGGGCATGGTGGCGTCCGGGTTGTCGCGGCTGCTGCGGGCGACCGGGATGTTCTGCGGCTTCGACCAGGTCTGTCCGAGATCGTCGCTGTGAATGCCGTGGAGCCAGCCGGTATGGTGGACAAAGTTGTCGTGTTTGCCGATGTGCTGGCTGTAGAGGACGTAGATGCGCCCGGAGCGGCTGACCAGCGGATAGCCCCAGCTTGCCATGAAACCGTCGCCCGGCTTCTTCGGCCCCGCGATGATGCGCGGCTTCGACCATGTCCGTCCCTCGTCCGCGCTCCGCGCGAACGCGATATGCTGGTCCGGTTGCGACTCCGCGGAACTCTGCGTCCAGACCGCCATCAGCGAGCCGTCCGGTCCGTCGAAGACGAGGAAGTGTTCGTTGCCGGTGTCGTTCACGCCGGCGTCGGTGACGGTGGGGACGAACACGATGAAGTCCGGCCGGGTCACGCGCAGTTCCGTCTTGATTCGCTCCTTCAACGCGGCTGGCGAGTCAATGAAGTGGGGGTTCGACGGCGCATCAGCGGCCGTGCCCCTGCCGGTTGCGCCGGCCATGGCGAAAAGCAGCGGCAGGGATGGCAGTGTCCGTGTCATGGATGGGAACGGGTTGTTCATGGAGTACTTGTTCGTTGAGGCGCATCCAGGTCGCGGGGGCGGATGAGGAGGACAAGCACGACGGAGATCACGGCGGCGCTGGCGAAGATGCCGAAGATGCCAAAGAGCGGAACCTGCCGGTCGCGCAGGATGCCGAATCCCCAATCGGCCAGGCCGCCGCAACTGATGCTGACGAGGTTCATGATGCCGTACCCGGTGGCGCGCAACTCGGGCCGCGCGATCTGGCAGAGGATGGGCATGTTGTTGCAGTCGAAGAAGCCCCAGCCGAGTCCGAAGAGGATGAGGAAGGCGATGGCGACCCCGAGCAATCCGGTCTGGGGCGCGTAGCCCACGCCGAACATGGCCGGCACGATAAGCGACATGCCGATGGCGCTCACGTAGATGCGTCCCCGGACGGTGCGGCGCATCCAGCGGTCGGCCAGCCAGCCGCCGGTCACGGCGCCGATGATGGCGGCCACCTGCCAGTAGAGCGTGGCCGAGACGCCGGCCTTGCCCTGGCCGATGTTGAACTCGGCCTTGAGGATGGCAGGCATCCAGTCGCGGACGACCCACCCGGCGAGGGCCGGCAAAGTGAAGTAGAGGACCAGGAGGATAAACGAACTGTTGCCCAGCAGTTCACGGAGCGCGCCGGCCGGCGAGGTGTGTGGGCGTTCGATGCTGTCGGCGGGGCAGGGAGGATTGCGCAGGAGGAAGAACAGGGGGATGGCGTAGAGCACGCCGACAATGCCGCAGGTGTCGAACGCCCAGCGCCAGCCCAGGGCGGGGTTGTCGGCGGCGTAACCGCTGAAGCCCCCGATGATGACGCCGGCGTAGATGCCCATTTGGTGGAGTCCGATCGCGCGGGAACGGGTCGGGCCGAGGTGGAAATCGGCGATGAGCGCCAGCGCGGCGGGGATGTAGAAGGCCTCGCTCACGCCCATGACAGCCCGCGTGACGAGCAGTTGCTCGTAGGTGGCGACGTGGCCGGTGGTCCAGGTGACCGCCGACCAGACGAAGAGGCTTCCGGCGATGACATGGCGGCGGCTGAAACGATCGGCGAGGTAGCCGCCGATGGGGCTGAGGAAGGCGTAGACCCACTTGAAGAGGGCGAGGATCTTGCCCCAATTCTCCTCGAGCGCGATGTCCGGGATGTCCTCCATGACCGAGAACTTCATGGCGGCCAGCATCTGGCGGTCGAGGTAGTTCAGCAGCGCCACCGGCACCAGGAGGGCCACGATGAGCCAGGCGGTGCGCGAGGCGGAGGATTGCGAAGAGGTTTCCATAATCGGTTCCGTCGTGACGCTCGAGATGTTTGTGCGGGCGCAGTCTACAGGCGCGCGCCGTCAGGCGTCGACTCTCTCTTGAGCGGGATTGTCGGGTCATTCTCTTTCACGAAGCGCGGCATCAAGGGTGTCGGGCGAGAGTGGCGGGCGGCGGGCTGTCCCGTTTTTCGGCTTGCGCACGCATAAGAAACGTCCATAAAACGCGCATGAGCAATCACGACAACCAACCCTCCAGTCAGCTTCCGGATTACATTGCGAGTGCGAAAGCGAACCCGCCGACGAACCGTGCGCCGTGGTTCAAGAACACGGCGCCAACGTACGCCGGCATCTTCCTCTGGTTCGTGTTTTGGCAGGAGTCCCTCAAATCGGGAAACCTGGGCGGAACTCTGAGCCAGGGCGTGCTGCTGGCTTTGGTGGCGCTGGTCATTGCGGCTGCCATTTGCCACTACCTCTTTTACCTCGTGCCGGGCATGCTCGGTATGAAGACAGGTCTCCCACTCTATATTGTCGGCACGTCCACCTTTGGCGCGCAGGGTGGTTTTCTAATGCCGGGTTTCCTCATGGGTGTGCTGCAATTCGGCTGGCTGGGCGTCAATGTGTGTTTCTCGTCGTTGGCTTTGGCCGAGGTCATTCCCGTGTCCGCCAAGATCCTCATGGTCATCTGGGGTGTGCTCGCGGCATTTGTGGGGCTGAAAGGCATTCAGTACGTCGCCAAAGTTGCGACATGGATGCCCCTGATCCCGGTTGTGACCCTTCTGTTGCTGGTTGGATCAACGATCGGGTCCGTGGGCAGTTTCGACCCTCAGAAGCTGATCGAGACCCAGACACAGTTCCTCGCCGCGAACAGTCTTCCGGCCGCTGCGCCGCAGCTCGGTGTGTTCAGCGTGCTTGCCGTGATCATTGCCAATGTGGTGGGCTTCTTCGCCACGGC
>JAKLFY010000039.1 GCA_022710935.1 Verrucomicrobiota bacterium
TTGCGTGTGAGTTTGGCGCGGGGTGGGGTGCAGATGGAGAGCGAGGACAACAACGCGATCAGCCAGGCCGATGCGCCGGTGCTCGAGTTGGTGGAGGGCAAACAGACGGGGAGAGTCCATGGGTACATCGGCGTCGGAGATCCCAATGGCGACTTCTTCCTGCTCGGCAACCAGACTGTCGGAACGCGGATTGCGCTGTCCCTTACGAAGCCGGCTTCGAGCAACTTCTCCTGGACACTGGCCATCTATCTGGCGGACGGGACGAAGGTGGCGGAGGACGTGGGCAGCCCGGCCTCGCTGACACACGATGTGGCGGTGAATGGCACCTATTACGGACGCGTTCTAGCGACGGCCAATGCCGGATTGCGTGCGCAGTATGTGCTGGGGATCGAGTTGGAGGACAGTGTGGCGCCCACGATTGTGTCGTGCAGTTTGCCGGGCGAGGGGACGACAGGATCGGGTGTGGTGGATCGGTTCACGGTGGGATTCAGCGAGGACATGCTTGCCGGAACGGTGAACGAGGCGGCCAACTACGAACTGCGGTGCGCGGGGCTGGATGGGGTTTTCGACAACGAGGACGATGCTCTCTACGCGGTGGCAACAAGCCCTGCCTATGCCAGCGGGTTGAGCGCCGCCTATCTGATTGCGGGTGGGCCGTTGCAAGCCGGGGCGTACCGGTTCAGGATCCAGGTCGATGTCCAAGACCGCAACGGCAACGGGTTGGCTGCGGCCTTTACCAGGTCGTTTGTCATCCAGCCGCCGCCTGGTTTTGTGATTGAAGGCCGCGACAACGGCAGCGCTGCCAGCGCAACGTCATTGAGCCAAAACGCCGACGGCGCCTTTGACGGCTCCTTCGTGGGCACGGCCACTTTCGGCGTCGCCAGCAATCCTTACGGGATCGCCGCGGGCGATCTCGATGCGGATGGCAATCAGGACCTGGTCCTCGCCAATTGGGGCTCCAACAGCGCCAGTGTACTGCTCGGCAATGGGGACGGCACGTTCCGCAGCGCCGTGAATTACGGTGTGGGGAACAATCCGGTGACCCTGGCGCTCGGGTACTTGAACGGTGACGACCATCTGGATTTGGTCGTGGGGAATTACAATGGCGGCAGCGTGACCGTGCGGCTGGGGAATGGCGACGGGACCTTCGGCGATGCCGCGGTTCTGTCCGTTGGATCCAATCCCAACGGGATCATTGTGGCGGACTTCAACGGAGACGGCCGCGCCGACCTGGCGACGGCGAACCGGGGCAGCGACAACGTGACTGTCCTGACGGGCAACGGAGACGGGACGTTTGCGGTGGCGATGGGGTATCCGTCGGGGGATGGCGCCGCGCGGTTGGCCGTGGGCCGGTTTGACGCCAATGACTCGCTGGACCTCGCCGTTGTGAACATCAACGAGAACACCGTGAGCGTGTTGCTGGGCGACGGCCTGGGGGCTTTTGCGGCTCCGGCGAAGTATCCCACCTCGAGTGGCCCTTACGCGGTCGCAGTGGGCGATTTCGACGGCGACGGGCACTCGGACCTGGCGGTGGCGAATCACGCGGGCACCACGATCAGCGTGCTCGAAGGTGTGGGCAATGGGACCTTTGGGCCGAGGGTCGATTATGCCAGCGGCGGATCGAATCCGTACCATGTCGTCGCGGCTGATCTCAATGCCGACGGTCGGCCCGATTTGGTTGCGGCCAACTACGGGAACAGCAAGCTGGGCGTGATCTTCAACAATGGCGACGGCACGTTCGGCACTCCGGTGAGCTACCCGGCGGGAGGCAACGCGATCGGTTCCGTGGCGGGCGATTGGAACAACGACGGGCGGATGGACATCGCCACGGCGAACTACGGCAACAACACGGTCGGCGTGTTTCTGGCCAACGACACCGAATGGCTGGCCTTCGATTCGGTGGGGCATGGCGTGCGGGTTGCGGCGGGTCAAGGCAACCTGAGCAACACCGGTGATTACGATTACTGGAGCTTCAGCGCCAAAGCGGGTGAGCGGTTGGTTGTGGGGGTGGAGGTGCCGGGCCGGCCCAGCGCCAGCCAGTTGTACTACCTCATCGAGGCCATCGACGGCCAGGACCTCGAGGGCTTCTACCCCGATTATCGCGGTTGGGGGCAGTCCAGTATGATCACCATTCCGCGGGACGGCACCTATCTGGTGCGGGTGAGCTACAACTACGATTACCGGGGCGAATACCAGATCCGGGTGGTGCTCACGCCGCCGGAGGTGGCGCAAGAGAGCGAGGACAACGGTTCTGTCGGGAGTGCTTCGGCGCTGCCGTTGACGGGCGGAGGCGACACCCGGAGCGGCACCGCGGTCGGCTTCATCCGAACGGCGGGCGATCTGGACTACTTTGACTTGGGCACACTCGAGAGCGGGCAGACGGTTTTCCTCAACGCGCGGTTGTTCGACAACAGTACGCTGACGCCTGTGGTGAGCCTCTACGATGCGGCCAACGGCTACGTCGTCGAAGCACCGGGCGGGCGCCCCTTTGATTCGGTTGCGGAAGTGCGCATCAACACCACGGGGCGCTATTATGCGGTTGTTCGAGGCGGTGCGAACCAGGGCGGGCTGTTGCAATGGTACGTGCTCGAAACACAAGTGATGCCCACGGGCAGCGTCGCTTTCCCGAACCTGCAAGTGACCAGCCTTCTGCCGCCGTCGGGCGGCAGTCTCGAAAGCGGCGATCCGGTGGCCGTTTCCTTCACGGTGAAGAACGTGGGTGGATTGGGAACCGTGGGCGCCACCTGGACCGATCGGTTGGTGATTTCGCCTGACACCATTTACGGCGACCTGAATGACATCGAGTTGGCGGTGTTCCCGCATAGCGGCGCGCTCGAACCGCTCGATGAGTACACCGTCACCCAAACCGTGAACCTGCCCGATGGCATCGAGGGCGAGTTCTACAGCATCGCCATGACCGACGCCGGCAACGCCATCGCCGAGTTCATCCTCGAGGCGGACAATGTGACCGTCTCGGACAGCACATTCCAAGTCGCTCGAGCGGCCTATCCCGACCTCAAAGTCGAGGATCTGAGCGCGGGTCTCGCGGGAGGGAGCATTGGGGCGCAGTGGACGACGGCCAACCGCGGAGACGGGACCGCTCCAGGGGGGGTTGTGGAATCCGTGTTGTTGCGGAATCTCGTGACGGGGGTTGTCGAATACCAGACCGAGCTGGCAGTGGCGGGCGACCTCGCCCCAGGCGAGACTGCGGCGCGGTCCGCAACCCTGCCACTGCCCGCCGCTGGCGGTTACGAAGTGCGTGTCGTCGCCGATGCGGACGACGCTTTGTTCGAGTTTGACGCCTTCAGCCATGCCAGCGCCGAGGGCAACAATCAGGCTGCGGTGCCGCTCGATGTGGTGATGGATCTGGTGGTGGTGAATCTGCGTGTCGAGCCGGCGGGGGCGTTGGTCTCGGGCCAGAATGTCACCATCGCCTGGGAAGACAGCAACGTGGGAGTGCGCCCCACCTCGGGCTCGTGGCGCGATCGGATTGTCGTGCGCAACACCACCAGCGGACAGACGTTGCACGACGGCACGATTCAGCACAACGCTCAGGCCGACGGGGACCTCGGACCCGGCGCGTCGTTCGCGCGGTCCTACGCCTTCCAGTTGCCGCACTTGCAGCCGGGCGTTGGAAACATCGAATTCAAGGTGACCTGCGACGAGGCGAACCAGGTCGCTGAGTTCAACCCGCAGGGCACCGCCGAGGCCAACAACGCCTCCACCGTCACGCGCGCCTCGACCCTCGCGCCTTATCCGGACCTCGCCGTGGCGGCCCTCGTGACGCCCGAACGCGTCGATGCGGATCAGCCGTTCGAGGTGACCTATACCGTGGTGAACCAGGGCGACGCCGCCACTTCGGTCGCGTGGTCTGATCACCTGTATTGGAGCACGAAGGCCGATGGCACCGACCTGCACTATCTGACCGCCGTGCCGCAGACGTCTGCGTTGGCTCCCAACGGCGGTTCGATCGAGCAGACGATCGAGGTCAGCCTCCCCGCCGGTCCCAGCGGTTCCCGTTACATCCTGGTCCGAACCGACGCTTTGAACCAGGTGGGTGAGAAGTCTGAAGACCTCAATGACCGCTACAGCGACGTCATCGACCTCGATGTGCCCAATCTGACAGTGACCGTGACGGGGTTGCCGGCGGCAGGCGAGGGCGGCCAGGATGTTGAAGTCGAATGGACGGTTCGAAACGAGGGAGACGGCGACACGTTCGCCGCCTCGTGGCGCGATCGCCTCTGGCTTGGAACGGCTCCGGATGGCAGCGGCGCACTCGACTTTCTTCGAGACGTCGAACACGCCGACACGCTCGAGGCGGGGGCGAGTGTTGTCCGTACCGCCACTGTGACGCTGCCGGCCGGTCTGCCGGGCAATCGGTATCTGGTGGTGAGAACAGACGTCGGCGGCAACATCGGTGAGTCCGATGAAACGGACAATACCGCGGTCAGCGACGCGCCGCTTGATTTGAGGGCGCCCGATCTCGAGGTCGTCAGCGCCACGGCACCCGCCGCCGCCCAGTTCGGCCAGGTGATTCCGATCACTTTCCGACTCCGCAATGCGGGCAATGGATCCGCCAATCGGGCCTGGCACGATTTGATCTACTTCTCTCGCGACGGGCTCCCCGCCGGCGCCGACACTGTCCTCCTGGCCGCGCGCCCGTCGGGCGACGCCTCGCCGCTGGGGCCGGGCGCCAGCACAGCAGAGCTGACCGTGAACGTCACGTTGCCGGCGACCGGCTACGCCGACGGCCTGCATTATCTGCTCGTGCGCACCGACGGGTACGGGGTTGAGACCGAGTCGAGCGAGAACAACAACTGGAGCGCGCCCATCCCGATCACGCTGACTCCGCCGGCGCGCCCGAACCTGGTGGTCGAGAACATCGTGGTGCCGGCGACCGCGACCCCCGGCGCGGCATTCACCGTCACGTGGAAGACGCGGAACGCGGGCGCAGCCGACCTGAGCGGCTCGTGGTCCGAAACGGTTGCGCTCTCGACAGACAATCTCATCGGCAACGATCAGGCGTTCGCCACCGTGGACTTCGTCGGCACGCTGGCGATGGGCGCCGCGGTGGATCGCTCTGTCCAGATTACCATTCCGCTGGATGGACCTGCCGGCCTGCTGTACGCGGTGGTGACGACAGATCGCGGCGGGAACGTGATCGAGTCGAACGAGGCTGACAACACGGCGCTGGGGATGACCCCTGTGGACGTGCCGCTGCGCTTGCGTTTGACAGCCAGTGCAGCCCAGGTGCCCGAGAGCGCCAATGCGCTCGGGTTCACTGTCAGCCGCAATGGCAGCCGCGATGCCGCGTTGACCGTGAACCTGAGCAGTGGCGACACGACCGAGTTGGCGGTGCCGCCGACAGTCGAAATCGCGAGCGGGCAGGCTGTGGCCTACTTCAATGGCACTCCGCAGAAGGACGGCGTGGCGGATGGCGATCAGGCGGTGGCGGTGAACGCCAAAGCAACCGGTTTTGCGGACGCGGCAGCGACTGTGACCGTGACGGACGTCAACCAGCCGGTGTTGACCCTGACCCTGCCGGCCACTGTGGGCGAAGGCCAGACGGCCAGCGCGACGGTGCAGCGGGACGCCGCCCTGCCGACGCTGCTGGTGGTGACCATCGGGAGCGCGAGTCCGTCCCAACTGACCGCTCCCGCGAGCGTCACGATCCCGGCGGGGGCCGATCGGGTGGACTTTCTGATCGCGGCGGTCGAGGACACGCAGATCGAGAGCGACATTGGGTATGCGCTTACGGTGAGCGCGGTGGGCGCCGTGGGCGACACAAAGAGCATCAGGGTGGTCGACAACGATCTGCCGGGGGTGACTCTCGTCCTCGCCCAGAGCGAAATCAGCGAAGGGGCGGGAGCGAACGCGACGATGGCGACGCTGAGCCGTTCGCCTGTCAGCGATCGCGCGCTGAACATTGCTCTCCAAAACAGCGATGCGACCGAGGTCCTGGTGCCCGGCACGCTCACCATCCCAGCCAACGCGGCCTCGATTTCCTTCCCCGTGGCGGCGGTCGATGATGCCGTGGTGGATGGGCCGCAGACCGTCACCATCCAGCCTGTCATCCTGCTCGGGGGCGCGCCGTTTGCCAACGGTGCTCCGGCGGACCTGACGGTGACCGACAACGACGGGCCAACGCTGACGTTGGCGATCGCGCCGGATGTGGCGGCCGAGGGGTTGGCCGAAGCCGCCATCGGCATTGTGTCCCGGAATACGGATCCCACCCAGGCTCTCGAGGTGACGCTCAGCGTCGATGTGCCGGGTGAGATTGCGGTGCCGGCCACCGTCACCATTCCCGAGGGCGAGGCCGGGGTGAGCTTTGCGATCGAGAGCCTGGATGACGGCATCACGGACGGGAACAAGACTGTGAAGCTCACTGCCGCAGCCGCCGATTTCACGAGCGGTGCGGACACAATCGTGGTGACCGACACCGATTTGCCGGATCTGGCCGCGGAGTTCACGGACGTGCCCGGAACGGGCGGCTCGGAACAGATCGTTCAGGCGACCTATCGCGTGCGCAATCAGGGCACAACCGACACGGGCGCCGGGCGTTCGTTTGTCCAGCGGTTGTTCCTGTCGACTGACCCGTTGGTGGGCAGCGACAAGTTCCTGGGGCAATATGTCTTCCCGGACACTGTGCCGCCCGGACAGTATTTCGACGTCGTCCAGTCGTTCTATCTGCCTCGGGACACGGGCCAGTACTGGTTGATTGCGGTCACCGATGCGGACAAACAGGTGGGCGAGTTGTTGGAGGACAACAACACGGCCATCTCGGTCCCGATCGTGGTCAATCCGACCTATCGCGCCACCGTCGAGGTCGATTTGCCGGTGGATCCGGGTCAGGGCAAGAAGATCGCGCTGGCGGGGACTGAAGTGCCTTTGCGGGGCCAGGCGCTCCACCGCGAGACTGGACAGCCCGTGCCGTTCGCGCGAGTGAACATACACGTTGGCGTGCAGGGGACGCTGCGTGTCTTCTCGGCCATGTGCAACAACCTGGGTCAATACAGCATCTCGTTCAAGCCGTTCCCGACGGAGGCCGGCGTGTACGAGGTGGGCGCCGAGCATCCCGGCGTGGCGACCGCCGAGCCTCAGGACAGTTTCACGTTGCTGGGGATGAAGGCCGAGCCATCGCCGGCCACGATCCAGGTGGTCGAGGGGGCGAGCGCAACCCGGACGATCCAGATCGTCAATCTCGGCGATGTGCCGCTCAACGGCCTGACCGTGACGGCGAACAGCAACCTGCCCAATGTGCCCAATGCGAATGTCACGGCGGACTTGGACGACGCGTCGACGCTGCCGGCCCTGGGGTCGCGCATGCTGACCGTCACGGTCCACGCCAACGACGCATCGTACATCAGCGGCACTCTCCTGCTTGAAGTCAACACGGTCGAAGGCGCTTCGCTCACCGTCCCGGTCACGGTGCAGGTGGTGGATCTGCAGCCGCGGTTGGTGGCGACGCCCGGCTCCCTGACCGCCGCGATGAAGCCCGGCGTCCAGACGACCCTTCTGGTCGAGTTGCGCAACGACGGCGGCGAAGCCACCGGCCCGCTCGATGTCCAGTTGCCGCCTCTGCCGTGGCTGTCCGCGACGGCAACGCGCCTCGACTCGTTGGCGCCCGGCGAGACGACGTCGCTGATGATCGTCCTCAAGCCGACCGCCGATGACGATTTGACGCCGGGGGCGCCCTATCGCGGCGCGATCGGTTTCGGCAACACCCAGTACGGCATGTCGGTGCCGTTCGAGTTCCGCTATGTCACCGATGGCAAGGGCGATCTCTGGGTGGTAGTCGAGGACGAGTACACGTATTACGCCGAAGGTTCGCCTCGGGTGGCGGGCGCGCGTGTGAGTGTGCGCGACGCGTACACGGGCGAGGAAGTTGTTGCGGGGCTGACCGACGCGGGCGGTGTGGCTCAGTTCACCGATGTGCTCGAAGGCTACTACCAGGTGCATGTCAGCGCCGACAAACACAGCACCTACTCCCAGGTCCACTTCGTCGAACCGGGCAAGGTCAACTCGGTGGTGACGTTCCTCTACCGGCAGACCGTCGAGTACAACTGGACGGTGGTGCCGACCGAGATCGAGGATCGGACCAAGATTACGATCGAGACGACCTTCGAGACCTATGTGCCGATGCCGGTGATCACGATTGACCCGCCTTTCATCGACATGGCGGAGCATACTCTGCCGACTCAGCAGATCCTGTTGACGATCCGCAACAGCGGCTTGGTCGCCGCTCAGGGCGCCAAGCTGCAGTTCAGCGAGCATCCCTGGTACAAGATCACTCCTCTGGTCGAAGACGTCGGCGTGGTGCCGGCTCTGGGCGAGGTCAAGGTGCCTGTGACCATCGAGAACCATGAGCCCGGGCACGGCGGCAAGGCGGGCCTGGCGGATGATCGCCGCTCGCAAGCGCAGTTGGCGAGCGTGCCCTGCACCATCACATCGAGCCTCGAATGGTTCCTGATCTGCGGACCGGACCGGAAATGGCACCGGGTGCTTCTGCCGGTCGTGAACGTGCATGGCGATTGCTCCTCCGGCGGGGCCGGTTGGTGGAGCGGTTGGGGGTGGGGCGGCTACGGCGGCGGCGGACCTGTGTCCGGAGGCGGGACCAGCGGCCCCGGCAGTTACTACTCGGGGCCTGTGAGCTTCAGTCCCCCGGTCAACTGCGATCCGTGCGATCCGGAGGTCTTCGAGCCCGAGGAAATCCTGACGGTCGACATATCGAGTTTCTTCGAGCCCATTGGCGTGGCGGTCGAGGCTTACATCACCGCCCAGACGGGCGGCCTGGTCCAGCCGGAGGTGGAGATCGAGGCGAGCGGCGGGGCGCGCACATGCTGTCTGGACGACGGCAGCGTGGGGATCGAGGTGTACGGCGGCGCCGGCGCCACACTCGAAGTCTCGGTCGGACCTGGCATTGGCAAGGAGGCCTCGGCGACGATCTCGATGGGCGATAACGTCGAAGCCAGCGTATCGGGCGAGTTCCAGGTGGGTTTGCAGGCGACGGGGAGCATCTCGCTTTCGGGCGAGGTGTCGAGCGGCTGCAACTTCTCAGGGCTCGAAGTAACGGCCAGCGGCGAGGTCGCGCTGCGGTTCTTCGGCGGCGTCATGGGCGAAGCGACCGCGACCTACACCGCCGGTCCACTCGAAGGCGAGGTGGATGTTGCGGCCATCAACGGCAGCATCAACGGCGGCGCCCACATCTCGTTCGAGTACAAAGACGGGGCGATGACGACCGAGGCGTGCTTCGAAGGCATCTACTATTCGGCGTACGTCAAACTGGGGGGCGGGACCTACTCGTTGTTCAACGACGCCGAAGGCAATCCGATCGAGAAGGTCTATTTGCTGCCGTCGACTTGCAGCCCGGACGATATCGGCCTGATGAATGCGTTGCGGCGCGAGGTCATCCCTGGCGTCGAGGAAGCGATCCGCGCGGCGATCGCCCGGCAGTTGGGACCCGAGGCCGCCAAGCAGCTCCACGCCAAGTCCGGCGGCGCGCCGATCAAGTTCTCGGGCCGCTCGCGCGCGACCTTGAAGTCGGCTTCGGCGATCGTCAACGGGAGCCCGGGCAACCGGGGGGGAGCGCAGTTGCTCGATGGGGAAGGCGTGTGCGCGAAGGTGAAGCTGCGTCTCGAACAGGAAGCGGTTCTGACGCGCAACGCGTTCAACGCGACACTCGAGATTGTCAACGGGGACACGATCCCGCTCGAAGCTGTCGAGGTTGCGGTGAACATTACCGATGAGAACTACAAGGACATGGGGGATGTGTTTGCGATCAGGCCGCCAACCACGCCGGTGGACGGGACGGGCGAGGCCGCGGCCATGAGCACATGGAGCGCGTCCTGGATTCTCATCCCGACGCGGGAGGCGGCGCCCGAGTCCGCGAAGGTTTACCTGGTGGGCGGGACATTGAAGTATGTTCAGGACGGGCGCCAGGTGGTGGTGCCGCTGCAGCCGGTGCCGATCACGGTTTATCCCGATCCGCTGCTGTACGTGAAGTATTTCCACCAACGCGACGTGTATGCGGATGATCCGTTCACGCCGCAAATCGAGCCGTCGATTCCGTATTCGCTGGCCGTGCTCGTCGAGAACAGAGGCAAGGGCGAGGCCAAGAACTTCCGCATTACATCGGCGCAGCCGCAGATCGTCGAAAACGAGAAGGGACTGCTGATTGACTTCAAGATCCTGGCCTCGCAGGTCGAGGACCAGAATTTCACGCCGTCGCTGACGGTCAACCTGGGCAACATCGCGCCCGACTCGACCAAGATCGGTCGATGGCTGCTCAGTTCGACTCTGCAGGGGTTGTTCATCGACTACAGCGTCACGTTCGAGCATCTCGATGCCATCTCCGGCAAGAAGACGGCCCTCATCGACGACGTCACCATTCACGAGATGATTCGCATGGTGGCCGCCCCGGCCCCGTACGCTGACGGGCGCCCGGATTTCCTGGTCAACGATCTGCCTGATCCGCCGACGGATTATCCGGATCGCGTGTACCTGAGCGACGGGCAGACCAACGAGGTGGCCGTGGTCACAGCCGGTGTTACGGATGGGGCGCCCAGTGCGTTCGACGCCACCGTGCAGTTGACGGCGAGCCTGCCGCCCGGGTTCGTGTATCTGCGCGTGCCCGAGCCGTCCGATGGCCAGATGAAGCTCTACGGCGTCAGGCAGGGGAACCGGGACATCCTGATGGATGTGGACCAAGTGACGGGTGTGGCCAACGCCTGGGTCACTGACCGGACGTTTGTCGGCCAGGGCAAGAAGCCGGTGCGCGAGAACATCCTGCATCTGTTCGACTGCAACGCGAGCGCCACAGAAGGGCCGGTGACGTACACCCTCATATACGAGGAACTGCCGCCTCTGGACATCAGCGCGCCGATCAGCGCCGTGAAGCCGCTGCCGGCTTCAAGCGCCAGGTCATTCGCTGTCACATGGGCGGGCGAGGACGTCGACGGCTCGGCCGTGGCGGCCTACGATATCTACGTGTCCGACAATGGCGGGCCGTTCGCGTCCTGGCTGACGAACACCCGGTTCACCGGCGGGCAGTACACGGGGCAGATGGGTCATACCTACGCCTTCTACAGCCGGGCCAAGGACGCGGCTGGCAACCTGGAACCGGCTCCGGTCAGCCCGGATGCGAGCACCCTGGTCGCTTTCGAGACAACTGCGCCGCAAGTGTCGGAGGTCGCGGACCAGGTCATGGTCGAAGACACAGTGGCGCATGCCGTGCCGTTCACGGTTAGCGATCCGGACACGCCGCTGGACACGCTCAGAATCACTGTCCAGTCCTCGAACCTCACATTGTTGCCGCTGTCCGGTTTGGCGCTGAGTGGCAGCGGCGCGGACCGGGTGCTGGCGATCACGCCCCAGGCCGGGCGGTCGGGCGACGCTCGAGTGACGTTGACAGTGAGCGACGGATCCTCGAGTGCGAGCCGCACATTCCTGGCCCGGGTGACAGCGGTGAATGACGCGCCGGTGGCGGGGAACGATTTGGTGCTGCGGCCATTGGATCGGAGCGTCAAGGTCGCCGTCAGCGAATTGCTGGCCAACGACGTCGATCCGGAGTACGACCCGCTGACTCTCACAGGCGTCTCCGCCGTGTCGCGGAACGGGGCGGGCATCCGGCTCGTTGGCGGCTGGGTGTTTTACGAACCGACGGATTCGAGCGGAAACGAGGCCGACGAGTTCACATACGTCGTCTCGGACGGCAAGGGCGGGCTGGGTGAAGGCCGGGTGTTTGTGCAGGCCACGTCTGACGGTCCGATCGCCGCGGAACTCGAACTCTCCGCCAATCCCGACGGCACCGTTGTTCTCGAGTTCGTGGGCATCCCGCTGCGCTGGTACGCCATCGAACGCGCATCGAGCCTCACCAATCCAGTTTGGGGAGTCGTCGACACGGTGCAAGCCGACTCGAGCGGCCTGATCCGCTACGTGGACGCGAATCCGCCTGCGGGCACGGCGTTCTATCGGGCTGCTGATTTGTCTGCACCCTAAATCTGAGCACGATTACCGACCTATGAAGAATGCACTGTCTCTGTTTGTTTGCAGTCTGGCGCCTGTCGTTGCCGCTCACGGCGCCGTGATCGACTCGGGTTTGTTGGGCGGCGGGCTCATCCCGGACAACGGCGGCGCGGTGTTCCGATGGACCTACGCGGGCGATTCCGCGCGGATCGCCGGCCTGACACTGAGCGTGTCGATCAGCGGTTCGGGGGGCGGTGGCGCCTTCAACGGCGATTTGTACGCCACGCTCCACCATTCGAGCGAAGCCACCACCGGCTTTGCCGTGCTGTTGAATCGGCCGGGGCGCGCCGATGCCGGAGCGTATGGCTACGACGACAACGGGATCACTGTGACTTTCGACGACAGTGTGACTGCGCCCGACATTCATGACTATCGCTACGCGCTTTTCGGCGACCACGCCGCCGCGCTCGTCGGGCCCCTCTCGGGAACATGGGCGACCGACGGACGCGCGGTCGATCCGGATGAGGTCGGGAGCGGGAGTCAGAGGACCACATCGCTGCTGGACTTCCTGGGCATGGACCCGAGTGGCGAATGGATGCTTTACATTGCGGATGTTTCGGCTGGCGGCCACGCGCAGTTGGACTCCTGGCGGCTCCAGATCGACACCAAATCAGCCCCGGTCCCCGAGCCCGCCGCCGGCGCCCTCCTGGTCGCTCTGGGTCTGGTTGGGTGCGCCTGGATGCGCCGGAGCCGCGCAGGCTTGTGAAGGGCGTGCGGTGTGGATTTGGGGCATTTGGCGGGTTGGGGTCTCACCCGATTAGTAGCCGTCTTGCGAGATCTGACCGCCCTGTGCACTGACGGGGTGTGAGATACGCGGGTTGAGCCGGCCAGTCCCGATCTTGCCCGGATGCTGCGCAGGGAGTAATCTTTGGCCATGCCAATCCCGCAGGACGAGCCTGGCCAGTCTCGGGTCCCTGCCTCGAGCCGGTTCGCGGAATCGCTCGACCGGCACACGGCAGTTGGATCGCTCTGGCGTGTCGAGGGCGGGAAGGTCCGCTGTTTTGCCTGCGGACATCGCTGCCTGATTGGCGTGGGGCGCCGGGGCGTGTGCAAGGTGCGGTTCAACAGCGCCGGTCAGTTGCGTGTGCCGTTCGGATATGTCTCGGGCGCGGCGTGCGATCCGGTCGAGAAGAAGCCGTTTTATCATCTGCTTCCCGGCAGCGGCGCGCTCACGTTCGGGATGTTGGGTTGCGATTTCCACTGCGCCTATTGCCAGAACTGGATCACGAGTCAGGCCTTGCGGGACGAGTCGGCCGGCACGCGCATCCAACCGATCACCGCCGACGAGCTGGTGGGCGCCGCGCGACGACAGGGAGCGCGGCTGATGGTGTCGAGCTACAATGAGCCATTCATCACGGCGGAGTGGGCGGCGGAGATCTTCGCCCGCGCCCGGCCGGCGGGGCTGGTGTGCGGATTCGTCTCGAATGGCAATGCCACTCGAGAGGCGCTTGATTGCCTCGATCCGTGGCTCGAGGCGGTGAACATCGATTTGAAGGCGTTCGATGATCGCCGCTATCGGTCTTTGGGCGGCACGTTGACGCGCGTGACCGAGACGATCCGCGACGCGCATGCCCGCGGGATCTGGGTCGAGGTGGTGACGCTCCTGGTGCCCGGCTTCAACGACACGGAGGCGGAACTGCGGGCGATGGCGCGTTTCCTGGTTTCCGTGAGCCCGGACATCCCGTGGCACGTGACGGCGTTTCATCCGGACTATCGCATGACGGAACCCCGCGCCACGGGGGTGGACGATCTTGTGCGCGCCGCGGAGATGGGGGTTGCCGAAGGCCTTCGTTTTGTCTACGCGGGCAACCTGTCCGGACGCGTTGGCCACTGGGAAGACACACGGTGTCCAGGGTGCGGAGAGACACTCGTCCGGCGTCGCGGTTTTCGCGTGATCGAGGACAGGCTCAGCCCTCGAGGATGCTGCCCGGGCTGCGGGCGGTCGATCCCGGGCATCTGGGCAGTGGCGGGTGAATCGCGGCAAGGGTTCTGAACAACATGAATGCAGACTCGAGACCAGAATGCCGGGGCGTGCGTCCTCCGGCGCAGGCAGGGCGATTCTACCCGGCGGATCCGGCGCAACTGCGCAAGGAGGTCAGCGATTACCTCGCGGCCGCACCCAGGTCGACCGGGCCGGTCCCGAAGGCCCTGATTGCACCGCATGCGGGGTACATGTACTCGGGGCCGATTGCGGGCTCAGCCTATGTGCGTCTGGAGCCCGGACGCGGCCAGATCCGGCGTGTTGTGCTGGTTGGCCCGTCTCACTTCGCCCGTTTTCACGGGGTGGCGGCGAGCGGGATGGATGCGTTCGCGACGCCGCTGGGGGCCGTGCCTCTGGATCGGGCCGGGATCGCCCGCGCCGCCAGTCTGCCGGGAGTCACGATTTCCGAAGACCCGCATCGGGAGGAGCACAGTCTGGAGGTGCACATCCCGTTTCTGCAAGTGGTGTTGGGGGAGTTCGAGTTGGTGCCGCTGCTGGTGGGAGAGGCGACGCAGTCGGAAATGGCCCGTCTGATCGAGGTCCTTTGGGGCGGGCCCGAGTCGTGCATCGTCGCGAGTTCGGATCTGAGCCACTACCACGACTACAACACAGCCAGGCAGCTCGATCAGACCACGGCCCGGGCGATCGAGGCATTCGAGGGCGAAAGGCTCGACGGGTATGACGCCTGCGGTTTCCAGGGCGTGCGCGGGTTGCTCGAAGTGGCGCGGGATCGCGGACTCGAATGCCGGGCCATCGATCTGCGCAACTCGGGCGACACGGCCGGTTCGCGTTCCCGGGTGGTCGGCTACGGGGCATTTGTGCTGACGGCGCCAGGCCAGTGAATTACTACGACGCTCACAATCACCTGCAGGACGAGCGCTTTGGCGGACGGCAATCGGATCTGATCGCGGCCTGCGTGAAGGCCGGAGTCCGGCGCATGGTGGTGAACGGTTCCTGTGCCGCAGACTGGCCGCAGGTGCTGGCCCTGGCGCGAGAGCACCCGCAAGTCATTCCCAGTTTCGGCTATCATCCGTGGCACTTGGGCGAACGCGCGGGGGATTGGGAGGCGAATCTGGCGCGGTTTCTCGATGAGATCGCGTCCGGGGTGGGGGAGATCGGGCTCGACCGATGGAAGCCGGGCCTGCCCTACGAGAACCAGGAGGAGGTGTTTTTGGCGCAAATGCGGCTGGCGGCCGACCGCGCCCTTCCGGCGAGCATCCATTGTTTGCGAGCCTGGGGGCGCCTCGAACAGTTGCTGGCGGCAAACCCGCGTCCGGCTTGCGGTTTTCTTCTGCACAGCTACGGGGGGCCTGTTGAAATGGTCAAGCCGCTGGCGCGGTTGGGCGCCTATTTCAGCTTTCCAGGATACTTCGCGCGACCGGGCAAGGAGCGGCAGCGCGAGGTGTTTCGGGCCGTGCCGCCGGATCGGTTACTGATTGAAACCGACGCGCCGGACCAGTGTCTGCCGGATGCGCTGGCGCAGTTTTCGCTGCATGGTCCGTGTGCCGAGGCTGGGGCGGGTTATTCCGTCGCCTGCCCGGACGATCCGGCCCGCGTCGCGGGGCGTCCGCTGAATCACCCGGCGAACCTGGTGGTCGTTTACGATTACGTTGCCGGGATGCTGGGTGAGCCGATCCAGAGTCTGGCCGCCCGGGTGGAAGAGAATTTCCATAGATTATTTCGGGGGCTGTGATAATGCCTCTTGCCCATGACGAGCCGTTACATTCTGGAGCAGTTTGGCGTGGGTGTGGCAGCGGTCACCGGCGTCATGGCCGCGCGCGGCAAGCAGGTGGATCTTTTCGGTGTGATCGTTCTGGCGCTGGTCACGGCCTTCGGAGGGGGCACCATCCGGGACGTTGTGCTCGGCGATCATCCGGTCTTCTGGGCCAAAGACCCCCATTACGTGTACACGGCGGCCGGAGTGGCGGTGGTGACCTTCTTCCTGGCCCGCACGCACCCGATCCCTTTGCGCTCCTTGCAGGTGGCGGATGCGTTCGCGTTGGCGCTCTTCACGATCGTTGGCCTGGTCAAGGCCTTCACCTTCCAGGCCCCGCCCGCCATCGCCATCATGCTCGGGGTGACCACGGGAGTCGCCGGAGGCATCCTGCGCGACCTGCTATTGAACGAGATCCCCCTGGTGTTCCGACCGGACATCTACCTGTACGCCACGGCCGCGTTCTTTGGTGCGGTGCTGTACGTGGTGCTGCAATCCGCGCGCGTCGATCACTTGACGAACATGGTCATTTCGGTTCTCGCGATTCTCCTGGTGCGCCTCGCCGGTATCCAGTGGAAACTGGCCCTGCCCGTGTTCAAACCCAAGGATTAGACTTAAGATTGCGGGCGCGGTGATTCGAGGGCACGATTGCGCCCATGCGCATTCTCATCGGTCTTACTGCAGTTCTCATGCCGGCGTGTCTGTGGGCGGCCGACGCGCCCGCCTACCGCGCAGCGCGATCCGTTCACCTC
Organism: Verrucomicrobiota bacterium; assembly: GCA_022710935.1. Classification (GTDB taxonomy): domain Bacteria; phylum Verrucomicrobiota; class Verrucomicrobiia; order Limisphaerales; family J093; genus MWFF01. The sequence goes on from JAKLFY010000039.1 coordinate 16,472, forward strand.
GGCTATACGGCGCCGGACGGCGACCTGTTCTACACCGAGATGATTGTCGATGAATCCGTCAATGGGAGCTACTTCATGGCGTGCGGATGGAACACCGGTTACTTCGGTCTCCAACAGCTTTGGAAGCCGGAGGACAAGGTGGTGATTTTCTCAGTCTGGGATCCGACACCGGGCGACGATCCCGGCGCAGTGAAGACCGAGGACCGGGTCGAGCTTCTCCACGAAGGCGAAGGCGTGCGGATCAAACGGTTTGGAGGCGAGGGCACGGGCGGGCAATGCATGGCCCCCTTTCCGTGGAAGATTGGCGAGACCAACCGGTTTCTCTTGCGCGCCGAAGTGGACGGGGAGAAAACGGCTTATACAGCCTGGGTCTACCAACCAGAGAAGCGGACATGGTGGAAGCTCGCGACCTTCCGCACGCGCACCGGGGGTCAGAAGCTCAAAGGCTATTATTCCTTCGTCGAGGATTTCCGGCGCGACGGACGGAGCGCACTTGAAGCGCGGCGCGCGCGCTATGGCCGCGGCTGGGTCCGAGAGGGCGCCGACGCATGGACCCCGCTCGTGAAAGCCCGCTTCACCGCGTCCGGAGCCGAGTGGGAAGCGAAGGAAACGATTGATGCGGGTTTGGCTGACGGCTGGTTCTACCTCGCGACCGGGGGCTCGACCAAACAGTCCCGTCCCCTGCGCAGCCTCATCGAAGTGCCCGAAGCACCCAATTCACCGCCCAACTGGCTGCGGCTTGAGGGCGGTGAGCCCGGTCGGCCTGACTGACGACGGGCCTCGGAGCGCCGGCTTGCAGCCGGCCCAACGACAGGCAAAAAGGTGCTTCGGGTTGTTTTCGGTGTTCTGTCGCCCGGAGAGGGGACCAGGCCGCATGGATGGAGATTCCTGCTGCAGGCCGCGTGTCTCCACGCGGCGCAAGCGCGATTGCCACCGACAGCCTCCAGGTCCATTGCGCGGCGGAATGAGTCCGGAAATGAACTCGAAAAATGAATTCTTGCATCTGGCGGCGGATGCCCTAGATTCTGCCTCGCTTTTTCTGGAAGCGAGCGTAGCTCAGTCTGGTAGAGCGCAACCTTGCCAAGGTTGATGTCGAGGGTTCGAATCCCTTCGCTCGCTCCAATCTTCGTTTCAGAATCTCGTGTGGACGCTCATTCGAATCGGATTTGCGCTCGGCCTTCTGGCCGGTGGTGTGTTTTGGCCGTGTCAGGCGGGCCTTTTTCAGAGCGGTGAGGTCTGGATTCGGCAGGTTCACATACACGGGGGCACTCTTACGTCCTCAGCCGAGCAGAGTGTTCGGCGGCACATGCGGGCTTCCGCCGAGTACGCCAAGAGCGTATTTCAGCAGGTCGGCATCCGGTTGCAGGTGAGCGAGCCGGCTTTGTTTGCGTCGTTCGATTCCCAGGGCCTGCCGCTCCCCGTTGGCATGACGGACGCGGACTGCGTCGCGCTTCTTGCCTGGTACGATCGGGAACACCGTTCGCCCGGCGTTGTGCCGGTCTTCTTCGTGGATCATCGGGCGTCTCATCCGTCAGGTGTGGCCTATCCGGAGGACAAGGCTGCAGAACTCGGCGCGCCGACACCCGGGGTGATCATCGATCATCCATCCGACTGGGCGATGGTCTGGCAGTATTCGGCTGACGAGTTGGCGCATCAACTGGGCCACGTGTTGCTGAACCGACATCGCTATGCGCCCTTCGGGGCCGAGTACACGCACTTGTCAGCCGCGGGCGCGCTGATGTGCGGCGCCGGGCCGCCTGTGTCTCGCAAGCGCCCCGCGTACCAGGCTGCTTATGATCAAGATGACAGCGTGGACATGATCGATTTCGATTGGGTCCGGGATCTGGGCAGCGGGGCCCGCGCAAGTCAGGTCGAGAGTCTCTACACGGGCTCATCGCTGGTTCGCAAGACCGAAACCCTCGCCTGGAGCGGGGGCCTGCGTCTCGGGCAGTACACGGCCGATGATCCGTCGCCGACGCCTCCATCGGTCCTGTCGATTGCGTACGACGCCAATGCGAGCGGCTTGGTTTTCGGGGGCCGGCTTTCTGTCCCGGTGATGAGGACGATTCGGGAGATCCAGATCGGATCGCCTGTGCCGATCACGCGGGTCGAATTCACGGGGGCAACGGTCGAGGTTTCGGCCTGGAGCCGGCGCAAAACGGAATCGACGATCGAAGTGTGTTTGGACGCCGTTTTCAACGGTCTGTCAGCCACGGACAAGCCGTCCGGGTACAGCCCTGCCCCTCTGTTGTCATTCAGCGACCCGTTGACCGTGACAGTGGGCGCAATTCCGGAGGTCGAGAGTCCCGCGCAGACGCGTGTCTATGTCCAAAGGACGCCCTCGGACGGCATGCGCGAACTCGCGCCGGCGGAGTATGTTGTGGCGGGGGCGACGAATCTGGTGGTGGAGAAGGACCTTCTCGGCGAGGGGGGCGTGTTGCGCTGGAGGTTCACCGTGCCGGATCTGACGGCGCCGCTCTGGTTTGGCGGTGACATGAACAACGACGGCGCGTTCAATCTGGACGACATCCTCCGGTTGGCCGCGCGCCTGGGCAACGAGCCCTCACCCTTCGACATGACCGGCGACGGACGCGTCAGTCTGGATGATCTGAGCAAGCTGGTGCGGGAGAGGATACGCACGAAGCTTGGCGACACGAATCTGGATGGACTGGTCGATGAGCGCGATTTCGACATCGTCAAGACGAACTGGATGGCCGCGGGGAACTGGCCCAACGGGGATTTCGACGGCGACCGGCTTGTGAGCGAGACGGATCTGGCAATCCTCTCGGCGAACTGGGACGGCCGGCCCGTGCGCTGGCAAGGTTATCCGATCGCCCGCCATACCGAAATCCCAGTGTCGATCCTGCCGATCACGGCTGCGCGTCTGGACTGGGCATCGGTGGCTGATGGCCGCTATCAGTTCCAGACCTCGACCGATCTGGCGATGTGGAGCGAGGATGGGCGGTCGGTGATCGGGACCGGTGGCCCGCTCTCGCGGTGGGTCCAGGTGCGGGCTGAACCGATTCGGTTCTTCAGGCTGGCCGCGACGGACGATTTCAATTCGAGGCTGGGTGTGGGGGCGGTCGGCCCGGCTTTCCGTGCGTCCTGGGCGTCCGTCGATGGGCCATGGTACCAGGTGCAAGCTTGGCTGCCGCTCGATTCCCGGGACGAGTCCGCGTGGTTGAACCAGGGCGCTCCCGTGCGGGGCGACGGTTCGCCGCTGACGACGATTGTGCCGATCGGCCCGGCCGATGCGGATCGGGCGGGGTGTCGTGTTCTTCTCGTGCCGTGAGCAGGTGGCCGCGGCGGGGGGGATGGCGCGCTGCCTCCATGCCGCCCGCGGCCCCGATGGGCACTCTCGAGTCGCCGGCTATTCACCGGCGAGGAGCCGATCCCAGAGTCGCTCGTTCGTCATGGCGCGGAGCAGGAAGGCTTCGCTTTCGATCTGCGGGTTGACGGCGGGAGGCTCGAGCGGGAGCGTGATCCGGAGGCTGAGGCCGGTTCCGGTCTTGGGTTCGATGGCGACTTTCCCGCCGTGATGGTAGACGAGGAAGTAGCATGCCATGAGCGAAAGCCCCGACCCCTGGGCCGTGCCGGTCCGGTGGATCAGGGGGTCGAGGACTGAGAGAATGGCCTCGGGCGGCAAGCCGGGGCCGTTGTCATGGACGAAGAGATCCACCTCGCGGGGTTGGCCGCGCTCGTTGCGCAGGGCGGCCTCGAACGTCACGGAGGCGCCGTCGGGGAGGTTGGTCAATTCGTCGCGCAGGAGGAGGTCGAAGAGCTTTGCGAACCGCTCGCCATCGACCCGGAGAGGGGGGAGGTCGGTCGGCACACTGTTGAGGATCTGAATGCGTTTTCGCGCCAGCGACTCGGCAAGGCCGCGCGCGGCGGAGTCGATGGCTTCGTGCAGGCGGGTCTCGGTGTCGAAGCGGAACGGACGTGCGGTTTCCGAGGAGAGGTCGTCGAGCATGCGGAAGGCCGTTGTGACCTGTTCCTTGACGTTGCGGTGAAAATCCTGCCAGAAGTTCGGATTGCGCAGTTGTTCCAGATCGATTTGCTCTTCCCGGAGCATTTGCGGGGCGAGGTCGAGGAATCGTTGGACGGCCTCGATGGTGTTGCGCAAGCGATGCCCGAGGCCGGCGGCGAGAACGCCCAGGCTGAGGATCCGATCGGCGATGAGCACCCTGTGGAGGCTCGAGAGTTTCTCGCGCAGCAACAGATCGCGCTCGATCTGCAGCATGAAGAATTCGAGACCCCGCTTCAGGGTGGCCTCGAGGTTGGGAATGTCCCACGGTTTGGTGATGTACTTGTAGATGGCGCCGTTGTTGACGGCGGCGATGGCGGCATCCAGGTCCGTGAAGGCGGTGGCGAGCAGGCGGATGATGCGGGGCTGGAGTTTGCGGGCGCGTTCGAGGAACTGAACGCCCTGTTCGCCGGGCATGCGCTGGTCGCTCATGATCAGGCCGATTTCGTCCTGATGATCGGCCAGGATCTGGTAGCCGTCGGCGGCATTCTGGGCGGTGAAGATGCGGAATGTGCCGCCGAAGGCCTTGGCGAAGTACTTGAGCGACTTCTCCTCGTCGTCGACGTAGAGGATCGCAAAGCGTTTGTAGTCGTAGAGGGTGTTCATGCCGCGATTGTAGTGGAGGTATTGGAGGACTCGATCTCGTCATTGGCAGGATCGGGGAAAGTGATGCGGAACTCGCAGCAGACATCGGGTTCGCTCTGAACGGTGATCTGGGCGCCCACCTCCTGCAAGAGGCGGTAACAAATGCTCAGTCCCATGCCTGTGCCCTGGTTGACTTCCTTGGTGGTGTAAAAGGGATCGAAGACCTTCGAGATGTGCGAGGCGGGAATGCCGGGGCCGTTGTCCCAGATCTTGACGGTCTTGACGCCGCGCTCGATCGCGGCTTCGAAGCGGATCTGCGGCTTTGTTCCCTCCGGGAATGCCTTCTCGCGAAGCGCGTCCAGAGAGTTTTGAACGAGGTTCACAAACACTTGCATCAGTTTGGTGGCGACGGCTCTGACCGAAAAACCATCCGGGACCCGATTGTCGATTTCGACTCTGCCCGCCACCTCGGCCCTCAGGAATCGCAGGGCGCCCTCGATGGCATGGTTCACCTCGATGATTTCAACATCGCCTCCCCGAGGATGGGTGAACTCGCGCAGGTCGGCAATGATTTTGCCGACGCGTTGGAGGCCATCCTGGACATCCTTCAGAGTCTCGTGAAACTCGCCTCGGCTCTCGGGCGGAAGATGCCTGGCCTCGAACGACAGGACGCTCAGGGCGGTGAGGGCGTAGTTCAAAGGATTGTTGATTTCGTGAATGATGCCGGCGCTCATGCGTCCGAGCGAGGCCATTTTTGCCGCCTGAATCAACTGTGCTTCTGTGTCGTGCAGTTCCTCGAGGGTCGCTTCCAGTGTTTGCTTCTGACGCGCCAGCGCTTTGGCCGCGCGGTGGCCGTCGGCCAGGTTCTTCACCCGCACATGAAGCTCGGCGAGCGAGAACGGTTTCGCGAGGAAATCGCTCGCCCCTGCTTCGAGCGCCCTGAGTTTTGTCGCCTCGTCGGCCCGCGCCGTGAGGATGATGACAGGAATCGCGCGCGTGAGTTCCCGGCCGCGCAGGTCATGGCAGACCGCCAGGCCGTCCTTGTGCGGGAGCATGAAGTCGCAGACGATCACGTCCGGCAGGTACTGCGCGGCCAGGGTCAGGGCCTGATCCCCGTCCGCGGCCTCGATCACCTCGTAATGCGCATCCAGCAGCGTCCGCAGGAACCGCACCATATCGGGTTCGTCATCGACGATCAGGACGCGGGGTTTGCCGGTCCGGCTGGGCGGTGCGCCGTGCTGCAGAGTGTCCTTGAGAGGCGTGGGATTGCCGAAGAGTTCGGCGCGCCGGTAGAGGCCGCTCAACCAGGTGGCCTGGGGCTCGGGAGCGACGGCGTGAGGCTGCGGCTCGGGCGCGGCTGGAGTCGCGGATGCGTCGGCAGGGGGCTCATCGGCGTCGGGTTGGACGTGGAGGGGCAATCGGATGCGGAAGGTTGTGCCTTGACCGATCTGACTCTCGCCGGTCACCGACCCTGCGTGGGCCTCGACCAACTCCTTGACCAGGGCCAGGCCGATGCCGACGCCCTGGTACTTGCGCTGGCTGGAGGTGTCGGCCTGCCAGAAGCGGCTGAACAGGTGCTTGACGCTTTCAGGGCTCATGCCCACACCGGTGTCGCTGATCTCGAAGAGGGCGTCGCCTCCATCGGCCGATGCCTGAACGCGGATCACTCCGCCTGCCGGAGTGAATTTCATGGCATTGAACAGCAAGTTCAGAAACACCTTCTCGAGTCTGTCCGGGTCGGCGGTGATCTTTTCCAGTCCGGGGTTGATCGTCAAGGCCAGCCGCAACCTGCGATCCTCGGCGAACTGGCGCACGGCATTGAGCGTTCCGTCGAGGAACGGTTTGACATCGATCGTCTGACGATGGAGTCGCATCTGACCCGCATCGAGCCGGACCAGATCGAGGAGGTCGTTGATGAGCTTGAGCAGCCGCATGCTGTTGGCATGCATGGTTTGGATGCAATCCCGGAGGGGCGGGTCGCGCTGCATTTGCGGGTGCTGGCGCAGATTCTCGAGGGGGGCGAGGACGAGAGTGAGGGGCGTGCGCAGTTCGTGGCTGATATTGGCGAAGAAGCGGCCCTTCAACTCGTCGAGTTCCAGCAGGCGCTTGTTGCTATGTTCGAGGTTCTGCTGGCTGAGCTGCAGGTCGTGTTGCGCTTCGAACTCGCGGAGCCGCAGGCGATTGTAGAAGTAGTTCCCGGTGATGACGATTACCGCCGTCTCGATCATGAAGAACAGGTAGGCGTAGGGCTGGCCGGGCTCGGGAGGGCTGCCGTTGAAGGTGATGGCCGTGATGTAGAGGGCAATGATCAGGGCGGATGTGAGCAACGACTCACGGAGGTTCCAGTGCACGACCACGTTGGTGGCCAGGAGGATCAGATTGAGGCCCGCGTAGTAGGGGGAGTTGGCGCCTTCGTTGACAGCGATCATGCCGGAAATGAACAGGGCGGGAAGCAGGGCAATGAGCCAGCTCGCGGGCCGAATCCACTCCCGCCCCAGCTCCGTGTAATGGAGGGCGAGCAAACCGCCCACCAGCACGGAGCAAACCAGGCGCGCCGCCAGGAAGATCAGCGCCTCGTCCGGGTACAGCCAGACGTCCAGAAGACAGCCAGCCGGCATCAGGACGATCACCAGCACGCACGCCACCTTGCCAAGGCGGATCCGGTCGGCCATGTCCCTCGCATCGAAGTCCATCAGCACACTCGGATCGGGCCGAGCCGGAACGTCAGTCGCGTTCGGGGCGGCGGACTTCGAGGTAGATGTTGACACCGGTGGCATCGGCTTTGGTGGTTATGCAATCGGGTCGGGCGGCTGTCGGGTGCAACGTGCGCATCACGCTTTCGTCGCGATAGTTCAAATGCCATTCCAGCAAGTACTCCATCCCATGGCGGTTTGGATTTGAGGGATCCACGTTGGTGCTGATCAAAAGCCCGCCTGGCGCCAGCATCTCGTAGAAGTATTGCATGAGCCTCTGGCAGATGCGGTCCGACAAATAGTCGAAGAGCCCCGCGCAATAGACCAGATCGTATTCCGCGGAGGGCTTTTCGCCCCGGGCGGACCGTTTCAGGACCTGGTGAACGGACTGTTGGATGAATTGGAAGTCGGTGGTGCGTTTGGTCTGGGACTGGATCTCCGCGAGCCGGTGACGCGCGAAGTTCAGGGTGTCCTCATTGAAATCGACCAGGGTGAAATCGGCGGCATCCGAGAGCGATTGGGTCTTGAGGAACCGCTGGACCTCGGCGGCGGGGCCGCAGCCAAGGTTGAAGATCCGGGCGCGCCGGCCCGCGCCGGCAAGTCTCTGGACCTCGCGGCCAAGCGTCTCAATCAGGTACTCGATGCGGTTCCGGTGCGCCGCGGCGGGCGCCTGCATCAGGAACCAGTAATTGACCGACTTGGCGAACAGGGACGCGCCCTCGAAGGGGTCGTTGAGGATCATGTTGACCATCTCATAATCCCCGGCGTAACCCAGCGGCTTCTGGAAGGTCCGATGCGGGAACGGAGCGCAGAGGACCAGGGGATGGAGTTGTCGGCGGGCGTAGGTGCGATGGATCGGGTGATGGTCGGGGGCGATGGACTTTGCGAGTTCCTCGAACCGGCCAAACAGCTCGTTGATCGGGTCGAGCACCGTGCCGCTCAATCGGCCCATCACCTCCCGCTCCATTTTCTCGACTTCGTGCGATGGATGCGAACGGATGCCCAGCTCGACCTGATCGAGCCACCGGCGCAGGTCTGCAAGGAACGTCTCCATATCGGCGACCGCCGCCTTGAACGCCGGAGAGACGGTTTGAATCTTGCTCCAGTCGGTCAGGAATGCGGCGAATTCGCGGCGAAGCCATTCCGGGTCAGCCAGTGGCGAGAGGGCCTCGACATCGAGCCAGTCCGACTCGAGGCTGACCTCGCAGATCACCATGATGCTGGCGTTGACCAGTTTGCTGACGACGGCGCGTCCGGCGTAGACAATCCGCTCGCCGATCGTGATGCGGAAGTCGCTCAGGACCTCCGAGAGTTGGAGGATGCTGTAGGGGTTATAAACCTCGAAAACCGCCTCGTACCGGCTCAAGCGCAGGGGCGTCGCCCGGATTTCCACCCCCTGGCTGTTGCGACACGTGATCAAGGTGTCCCGGCCCCGAGCCCCGCCGGGGCTGAGCCGGTCCACACCCGAATTCGGTGTTGGGGACGCTTGGGGCGGCCCATCAACAGCGATCGAATTCTCACCTGCCGCTGGCTGGGGGGAGAGGCGGTCCGTACTCATACACTTTGACTACTCACGTTCCAGAGGCCAGGGGATGATAAACAAGACTCACGGTCAATAGCTAGTCTGTTCTACGTAATACGATCGGGGCGGGGGCATTGAGGGCTTGCACGATTTGGGGCCGCGGGCGATACATGGGGGGTGGGCATGCTTGGGAGCGCAACGCAGGCTGAAACGATTCTCACGGTGCATTCTGGCATCGGAGAGGGACCCCTTGGCCTGCGCACCGAATCGGGCCCGGAACAGGCCTCCGCGGCGCGCATTGCCAAGCTCGAGGCGATGGTGCGTGAGCGCGACGAACTGTTGCGCCTCCTCAGCGTCCACGCGCCCGTCGGCTTTTTCCAGACCGACGGCGCCGGCCGCCTGATCCGCACCAATGCGCGATGGCGGGAGATTGCGCGTCTGAGCCACATTGCGGAGCCGCGGGGCGTGTGGTGGCAGATGGTGGATCCAGGGGATCGCGAGCGGGTGGTTGTCGCCTGGGAGGCCGCGGTGCGTCACGGGTGCGAGTTTCGGGACGAGTTTCGGACCAACACCGGTGCGGGATGGACCTGTTATGTGCGCACGCGGATCGTGCCTGTCATCGAAGAGGGCGGGGCCGTGGGCAAGTACATTGGCGTATCCGAGGACATCACGGAGCGCCGCCGCCTGGAGAGCGCGTTGCGTCGGGCGCGCGAAGATCTCGAGCGGAAGGTCAAGGAGCGCACGGCTCAGCTTCAGGCGGCAAACATGGAACTGGGACAATTCGTGCATGTGGTGGCGCACGATTTGAAGGCGCCGCTTCGAGCTGTGAGTCATTTGGCGGACTGGGTTGCCAGCGACTGCGCGAGCCAGATTGACGCCAACGGGCACAATCTGCTCGGCTTGCTTCGGCAGCGGGTGCAGTACATGCATGACCTGATCGAGGGCGTGCTCTCTTACACGCGCCTGGGGCAGGCCAAAGAGCCCGAGGCCGAGGTGGACCTCAACGCCCTGGTGCGTCGGGTGTTGACGGGGCTGGCGCCGCCTTCGAATATCCAGGTCCACATCCCATCGAGCCTTCCGCGGGTTCGCGGGGTGGCGGGGCAGCTTCAGCAGATTTTTCAGAACCTGCTCGACAACGCCATCAAGTTCATGGACAAGCCATTGGGTGTCATCACCTTGCGCGCGACGCGTCTGCGTAATGCCTGGCAATTTGCTGTGGCGGACAACGGGCCTGGGATCGAACCGCGGTATCATGCGCAGGTTTTCGGCTTGTTTGAGCGTCTGCGTGTCGGCCCGCACAATGACGGCACGGGGATTGGCCTGGCCCTGGTGAAGAGGATCCTGGAGACCAAAGGCGGCGAGATTGCGTTGGATTCAGCTCCGGGTGAAGGTTCGGTGTTCACCTTCACGTGGCCGGATGCTCCGGCTCGCCACGAGTTGGATGAACAATGAGGGCCTCCGCGGATGTCAGGCGCCCCCTCACTTCTCTCACGGCGCGAATGAATGTCGGATTGGTCCCGCAGCAGCCGCCGATGAAGCTGGCCCCCGCCTCGATCAGAGCAGGCACGTGGCTTGCGAATTGGTCGGGCGTGGTCTGGTAGACCACGTTTCCCCCGACCAATGTGGGCAGACCGGCATTGGCCTTGATCCAAATCGGCAGATCGGTCGCCGCTCTCAGTCGCCGGCACACGGGCACATAACCTTCAATCCCCAGGCCGCAGTTGGCCCCGATGACGTCCGCGCCTGCGCCTGTCAATTCGCTGGCCACCTGTTCCGGCGTGGCGCCCGTCATCGTGCGGTCTTTCTCCTTGCCCGCGTCGAACACCATGCAGACGACGACAGGCAGGCCGGTGCGTTTGGCGGCATCGAGCGCAGCCTTGGCCTCATCGAGGTCCGACATCGTCTCGATGACGAGACCCTGCGCTCCGCCTCGGGCGAGGGCCTCAGCCTGCTCGATGAACGCCGCCCGCACTTCATCGAGAGTCACCTCACCCACCATGAGCAGTTTTCCGGTCGGGCCGATGGAAGCGAACACGGATGCACGATTCTCCGCCGCCTGGATCGAGAGTTGCACGCCGCGCCGGTTGATTTCCGCGACCTGTTCCGGCGCGCCATGGTCAGCCATGCGAATCCGGTTGGCCCCGAAAGTATTCGTGAGGATGAGCTGACTCCCTGCCTCGACGTAGGCTCGGGCCACCTCGGCGACCCGGTCCGGATGGGACAGATTCCAGACATCGGGAAAATCGCCGATGGCCAATCCACGCGCCTGGAGTTCAGTTCCCCAGGCGCCGTCGGTGATCACGGGGCCGTCTTGGAGCAGGCGGACGAGGAGCGGTTTCATGGATGCAGAGTCGGGTCGCAGTCGGCATGGTCAAAGATCGCCCGGGCAAAGCAGTCCACCCGACCGTCGTCGCGCCGGATGGGGCCGCGGTCGCGGTAGGCAGGCCTTCTGCCCCCGTGTGCCGATCATGGCCGTGGTGGCCGGATTTTTTCTGGACGTTCGCGCAGGGGCGTCAGGCGCCCACTGCGAGCTGTTTCTTGGCCAGGCTGACGGCTGCGGGGGCATTGTCGCTGTAGCCGTCGGCGCCGATTTCCTCGGCGTACTTCTGGGTGATCGGCGCGCCGCCGATCAGGACCTTGACCTTCTCTCGAAGGCCGGCTTGTTTGAGGGCTTCGATGGTGGTCTTCATGGCGGGCATGGTCGTCGTGAGCAAGGCCGACATGGCGACGACGTTGGCCTTGCCTTCTCGGACCGCCTTGACGAACTGCTCGGGCGAGACGTTCACGCCCAGGTCGATCACCTCGAATCCGCCGCCTTCGAGCATGGCTGCGACGAGGTTCTTGCCGATGTCGTGCAGGTCGCCTTTGACCGTGCCGATGGCCACGCGCCCGGCGGGTTCATCGCCGCGGGCGATGAGGATCGGGCGGATCAGTTCGAGCGCCGCTTTCATCGCGCGGGCGGAGATCAGCAACTCAGGCACGAAGTACTCGTTGCACTCGAAACGGCGACCAACTTCGTCCATCGCCGGCACCATCAGGTCGTTGACCAGGCGGAGGGGATCCGCCGAGGCGGCGAGTGCCTTTTCGGTGACTGCCCGTGCCGTGGCGGCGTCTCCGGACAGGATTGCTTCATGAAGCGCTTTGTACTCTTGCATAACAAGTCTTTGCCATGATCTTGCCCCAGGCTGCGGGCCATTCAGACAGCCGCGTTGATCGCAAGCAACGCGCTTCGAGTGGTTTTGCCAAACCTGCGGCGCTGTTGGGCGAAGAGCATGGATTCTTTCGGTCCCTTTGTCACTCTTTCGTTTTGGGTTGTTCCGAAGTTCCGGAGTTTGAATCGGTATCCGCTGCTCAACAAACCCCGGCGCCAGTTCAAGAAAATCCCTGACCGCAACCGCTGCTGGAAAGAGGACCCCCGAAAATCGAGGGCCTAATCTAAGCGCCATTCGGGTCATCCCCTCACATCTGACCCAATGGACCGTCTTCGCTGCCTGCCACCCCCGAAAGCTGTCGTCGGCCATAGTAAGTGCTGGTTTTTCGGCCAACTCTTAAGACGGAAACACCGGGCGACGAACCCACCAGGGATTCATTTGAACCACCCCTATTGCAGGGTCCTGCAAAACAGAGCCACTTACAAAACCGCCTTTCTCAGGGTGGCGGTTTGCTCAGACCTCTGGAGTAGTCAAACGGAGAATCGTCGCATTCGGCTGAATACACAACTCCTTGGTGTTCTGTTTGATAACTGGAGCCAGTGGTCGGGGTCGAACCGACGACCTACGGTTTACGAAACCGTCTAGACGTGTGCGTCTTTTCTGCGTCAACATGCATCATCGCCGCATAAACAAAGAGTCTTCGTGCATTATCGCCCAAAATGCACATAGCGCACGTTAATGCACGAAAGCCTCAAGAGTTGTCATGAATTGTCATGAAAATCCGGCTGCCATGGCCGCCTCCCGAACAAGCCAGTTTCGTGAATTGGACGACCATCCGGTTCATCGTCCGCACCCCTTGCCCTGAGGAGCAGAGTCGATCTGCTTCCCCCTCCTGCTCGCCCTGTCGGCCGAGAATCTCACACACCAATGCGTCGCGAGGGGGCTACGAGCAGCCGACACAGCCGGTCGGCGAGGACGACTGACGTCACCTCGATTCCGTCGCCAACCTCAGCACTCGGCCTCTTTCCGCTGGGGCGTTATCGGGTAACTCACTTTTGGCGTCGCCTACTCTTCATTCTGACCCTCATCCCATTCTGGGTCCCCTTGCCGCTGCCCACATCATGGGCCGCGACCTACTACATGGCCGCAGACGATCCAGAGGCTCGCGCCACCCATCTGGGAACAGAAGTGCTACAGAAGTGCTACACCGAGTCAGCAGGATGAGCGCCCTCAACGGCTGGCAGAGGCGAATGGTCGCCCAGGCTTGCGGCAACCGTGAAACAAACCGCCGCTGACCGTGTCTAGAGAATGTGGGTGTCTTCGAGTCCCGCTCGAGGTTGGCGAAGGCGCTCCATGTTCGATCGATGCGATTGGGCCGACCACGACGTCTGCGGCGGGCAAAGAGGAGGCTCCTCTCCTCCGTCGTGGCTGGGGGTGTTCTGCTGGCGGGCACCTCCGCCGCGTCCTGGCAAGGACCCGATGACGCCCAACCTGTCAGGGTTTACCCGGTCGACCGCGAGGTCTCCGCTCGAGCCGCGGCGGAGTGGCGCGCAAAGTCCGGTCGTTGGGAAGGGCTGGAGGGCCTGGACCGGCATCGGCGCGGGGCTGGGAAGGTCTTTTGCTCCAGCCCTGACAGGCAATGAGTCGAATGTCGTGATGACAAACGCCCCTGAGCGATGGTTGATAGAAGCTCTGGCCTGGCGCCGGCGCCTGGTGCCCGTGGCCCAACGTTACCAGACCGGGTGCACCATCCTTGGCGCAGCGGTAGGGACGAGTTGGCGACGACTCGCCAGAGGCTTGCGCAGAAGTGGACGAACGGCGAACCGCCTACGCAGGGAGCCGTGGCTGTTTCATCAGTGGCCCGGGTTCCTGCTGAGCGCCGCTTGTGGTGTGCCCACTCGAGCGGCAGACCCGGCCGTCGCTGAGATCCGCCCGGAACGTCCGCCGCTGATCGTGGCCGTCGAGCGCGCTCAACGACCGGTGGTTGAACGGCTTCTCCGGGAGGGCGCCGACCTCCATGCAAGGACCCCCGACGGTGTCACGCCCCTGTACGCCGCCGCCTTCCATGGGCGCACCGAGATTCTGCGGCTGTTGCTTGCCGCGGGGGCGGAGGTTGATGACCGAGCCGCGCATGGACGGACCGCACTGTTCACCGCCGCCGCCGAAGGACAGGTGGGCACGGTTGAAGTGCTGCTGTCGGCTGGGGCGGACCCGAACGCCCGCAGCGATCTGGAGGAGTTGGCGCAAACGCCGCTGCACATGGCAGCGGTCGAGGGACAGATCGAAACGGCCCGACGCCTGATTGCGGGCGGTGCTGAGGTGAATGCCCGGAGCGGCGGGCATCACATCACGCCCCTTTACCTAGCCGTGATCGCGGGTCGCGCGCCCATGGCGGCACTGTTGCGCGAGCATGGAGCGGATTCCGCTATCACCGACGTCTTCGGACAGACGCCGGCCCGAGCGGCCACGGTCCTGGCCGAACGGAAGACGCGGCGGCTTCTCGACCCCACGGACAAACGCCTGGCACTCGATCCGCAAGCGGTCGTTCTGATGGCATACGTGGGGTTGGCGGAGGACCGCCAAAGCTACCGTGGCAAACGGGTCGCGGTCGCATTTGGCGACGGCTCGATGATCGCCACGGCGGCCCACTGCGTGGACGATTTTATCGAAGCCCGCCACCAATCCATCCTCGCCGTGCCGCTGGTTTTCAGTCCTTACCATGGCGATGTGTTCGAGGCGAAGATTGTGGGGGTGGATCAAGCGACGGACCTGGCCATCCTCAAGGTTCGCTGGGACATGCACCCCGCCCTGCCGCTGGCGAGCGGGGACGAGGTCCAGAGGGCCGAGGAGATGCTCATCGCCGGCTACGCCGATCCGGAGGAACCCCGGACCGTCGTCGGTGTGCCGAGGCGACTGTCCGTGGAGCGGCTGCCCACCTTGCGGACACCTGGCACGGACGGATACCGGCGTATCACGCTTGGTGGTGCCCGTTTCGTTGGGCCTGGCTGGAGCGGATCGCCTATGGTCCTTCCGGGCAGCGGGCGACTGGCCGGGGTGTTCGCCACCAGGAACGACCTGCGGATGGACCTGCGCGATGGCGACCTGGTGGTCATGCGGAACCGCGTCGGCGCGAGCGCCCACGCGATCCGAGAACTCCTGAAGGCCCAGCAGCTCGAATTGAAAGAACCGCCTGCCGAACGCAAGCCCGCCCAAGACGCAGCGGAAGCGTTCTCGGCTGGCTTGAGCTGGCTGGAGGCGCAGGCGGGACGGCCCGCGCAAGAGGGTGTGGCGGCCGCCGAGGCGTTTGTTCGCCGGCGACCACAGTCAGGTCTGGCGCATTTGCTCCTGGCCATGGGCTCGCCCGCCCCGGTCAAGCCTAGCCCCAACCCCCCGGGTGGCGGTGGATCCCCCGAAACGCACTATCGTGACGCCGTCCGACTGGCCCCGGACAGTCTGATGGTCCGCGCGGCCTACGGGCTGTACCTGAAGAGGCAGGACCGACGGGAAGAAGCCCTGGCCGAGCTCGCCGAAGCCCAGCGGATCGATCCAGGCAACTCCTTTGTCCTGGCGCTGCGCCTCAATATCCTGGAGAACCTCAGACCGGAAGAAGCCGTGGAACTGGGAATGCGGCTCACCCGCGAGGCGCCGGACAATGCCGCCTACTGGTTTCATTTTGCCGGTGCGCTACGGTCGGTCGGACGCAACCAAACCGCACTGGAAGCGGCACAGGCGGCCGTGCGCTTGGCCACGAAAGAGCAGTTCTGGTACCGCGGGCGCCTCGCCGACACGCTTGCGAGGTGTGGGCGCCTTGCCGAGGCCGAAGCCTGCCACCGAGAACTGCTCGAGCAACGCCCCGAATCGGCAGTCTTCTGGCTCTGGTACGCGCAGTTCCTGGCCGAGCGGATGCCGGACCGGCGTGAGGATCTGCACAAGGCGCTCGACCAGTGCGAATCCCGCAATCGTCCTCCGGTTGTCCCCCAAGCGATCTTGGACAAACTGCGTGCCCGAAGTTCGCCCGGCGTCGAAGCCAGGAAGTGATCGCTCCAGCTTCGCCGCGGTAACCACACTCGAGAATGACCATGAAACCACCAACGCTGTGTGTCAGGTTCTTCCTCATTTTCTGGATCGCGGCCGGCTGGCTTGTGCGTACTCCCGCTGTTGCGGCAGGGGAAACCGGGCCACCCCCCGACCGGCTTAGCCCAACGAATCGGGCGCTGAGCCTGGACGGTGTAACGGCATCGGTGGCTGTAGGGAGCTCGCGGTCGCTCCAGGCGTTTACCAACGCTCTCACCTTGGAGGCGTGGGTCCGGCCGTTCTCCTTTTACCCGACCCCAGGGAGCGTCCACTCGATCCTCCGGAAGAACGTGGAGGCAGGTGCTGAGAACTTCTTTCTGCGTATCCGGAACACCGAGGGCCCGCCGTTGGTCGAGTTCGGTCTCGGTCGTCAGCTCGGGGTGATCGGCGCGGCCTGCGAGCTGCAGACCAACCAGTGGTGTCATCTAGCCGCAACCTACGACGGGCAGACGGCGGCGGTGTTAGTGAATGGAAGCGTCATAGGGAGCAAGCGGACCAGCGGTTCCTTGGTGATTGACGCCTCGGAACTCGTCATCGGCCGGGGCGATCCTGAATACAGTTCGGGCGAGTATTCCCATGGCCTCCTGGACGAGGTCCGTGTTTGGAACGTGGCGCGGTCGCCCACCCAGATTGGCACCAGCATGAAGAGCTCATTGACGGGCAAAGAAGCAGGGTTAATGGCGTACTGGAACTTCGATGATGGCACGCCGACCGACCTCTCCGGCCACGGCAATACCGGGCGCCTCCAAGGAAACGCCCGCATTGTCGAGGTGCCGCGTCCGGCCACCCCAGCGGGAGTGGGAGCAGGCACTCGCACGACCGAACAGACAGGGCCCGAGAACCTGACCTTCAACCAACGATTAGCGGTGGTGGAGGCATTGTGGCGAAATCTCAACGAGATCTATCCCGCGCTCGAATACAAAGGGATTCGTGGACGGGATTGGATCGAGCCGGCGGTCGAACGGACGAAGACGGTCCGGACCGACCACGAGTTTTACGACCTCCTTCTCGAGCAGATGGCAAGGTTGCAGGACACGCATACCCGGATCATTTCCCATCCCGGCCAGCCGGCGCTAGAAACGCCGCCGGTGATGCTCAACGAAGTCGAGGGAAAGGTGGCCGTCATCCGTGCACACCCCGACACGAGGCTCTTACCGGGCGACATCATCGTTTCCATCGAGGATCGGCCCGTGGCCGCGCGCCTGGACGGGCAGGTGCGACGCGTCTGCAACTCGACGGCGCGGGGTCGGGTCCGCGAGGCGTGCGGCCAGTTATTGCGCGGCCCTCCGGGCACGTCCGTGACCGTCAGCGTGCAGCGCGGCGGTGAAGCGCTTCGACAGGTGGCGTTGCGCCGTGAATCGCTGCCAGAGTTCTGGCGGGAACCGGTGATCTCGCATCGCCGGCTGAGCGAAGCGATCGGCTGCATCCGCATTGCGCGGTGGACCGACAACTCCATCCCGGACCAGTTCGACGCAGCTTTGGAGGCGTTCAAGGAGATGCGCGGGATCATCATTGATGTCCGCGGCAACGGCGGCGGGAATGACCAACTGGCAGACTTGGTCAATGGTCGGCTGATCGAGCAGCCTGTGGTCAGCAGCATTGATTTCTGGCGGAAGGCTGGCACCGACGAATACCACCGCACCCTTGGCTGGGTCCATCCGCGAGGCCCCTGGCCCTATCGAGGCCGGGTGGCCGTCCTCACCGACGAGGCCTCCACGAGCGCCTGTGAGCACTTCGTGTCCGGGGTCGAGGCGACGGGCAAGGTGCTGCTGGTGGGCACGCCAACAAACGGCGCCGGTGGCGGCCCAACGACCGTGAAGCTCCCCGATGGCACACGGGTCGCCATCTCGCGGGCGCTCGGCATCAGGGCCAACGGTGTCGTCTTCGAAGGACACGGCATCCCACCGCATGTCTTCTCAACTCCCACCCTCGAGGATCTACGTCAGGGGCGCGACCCGGCCGTCGAAGTTGCCGCGAATTGGATTGTCTCGAATCAGGCCCTTCCACCACGCGCACAGCCGCTACAAGAGGCGCGGCCGGAACGATGAGGCAATCCAGCTCCAAGCCCCAAGCTCCACTGGCCCAATGGTCTCCAGCATGGACCGGCCGAGAATCTCGCCGAGATGCTGCCCACAAAAGATACACCGGAATGTCGCGGTGGCCACCCTCTGTGCCTTAAGGGCTGATGCCCGCCAAAGGCCTGTCAGCATCGGTTTGCAGTTCATTTTGACTGCTTGCCCCTCATTCGGCCTGGTAAGTCGTCCCAGGAAAGGCAACACAGCATTCCACAGGCTGGCCGGTCGCGCCGTAGCGTGAGCGGAGGCGGATCAAGCGCTTCTACTCGAGCTTCGAATCAGTCAACACCGGCTTGTACGACGCGCGGCAACCGTCGAAACCAGGTCAACACAGCAGGAGTGGGCTTCATCGCTTCAGTCGAACTCGAATCCGAACAGCCTCGCTTGCCTCAGGGAGACACGCAGGGAGATCGGTCGCCCTTTGTGCCCGATGGCCTCTTCGCCTCTCCAACTCACGCGCGCCCCAAGGGCGTTGCCGATCACCCGGTCGCTCTCGGCAAGGGTGCGGCCCGACAACTCATCGCGCTCGCCCCAGACGCGGATACCCACGTTCAGGTAACCGCTCGGGGCGACGTCGGCGTTGACGCGCAGACGGTCGCCGGGCGGCACCACAAACACGGTCGCGAACTCACCCTCCCCATCCGCCTGCAACGCCACCAGCCTTCCCTTCGGCCACGTTGCCAGTCCGGACACCCCCGCAACCCCTGGAAACAGGCCCTTTCGCTGCGCCAGGTCGCGTCCCGGATACTTGTGCGGGATGGGGTTGCCGCTGTAGCCCATCCCCCACTTGTTGCCGGGGTACTCCAGCAGATTCCCCGTGCAAACCACAAACGCACCGTCCGGCCCACCCCACTGGCCCGGCGACACCACGGGGCCACCCGGTACCCGCGACCACGTCCAGCCATCCGCACTCGACCACAGCCACACCGCGCCGCCGTCACTCTCAAGCTCCCAGACCCATGGGAACATCACGTGATTGTCCGGCGCCCCGGGCAGCGTTGTCTTCCCGTTCGTGTAGAACAGATGGCTCGGGGGCATGTCCGCCCCAGTGCTGACGACGATTTCCGGCGGACTGAAATGGCGGAAATCCTTGCTTACCGCCCGCCCAATCGAGCGCCTGCCCACGCTAATCCACGAGGTGGAATCCGCCGCCTGCCCCTCAGCGATCCGCTCGTTCACTTGCCAGGCACGCACATAGGCCACGTAGAGCCGACGATCCACGTCGTAGTAGCAGGTGTTCTGCGTGTCGGCATGTTGGATCATCAGCGGCTCGGGCAGCGCCTTCCAGTGCAGTCCGTCCGGCGACACCGCGCCGAAGAAGCCAAACACACACCGAAACCCGCCCACGTCGGGGCGCCGCGCCATCGTGTCCGCCTCGCCCGGATATTTCTTCTCGAACGCCGCCCATTCGTCGTCGGTGATCAGACCGAGATACACTATCTTGTAGCGTTCGTCGGTCGAGGACGGGTCCACGAACACGCTGCCGCTGTGAAAACCACGGGGCGAGCCTTCGAGGTCACCGCGCCACACAACGTTGTTGCTGCGACTCCCGGCATATTCGTAGAGGCCCAAGTTGGGACGTACCCAATTCAACCCGTCCGCCGATTCCGCATAAGCGACGTGGCCGTTATGGCCGGGGAGAATCTTGTCCTTGCTGCTGAACGGTTCCGGGTCGGAACACGGGTCCATGGCGTACCACCCTTTGTACTTCCCTTCGTCAAAGACCTGCGCGGCGATCTGACCGTCCTTTAGGGGCGCTTTCTCCGCGGGTTGGGCCACCAGCCGGATGCCGTGCGGCATATCGGTCGTTTCAAACACTGCCGGACGGGTGCCGTCGCCCTTGAGCCAGGCCCCCGCTTGCCGCTCCGTCTCGCTCCCGTTCGGGTCGACCTGGATACGCCAGGCGAAAGCGCCCTGGCGGACGTATTTCCAGCTTGTGAAGTAGATCGCACGGCCTTGGAGTCGGACCGGCTCGCCAAAGTAACGCTCCGCGGCGGTGAGCGGAAGCGCCGCGGCGCACAGGACGCCAAAGACAAGTCTGCGACAGGTACTGCATGGCATGGGCAAATAGAGTCGGGAAAGTTGTGCCGCACAGAGCCGGGTTTTCAAGCCTGTTTACGCCCTCGATCAGCTCCTGACCGCGGCATCTCCGCAGCGTTGCCTACCCCTTCAGCGCCGCGAGCACATCTGCCACGTCGAACCGATGGCAGCGCGCTCCAAGCCGAATCACGGGAATCCGCTTCTGCTGAATGAGCTTGTCGACCTTCCGAACCGAGCACATCAGAAGTTCCGCCAGCCTGGCTTTGTTCACAAGCAACTCGTCCTGAGGGCACTTTCTCTCTACAAGCGCCGACAGCGTAGCCGGCAGCTTCGATTCGGAGAATCTTCCGTCGCTCATGTCCGTCCCTTCGCTCCATTCCTTCGTCCGTCACTTCAATCCTCTCCAGCATCAACCTCGCTCGCCCGCGTCTCGTTCTCATTCGCTGCAACGCTCACGGCACTCTCCAGCAATTCTGACTGCTTCGGAGGCTTGCTTACTGTTGTGTTCTCCGCCGGTTCCGCTTTCGGAGCTGCCCCTGATTGTGGTCACGTCCGCCACAGGCCACGGCCGTTTTCCAGAACCGGCCACCGTCAGCCATGCCGCCGCCCTTCTCTACGGAACGCGAGTTGCCCCCCGTTCCTCGCACAATCTGCCGTCGTCAGTATATCCGCGCATGTCACCCGTGGAGTTGCTGAAAACCTCCGCGCGCGGCACAAAGCCGACGGATTCGGTGCAACCGGGATCGCCGCCGTTACGGATACTTACACGGCGACTTGTTGCCCGACTCCGTGGCGAACGGCATCAGCCACCCCTGGACATCAAGGCAAGAAGCCGCCTCTGCGGGATTCTATTCTCGGTACCGTCTCGTAGGGCACATCCCGGCAAAGCCGCGCCATAACACCTGACATGACGCCCGAACTTGTGCAACGACCGCAATGGGAGATCGACAAGGTGCTCGAAGCTCTTATTGGTCAGAACATACGCGTGGCAGCTAGATCCTTCACGCCCACGCGACCCCAAGAGGCTGGCCCGATCCAATTCGCGCTGGTCCGCCACCTCTACCTCCCCGACAACAGCCAACCCGGCAACCTTCCAGTCTATTTCGAGGGCGTGCTCCGACAGTTCGAGCGCCGAGTCGCTGTGGTTTATGTCTGCCTTGGTTCGCGGACCACGTCAGAGCGGGTGCCCGATGGGCCCATCCACTTTCGCGGCAAGATGGCGGTGATCGTGCAAGGACCTGCGTTGATTGAGTTGGCCTACCCGTTCCGGGTCGAGCGCCTTCCCGGCGATGGCATCAACTACTGGGCCGACTTGCGTTTTCCCACAGCCCAGTTCCGGCTGCCGTTTGATTCTCTCCCCGAAACCGTGTTATACTCACCACCAAAGGAGTCGCGATGAATCCCGTCGACGATGACCTCTACCGCATTCACAAGTTTCAGGCGTCCCGGCGTGGACTCCCCCCACGCGACTACCTCGAGTTCCAGAGGCGGTTGATCAACCGTAGTGACACGGATCTCTCCCAACTGCTCCTCCCGGAAACCGAGGTCCGCTATCGGCCGGTAGCTGAAGTGGAGGTTGTTTACGCCACGCACTCGGCTATGGCACGCTTGCCTTGGTATGTGATGTTGGAGGCAGTGGCGGTTCATACGACCGGGGATTGGGGCGAGGTCAGTCCCAAGCTGTGGCTGACCAACGACCGGGCGGTGGCCAGCGCCGGGCGCATCTGCTCGGGCCACCGAAGCCTCGACGGACGGAAGTTTTGGGTGGTTAGCGAGGGAAGCCCGCGTCGAGCCACGATCATGATGCCGGAGGATACTTGGTTTCTGTGAGACTCTCTTGATTCCACAAGGCGCTCTCTCCGCCTTTGTTCGCCCGTTGGGCGCTGCTTTCCCATCCCTGCAAGCGGCAAATGCCCGCCAAACAGCAAGAACCCGCCAGGGACGATCAGGCGCGGGCCGCAGCCGGCTCGGGGGCGCGCCCGAGTGCTTGCTCCCCGTATGCCCCCGAGCCGGCTGCCCCACCGGCCCGCGCGAATTTCGTGCCCACCTCCTTGGCGCCGTTGGGTAACGTTTCTCATCGGGTTTCCCCTGGTCTAGCCCGAACCGGCGCTCCATGGGCCGAGGCTTGGGGCCGCGTTCCACCACACAATCGCATTTTGACTGTCCGGTTTTCGATGGTCCCAGCGACTGACATAGCTGGAGGGATGATGGGGGCGGCCTGGAGCCAAAAGGGCCCCCTTCGGACCTCTGAGTTTGGATTAACCAAGCTGCCGGTGCCGCGAGATCGTCAGTCAATTGGCATCACCAGGCGTGCCCTGTGAATGTTTCGCGCGACGCAGCCAACCACAGGAGCCTTATGGATACTTGGGATAACCTCTAAGAATGTCGCCGTGGCTGCGGCACCCGGAACAGCCTTTGCCGCAGCCCTCAGGTAGCCCAAGTGCCCGTAATCACGGGGTAAATGCCTTCAAGGCAGTAGAACGCCGTTTGGCTCCGGTTGACTAGGCTCCGGGAAGTGCGGTAGATCGGAGTCATGGTCTGGTAGGCTGGCCGGCCCGGGGCGGGCGGCGGCCGAATTGTTGTGGAGGAGGGGCATGCCGTCTGCCAGCCGGGTCGCTCGGGACGACCGGCAACTCGATTTCTTCTCATTCACCGCGTGGAGGGTTCCAACTGATGAAGCCGCTGACCCAATACGGCCGAATGGCCGAGATACACTGGAGAACATTTCTGCCCCGGATGACCGCGGAGCTGGACGCCCGGGGCCAACTGCGGGTCCTGCTCCTGGAGGCGGAGGAGAGGACAGAAGCGGAACTGGATTCCTTGCGCCGACACTTCATCCAGCAGGGCCTGACACCGCAGCAAGCCCACGACCGAGCCTGGGAGATCGTGAGAGAGAGGTACATCTTCTTGCAGCCGGAGGCGAACTAGCCGGCGACGAAGAATGGGTTGCGTTCGAGCCAGCGGCCACCGAACCCGAACCGGTCCGCAATCGGCGCAATTACCGGATCACGGACACTGACCGCCTCGGGGCCGGCTCACTCAAGCGCAAGTACCTGGACAACCTTGCCGCCATCGAATTGCTCAAGCGGCTCGAAGCCGAAGGCCGGGCGGCGACCGACCCGGAAAAGCGCGTCTTGGTGCGGTTCGTTGGCTGGGGTGGCCTGCCACAGGTCTTCAACGCATGGAACGACGAGTGGAAGGAGCAACGGGAGCGACTCGAACAACTGCTCACGCCCGACGAACTCGAATCCGCCCGCGCCTCCACCCTCAACGCCCACTACACCGCCCCGCTCGTCATTCGCGCGATCTACGCGTTGTTGGAACGTCTGGGCTTTACACACGGACGCATTCTCGAACCGGCCCTCGGCCTGGGCCACTTCATCGGCCTGATGCCGGACGAAATGCACGCCTACTCGCTCATCACCGGCATCGAGATCGATTCAATCACCGCACGACTTAGGGAACTCCCGCGAGATCATGCGGTATCACCCCCGCTACACCGCCTGTCCCGACTACATCGCTCACGCCGACTGGGAACGGAAGGTCGCCCAGCCCAAAGGACTCCCGGTTGACGCCGAAGGCCGACCGCTGCCCTACGCCGACGCCCTCCACGCCCCCTACGGCGTCACCATCGCGAACGCTTGGCGGGCGCCAGGGGCCGGCGGCCGTGCCCCGGGGTTCCAGCGTCTGGTCGAGCACCTGCTTTCGCGTTTCGGCGCGCCCCCCGCGAACGCCGACGATGGCCTCGCACTCCTCCAATTCCTCCAGCGCGGCAGCTTCACCACCACTTCCGATGTCTTCGGCCATCGCGACCACGCCCGCGTCTGCCAGCTCAATGCCGAGGTCCTGCGCCTCTGGCTCCCCTCCGGTGCCAATCGCGTGCGCTGCAATGTCTGCTCCTGGCCCCTCGCCGGTGCCCAACCAGGTGCCCCTTGCCCGCGCTGCCACGGCAGCGCTTCACCTTGGCCCGACGCCGAAGTCGAGCAGCACCGCACGGTCCGCCGCATGAGGCAGCCCACTTTCCGGCCCCTCGTCGCCGACGAACACACCGCCCAGGTCACCAACGACCGAAGGATCGAGCTCGAAAACAACTTCAAGGCCGCCGCCGCAGAGGCGCCTCTCAACGTGCTCGCCTGCTCGCCCACCATGGAAATGGGCATTGATGTCGGCGGCTTGGACGCCGTAGTCCTGCGCAACGTCCCGCCGCGGCCAGACAATTATGCACAACGCGGCGGACGCGCCGGACGCCGCACCCGCGTCGGCCTCGTCGTCGGTTACGCCCGCAGCACGCCGCACGACCAGTACTTCTTCGACCATCCCGAAGAGATGATCTCCGGCGAAATCCCCGCGCCGGCCATCTCCCTGGGCAATCGAGACGTCATTCTCCGCCACCTCGCCGCCATTGCCTTCGGCGCCGCCGACCCCGGCCTTGCCGGGCGCATGGTCGAGTACGTCAGCGAGCAAGGCGACATCAAGACTCAGCCGACGAACGCGCTCATCGCCGCCGTTCAAGCCCAGACCGGTCACGCCCTCCAAATGGCCCGGCAGGCTTGGGGAGACACGATCTTGAACGAATGCGGCCTTAACGAGCAGGCCCTCCAGGCCCACCTCGCCTCCCTGCCCGCCAGAATCACCGATGTTGTAGGGCGCACAGCTCGGCAAGTGCAGGAACTGCGCGCCGCCCTCGAAAGGTTCTCAGCCACCCTTCAGGGAAGGCAGCCAGGCGTCCGCGCCGCCGATCTCGTCGCCCGCCTGCTGGGAATCCCCACCTCACAGCGCGACAACCGCCCCGAAGCCGACGACGCCTCAGCCGGCTACCCGCCCCGCAGGTTTGCCGAGTTTGGCATCCTTCCCGGCTACGAGTTCCCAGCCGAACCGGCCTCGTTGCGCCTGCTGGGGGATGCCAACGAGGAAAGCCCCATCAGCGCCGCCCGCCGCTTCGGCATCTACCAGTTCATGCCCGACGCCCCGGTCTATGCCCGCGCCCGGCGCTGGAAGGTCATCGGCCTCGACGTTAGCTCCCCTTGGAACCCGCGAACCGACGCTCCCTGGACCTATGGTATTTGCCGCCGCTGCGGCCTGCGCTTCTCCACCGAACACCCTCAGTGCCCGCGTTGTCGCCTGGCCGAACCCGGCCGCTCCTATCCGGCCTTTGAGTACGGTGGCTTCCTCGCCCAGCGCAACGAAGCCCCGGTCCTCGATGAAGAAGACAGGATCGCTGCCCGCAACCTGGTCGCGTTTTTCCCGCAATGGAATGGCGATGTGTTCGAGCGGTGGTCGGTCAGCCCCGGCTGGCAACTCATCCTCCGTCGCAACGAGGAAGTCCGCTGGCTCAACGAGGGCTTGGAACCAACTGAAGCCGAGCGTCGAGCTGGCCTGCTCCTCCACGAGGAGGGCCGCGGCTTCTGTCTCTGTAGCACCTGCGGACGCCAACTGGTGGTCCCCCGTCCAGACAACTCCGCCGGGCCCCGCCGTCGGGCCAGAGCCGGTAACGCCAGGGACCCTTTCGGCCAT
Organism: Verrucomicrobiota bacterium; assembly: GCA_022710935.1. GTDB lineage: Bacteria > Verrucomicrobiota > Verrucomicrobiia > Limisphaerales > J093 > MWFF01. The sequence goes on from JAKLFY010000039.1 coordinate 42,151, forward strand.
GCCCCCTCCTGTGCCCGTTCGGGCCAGCCTCCACAGCTTGCCGCTATCGTCACCAGTGTGGCCGCGGAAGTCCTTCGCCTTGTCGCGTTCATCCCCGAAGGCTTTGAACCGGAAGCCCTCGACGAGTGGAGCTACTCTCTCGGTGCGGCTCTCCGCATCGGCATGCGGCAACACCTCCTCCTCGATGGCAGCGAAATTGAGTTCGAGCCGGAGGGCCCGTGGCAGGAATCCCACGATGCAGGCTCATTCCAGCGCGTTTCTCTTACGTTCGTGGATCCCAGCGTCGGCGGCAGCGGCTACATCGCCCGCATAGCGCGTGAGTTCAACCTCATCGCCCAGCGAGCCCTCCAGCACCTCAATCACCCCAATTGCGAGACCGCCTGCTACCGCTGCCTCAAGTCCTACCAGAACCAGCGTCACCACGACAAACTCCGCTGGCCTGCCATCATCGGCGACCTGGAACAGTTGGCAGAGACCCCGCCGCAACCCGTGCCGCTCGAACAAGGCGATACCCGGAACGCTTCGGAGGAAGGGTCAGCGAGCCGGCGTTCGTGTTCGGTTGCGGCGACATCACGGAATGGCCCTCCGCTGCCGCGAGAGACACGTACACGGAGTTGATCACCCGCCGGTTGAAATGGCCGAGCTTTGACATCCTCGGCAACCACGATGAAGGTGGCGACTCGCCCGTGGAGACTATGAAGCAGTGGTTGGTCCGACGGCACGGAGCGCTTTCCTACACGTTCGACCGCGCTGGCGTTCACTTCATCGCGCTGTTCTCTGCTTACGACGAGAGCCTGAAGAACCCGGCGCAAGCCCTCTCCAGCGAAGCCCTGAGTTTTGTCGCTCAAGACCTGAAGCGGCAACCCGCTGGAACTCCGGTCGTCGTGGCCATGCATCTCTGCCTCGATGCGCTGACCAATCGGGACCAGTTCATCGACACCCTGGGCGAGGCGAACGTGGTGCTCATCCTCGGCGGTCACTACCACAAGGCGCAGGTGGACCAGTACCGCAACCGCACCTTCGTGCAACTGCCTTCCCCCGCACCCAATGGCCAACGGGAATTCATGGTGGTCCGATTTCTGGCCGGGCGGCTCCTGGTGCTGCCCTACAATTATGAAGCCCGACAATGGGTCGCTGAGCCGCGGAAGATGCTGGATGTCGCGCTGGCCTCCCCGAAGTGAGCCGGACTTGTCAGCCTGGGCGGGCCGCCAACCTCGGTGATGAGCGGTCCGGACTGGCGGTACCAAGCGTTCTTGCATGGACACCGACGATTTGACCCCGATGGCGTACGAGACGCTTTCCCGAGCGTTCGAGTTTTGCGACGTGCTGCGGGCCGAGATTGGGGCGGCGGCGGCCGAGTTCAGGACCGAGGATGATTTCCTTCGAGGGACCCGGCGTTACCTGACCGAGATTCTGGCGGACCCCGAAGGCTACCTGGATTTCTGGGATTTGCTGGACGACACGGATGTCAAGGCGTTCGTCAGGGGGGTGAAGGGCGTTCGAGCGCACGTGACGATCACGCTCAAGACGCCGCGGAGTGAGCGGGGCAAGCCGCCATTTGAGAAGGCCACTTCCTGACCGACGAGAAAGCTCGTCGCCTGGATTGCAGACCGATCACAAGAACGCCGGGGTCCGCCGATTCACCTGACGGATGGCGAGTGCTCGGCGGGTCAGCCCGAGTTGTGCGGCAGTAGTGATTCCGGTGAGTTGCTTGACAGCCCCGACCAATTTCACACGGGTCTTCGAACTCGGACAGCTTTCTTACCGGCACCCAGTGTGGTAAAAAGATGGGTAGAACGCGATTTGGCGAGGGCTCGATGCCCTCACCGTTCCTTGTGCGGAGGAGGGTCTGCCATGCTGCCACTGGATTGGGGACCGGTCTATCGCCTGGGCCGGGTAGTCCTGACGCCCAAGGCGCGGGCGAGGGTGTCGGACGATGAGGTCGCCACCGCCTTGTTGCGCCACTCGCGCACAGCCTGGGGGGAACGCCATGGCCCCGTCCACCGGCGCCGCCCCCGACCGGCGCTCGACGATTGTCGAGTCCTCTCCGCCTACCGCGCCCATAACGGCACCCCGTTCTGGATCATCACCGAACCCGACCACCACCTCACGCGTGTGCTGTTGCCGGAGGATTACTGACGCCGCTCAGCGGACAACCCCCCGCCGTGCGGGGTGTGGTGATCTTGTTTTTCCGTCGGTCGGCTGTTCGGTTTTGGTCCCTTGTTCCGACTGAGGAGGTGATGGACGGATTGGACACGAGTTGCGAACCGATACAGCGGCCCAAATGGGCGATCGATCGCCTGCTCGAAGGGCTTGTCGGCGAGCAGGTCCGGGTCGCCGCCGAAGCGTTCACGCCGCCGCGCGCCAACGGCGGACCGTGGCCCCGCATGATTCCAGTGACCGATCTGATCCTGCCCGACAACAGCACCCCGAGGGGCTTGCCGGTCTTCTTCGAGGGCCGGCTGGAGGCGTTTGAACGACGCATTGGAGTCGTTGACGTCATCTTGAGCGGCCCGGTCCGGCGGGGTGCGAGTGCGACCGATGGACAGACGGCGTTCCGGGGTGCGACGGCTGTCGTTCTGTCGGGTCCCGCTCGCGTGCGATTGGCGTACCCGTTTGTGGTCGAACGGCTCCCGGCTGACGAGGCGAACTACTGGCGCGATCTGCGCGGACCCCGCGCGCAGTTGGAGTTTCCCTGGTGAACCGCAATGTCGAAGCTCGACAGGCCTGGCCCGTGCGCACGCGGGGCGGTGGACGTTATGTGGCCGCACCCGCGCGCTCTCCCCGCCACGCCAAGCCCGCGAATTCATTGGCCCTCTGCCCGCAGCCAAACGCCGTTTGCGTAAGCCACCCAAAATGGTATAAGGGAGACTCCCTGTTCGCTTTACCCCCTGCTTCACGACGGAGGAGCTATGGAGTTTACCGGTCAGATTGTTTCGTACGATGTCCCCATGAAAACAAACGCAAGACCCATCCATGAGGTCCGGCTCGGCGCGATCAAAGCCGCAGTCTGGAGAAACGAAACCGAAGTGGGCGTTCGTTACAACGCCACCTTCAGCCGCCTCTACAAGGACGGTGATCAGTGGAAGTCGACCGAGAGTTTCGGGCGCGACGATCTGTTGACGCTGGCCAAAGTGGCGGACAACACGCACTCCTGGATCTGCACGCAGAATCAGGAGGAGCACAACGCGACCAAGGCCGCGTCGTCCCAGCCGGGCGACGAGCGCTGAGGTTTTGGCGAAGGTTCAAGGCTTTCGGAGATTGTGCCTCGAAACAATCTTCAATCTTTCCCTCTCCGCGCAAGGCGCGTTCGCCGACACCCACGCTGCCAGCGTCATCCCGCGCGGGCAGGTAAGCCCGGTCGGCACACGATTCCCACGGACCGCTGTGTGCAGAGATCGGTCAGAACGAGGCGCTCACACCACGAGCCTGGATGACCAGGACTGGAAATCACTGCTTTGTAGCCGGACCCTTCCGGTTCCACGTCTCCCGGTAGATTTTCCATTGGCCTGACTGTTTTCTCCAGAGAACGAAGTACTTTCCTTCCATGGCAACGCTGCCGTCAGCCTTTGTATTGACCCAAATGCCCGCTTCGTGCGCGACGCGGCCGTGCTGCTCCACCTCAATGGGTGTGGACACGCTTTTAATCCCGTCGCTTGCCGCTGACTTGATTTCAGCCTTCCAGAACTCCTCGATGGCCTGCCGTCCCTTAACGACGTCGCCATCAGGTGCGAGAATCTGAGCGTCCTCGAGATAGAGTGAAGCAAGCGCTTTGGCGTCTCCTTTGTTGAACGCCTCATCGTATTTCTTCTCCTGGGCCACGATAGCGGCTTGAACTCCCTTAGAACCAGCGGCCTCAAGCGGATAGGCAGCGGTTAGTAGCAAGCAAGAAGACAGCAGCAAGAAGACGGACGTTTTCATGGGTGTGGTTTTGTTGGCGGTTCTTTGGTTGAGTTTCGATCTTGATTGCCCGCTCCTGGAATGCGACCAAGCTTCGGGTTGCGGATGATGTACCATCCGCCGCCGTGGCGTGCAAGCCCCACAGGTGGGGTTCCGGGTAAGCCCGCTGGGCCCGGATCAACTATGCCGTCCAGTGGTCCCCGAAAGCTGCGCGACTAAGCACTGAAATCCCTTCGGGTAGAACCGAGCCACGCTCGCCCAATGCTGTTGGAGGACCGGGGTGCGCAAGAACTCAACCAAGTCCTGCCGGTAAGCGTGCCATTCGCGCCCGGACACCAGCCCCAGTTGCCAGGCCGCCCACATGATTTGCATGTGGTTGGTCCAGAGTTGGAGGTAGCGCCGTTGCTTCAGCGCCTCCTCGGCCACGACCGCGCCGGCCCCTTCCTCGATCGCCGACCAGAGGGAGGGATGCTCGAAGCCCAAGGTCACGATCTTCCGGTTCGAGTCCATGATGCGGACCAGGGCGTCGAGCTTGAGCTGCCGACGGAACAATCGAAGCTGAGCGAGGGTGAGCGCGATGCCCGCCAGGGCTACAAAGAGACCTGCCCCGTTGGCCACCTGTACCAAGTCAACTGTCCGCAGCCACTCCCCGAACGCCCCAAGTCCCTCCCCCATGATTGCCGATGCCTCCCGAAAACTACTCTGCCGGCCACGCTGGCGGTCTCAACCGCCGCAGAGGCATCGTCGGGCACTACGCCGGCTGGCTTGAGGTTCTGCGCCGCTTCTGCGGGCCCAGGTTCTACTGGGCGTACTGGGCCAAGAGGGCGTCGAACACGTCTTTGGGGATGGCGACGAGGTCCTCGTGGTCGGGAATGTCCAAGGAGTTCCGGGGGTTGGCCGCAAGCTTGGCGCCCTGGACCAAAACAGTGCCGGTGTCGGTGAGGTGGAAGGAAGGGCAAGCGCCGTTGGCGCAAGCCGGCGAAACGATGGTCTTGATAATATTCATCTACAGAACAAGTATGACTTATCTACCTGATTGTCCAGCGGTTTATTCCAAATACTTATCTATCACTTTGGCAAATGTGATCCGTGAGGTAATCCGGACGTCCCGCCATGAACCCCGAGCAGGCCAGAAAGGACGAGAGTTGTTTGTGCGGAACAACTCGCCAAGTGGCTGTCGCCGCTGGCCAAGGAGAGCGGTCCGGTCTGGCCGCACGGGCAGACGTGGCGCGAGCGCGCGCGGAGTATCACTGCCGCACAGAACGCCACGGGCGAGGCCGCTGGACTGCTCCCGTGGCGGCACAATTCATTGCGCCACGCGTTTTGCACTTATCGCGTCGCTGCCACCCAGGACGTGCCACGTACGGCATTGGAAGCCGGCAATTCGGCGGCGACAATCTTTTCGCATTATCGAGCCCTGGCCACCGAAGCCGAAGGCAGAGAATGGTTCGCCATCGTGCCACCCCATCCGGTTTCAAAAGACGGGCGCGCCAGAACTCGCTTAACTGCAGCTCGTCCCACAGCCGGCAGGCCAGCCAACAGTCACCGAAAGCGCGCGGACGTTCGAGGGTCAGTTCGGAGAACCTATGCGACACTTCCAGGCCTTACTTAACGCAGACCCTGATCACGGTCGGCGGCAAGCCCGGCATGGTGGTCGGCACGTCCGGCAAGGGGCGCGTCGCCGTCATCGGCATGACCTGCTTCGGCGCGCCCGCCGAGTCGCAGACGCCCTTCTGGCAGTGGCGCTGCTGGGTCCTGCTGCTCCGCGACCTGGCCGGGTGGACCGCCGGTCAGGACGAGCATTTCTCAGAGACACTTCCGTGAGGGGACGGGCAGAAAGTAATGTCGCAAACGTATGACGAATAGCCCGGACGATTCCGCGTCCTTCACGGCAGCAGCCGAAGCGCGGCGTAGCCGTGAGGTACAAGTTCCACCTCGACCGCCTCGTCGCGGACGACAAGCGCCGCCCGGTCGCGTTCCAAGAGGTCGGTCGCCGCCGCCTTGCCAAATCCACTCACCCCGATGCGCAACGGGCCGCTGCGCCCGGCGGTCTCCCAAACCCTCAGCAGCAAGCCGCCGGTCTGCGGGTCGTCTGCCGACTTCAGACATGTGGCGACCGCCCGGGCGGCGTCGAGTTCGATCCGGAGTGCGGCCTTGGCGGACGCCTTGAGCTGACCGGTTCTTGACCGCAGCGGTGTTGCTGCCGCGCGTGCGAATGCGACGGCTTCGGCCCCGTGATATCCACCGGCGTTGGCCCGTAGGCTGTAGCGGAAGCGGAACTGCGTCTGGCCGGCCTGGTCGTGGAGCACCTCGCGGTGGTTCTGGTCGTTGCCCAGGGCCTCGACCGTGAATGGGTCGAGATCCAGCCGCAGGGCGAAGGCATCGTGCGGGACCAGGGTCACCGAGATGTCGTCGTGGGCGACGTTGATAAACTCCTGCACGGCGAACCGCCGGGTGTCGGCGCCGGGCAGCAAGTCGCCCGCGGGTTGCGGACGCGGGCGGACGACCGCTCCGCTGGAGGCCGCGCGCAGCGCCGCGTCCTGGCCCAACAGCGGAAATACGTGGCACAGACGCTCCTCCTTCCCCAACGGTTGTTTCTCGATGCGCACATCGAAATCAACGCGGTCGAGTTGAGCATGGACCGTCACCCGGTTCTCGACCGTCAGGCCCGGTGCCGTGCCGGAAATACGCAGCTGCGCAAACACCGGTCCAGCGGCCAGCGGCTCCACGTGCACGTTTTCCAGCAGATGCTCTTGGCCGTCGAAGTACACGGTCTGGCACAGCGTACGATGCTGGCCCGCGGCGATCAGCTCCTTGCCGGAGGCAACGTGAACCAGGCTGGCGACGCCCCCGGTCTTCGCGTCCGGCACAAGGCGATAGAAGGGGCTTTCCAGTAACGTCTCGGTGGCTTTCAGTTTCGACAGAGAGTCACTCGGCGCGGCGGCTTCGACAAGCTGTCCCTCGCAGAACCCGAAGCCCGGCACCTCCGGGGGGACGAAACACAAGGCGGTCTGCTCGCCGTCGGCGACTGGCTGGACCGCCAAATGTTCGTTGCCAACGCCCACCCCGCCAAACTTCGCCACGTCGATGCCGGACACGCAGACCAAATCGCGGCGAGGCACGCTCAGGCTGTTGAAGACCGCGACCGACGGCGTGTCGGACGGGATGACGACGCGCGACCAGCCGGCCTCTTCGATCTCCTCGGCCAGCCGGTTCAGCTCCTCGGCCCATTGCTTGCGCAGGCTGGCGTTGTGGCGTTTGTTCCGCTCGTCGGTGCCGTTCCAGGCGTGATCGGAGAGCATGGCCCAGCACCACTCGGCGCGCTGACGCTGCCGGCTCATCGCCTCAGCCGGACCCGGCCGCCCGCCCCGAGTGATTGCCAGCAGCGTTTCGGCGGCCAGATACCGCCGCTCGCCCTCGCGCATCGCGGCGACGTACTTCGCCAGCGACACCGGCCAGACGTCCCAACTGTGCCCAAAGCAGCCGCGCACGACAGGCAGGAACGGCTGTTCTGCTTCGGCCGTTTCGACTTCCTCCCAAAACATCGGGAAGGTCGCATTGATCAGCCGCGGATGGTCGCCCGGGCGCGCGTTGCAGCGGATGATCGCCTCGGCAAACTCGCGGGCCTGGTCGCCCGACTGAGGCGAAATGTCGCCGTGCGTGCCGCTGGCCAGCAGCGACCGGAGTGGATACACCGCGCCCAGTCCGGCGTAATGGGCGATCCACTGCTTCTCGATCGCATCCGGCTTGCGGACCACGGCGGCGCCCTGCGTGTAGCTCGATTTGGACGACGCAAAGCGATCGAGCCAGACCTTGATCCGGCTGCCGTCCGGACCCTCCAGGTAGAACAGCGGCGGGCACTTGAGTCCGCCAAAGGTGCTGTCGTAACCGTAATAGGGATTCGTCAGGTGACGCATCCCGCAGCCGGCCAGCAGCGTGGCTGTGCCCCAGGGCAGGGACGGCTCTTCGATGTGATGCGCCGTGGTCAGCGGAATGCCCCACTCGCGTTCCAACCGCTGGGCCGGATAGAACGTGCGCAGCACGCCCTCGGCGCTCTGCATCCCCCACAAGGAATTGCAGAGGTACGGGCTCACGTACACGCGTCTTCGCTTGATCCGGTCGATCAGCTCTTGCTTGCGCTGCGGATACTTCTCGACAAAACAAAGTGCTTCCTGCGTGACGGCCATGTTGTAGCGATCACGGCTTTCGGACGACTGCCGGTCGGTCCGTTTCATCTCGTCCAGATGCCCCCGCACGACATCCGCAAAGGCCTGCCGCGTCTGCTCCTCGCTCAGCCCCCACGTGTAATCCGGACAGTTGTCGTTGGCCACGAAGACCGACCACGGCCGCGCGTCCTGCTCGCCGGCATGAACCGGCGCCACCGTGCCAAGCAAGATGGCCACAAGGTTGCGGAGAACGCGCAATCGCCGTGTGCTTTCGGGTGTCAGAATCATGTCAATTCCTCGACGTCGGCCTTGTCTTTGGCACGCGGGGTAGCGCTCTTGTTGCGGATGAGGTCCTGCCGGCCCATGAATCTCACCTCGACTTGGCCGAGTGGTAGGCATTTGCTTTTTCGGCGTGGCTGGAGTGTGCCTGAGCAGGTGTCGCCGTCCAAGGCGAAACGCGGCAGAATTGCCCCCTGCCAGGTGCTTGGCCGGCCCTCGGGGCTGGTGGGCGGACGCCCACCAGCCCCGAAAGGCGGTCGTGGCCTCCAGCATGGCCGCTCAGAGGGTCGGTCAGAGGCTCACAGCGCCTGGAAACGGAGGGTGCACCGGCCTTTGCGGGTGCAGTTCACCGTCGAGCGGATGCCCCGCCTCGCGCGCGACGCCGCCGCTCCACCGGTTCCCCTCGCCCTGAGCCTCAGCCCGTAACCGACAGCTTCGCCGAGAGCGGGGCGCGAGCTGAGGGCTCGTCCCACAGTCCGCAGTGTCGGAGAATCTTCTCGATCACCTCAGTCTGGTGCCTCTCGATGAAGGCGACGATGCGCATCGTCGTACCACACTTGGGACAGCAGATTGGGTCCGCTGCGTAGCTGCAGACAGCCGCAACGGTGGCGGGGTGGCAAAGTTCAATGCGTGGTTCCTCGCCCATTTTCAGGCCGATGGCGGGGTCTGGAGTCATGTCGCGGACCGCACGCCAGAGGGCGAAGACTTGAGCGGTGGTGGCGTAGATGTTCTCCTGCTGGAAGAAGATTTCCGGCAAGCCGGCCCGATGGAGGAGTGAGGGAAGCGGGATCTTGAATTCGGCCAGCCGCTGCGGCCACGCCCTGGGGAGGTGGAATCGATCACTCATGGAGTGGAATCACTTTACTGGCCTCGCGCCTTGACGTCGTAGCAAAACAGCACCTCCTGGTCGCGGATGTAGAGCTTGCCGTTGGCGATGACCGGGTGGGACCAAGAATGGGATCCACTCGGGTCGGGTATCCGAAACCTGCCACGTTCGATGTATTCCTTGCGGCTGGGCTCGATCAATATCACTTCGTCTGCGGCACCCCGCGCTTCAGTGTCGTTGCGATAGTAGATGCGGCCGTCGGCGACTGCCATGGAACCTTTTCGCACGCGACGCTTGTCAGGGTCGCCCTCGTTCCAGAGGGCCTCGCCTGTCTGAAAGTCGAGACAAACCAGGTAGCCAGTCCCGTTGCCACCATTCCCTCCATAAAGGGCGCCGTCGATCAGGACCACGCCACCGTGATGGTTTTGCATATACCTTGAATGCCAAACTTCCTCCGCCTTGACGCCCCCGGTGCCGTCCTTGCTCAACTTCACCAAACCTCCGCCCGCGTTATAGGCCGAGGCTGCAAACACACGACCATCATGGTAGATCGGCGTCGAACAGTTGATACCCATGCCGTTGGCGGGACGGTCGTATCTCCAAAGGAACTTGCCGTCGGAAGCCGCAACGCCAATCAGCGCCCTCGCAGTGAGTTGCACGTACTGGCGCTGCCCCTCGAAGTCGATGGCGATGATCGAGGAGTAAGCCGCTCCCGAGCCTCCGCCGCCTCCGAAACCACCGGGGCGACCTGGACCACGGGCACCACCGCCGGGAACCCGAGCGACTACACCTGGAGAGCCTCCGGGCGCAAGACCGATACTTGCGAAGACACGCCGACCGCCGAAGCTACCTCCCTCGAAGCCTTGATCAGCCAGCCAAATCTGGCCGTTCGAGTCTTTGAACGGTTCGGATTGGCCGGCCTTGATCCGAATGGTCCCTTTGGACAACTCCGCGCCGGTCAGATCGGTCGCTTGCGGGATGATTTCAATCGCATTAATGGCCGGGCTTTGGGTCTGGGCCGTGAACGCTATGCTCAACTCTCCGTTGGTAACTTCCACCGGCACGGTCTCGACATAGGCACGGTTAAGACCGCCGGCCTTCTGCCAAATGTCAAAGTCCTTGAATTCACGCCCGTGAACATTGAAGGAAAAGACGCGTTGGCCCGGGCCGGTAATCCCCTGGTAGGTCTCCGCAAAGTAGAGCTTCGCCAGATAATTGCCATTGGGGATCTTATGGGAAAAAGCAGTCATGCCCCAATGCTCGCTCTCGAACAAGCCTGGATCCTGATTTCCGCTGATCACGGTCGCTGAAGCACTCCCCGCTTCACCGCTGCCGGCACGACGCGCACCGCCAGGAGCGCCGCCCAACTCACGCGGAGGGCCTCCGGGGCCGGCAGAGGCAGCATCGGAACCCCCGGGCATCTGGCTCTTCCAGATCGTCTTGCCGGTCAACTTGTCGAGCGCCACCAGCATCGCGTCCGGCGCTCCAGGCGTGATGATGACCTTGTCACCATCAACCAACGGCGATTCGCGATAGCTCCACATGGGCACGCGGCCTCCAAAATCAGCCGTCATGCTCTTTTGCCAAATGACTTTGCCGTCGCTGACCTGCAGGCAGGACACATCGCCGCCCAAGCCGATGACATAGAGTCGGTCGCCATCGACCGTCGGCGTGCAACCAGGCCCCTCTTTGCCTTGCGACGGCCGTTGCGCGAAAGCCGGCCCCAGGCGGGATACCCACACGGTCTTGCCGTCCGCCTCGGACAGAGCCCAAACGATTTCGTCCTCGCCGCGATTGGCCATGCCGTAAATCCGCCCGGCAGCGATGGAGGGGGCGCTGTCGCCACCGCCAAGTCTGGTAATTTTCCAGGCCAGAGGCGGCCCGTCTTCAGGCCATTCCTTGAGCAACCCGGTTTCCTTGGAAATGGCGTTTCGGTTGGGTCCCTGCCATTGAGGCCAATCCTCCGCTGACGCGCAAGTCAGCAGCATTGCCATGCCAAGAATGCCGATGAAAGATTTGGCATAACTCATAGCTGTTTTGGGATTCATGGGATTTCGCTTTGGGAGTCGGGTGGATTCCGTGACACAGGCCGTCTTCATTTCCGTCTGTTTCGACAACTGTCATTGAGCCACGTTGACGCACTTCATTTGAGTTTGGTCTCGCAGAAGGAGCTTTCCACCAGCAAGCGCCAGGGGCGCCCAATTCTGGTTTCTGCCGCCAACGCGTGCAGCCATCGGATCATTCTCTGATCCACTTCCTCCTTCTGCCAGAACCTTTGCTGAAGCCAGCTGCTTAAATCCGGAGGGATCAGGCTCAATCAGATACAAAGTCTGGGCCCCATCGGTCGCCAGGATCAGACCGTCGGCCAGGATCATGCTGCCTTTGTTGAAGTCGGGCGCGCGTTTCGTTTTCCAAAGGATTTTGCCCTCCATGCTCATGCACACCATGCCGTCCCGCCGGCTGTTGGTTCCATACTGGGCATAAAAATGCCCCTTGTACTGGACCGGTGGCTTCGTTTGATCACCGAACTCTCTGGTGGTGAAAAGCTCTGTTGTGCCATAGCTGCCATCTGGTTTCTTTTCGACCTTGATCATCGTTGCGCCGAGTTCATATCCGCCGACAATCAGCACTTTGTTGTCGCCGGCATCCAATGCGCTCGCCACCGGGATGTGACATTCCCACTTGTCATACTTCCATAGGATTTCTCCGGTAAGCGGGTCCATTCCGACGACGTTGCCCATTTCATTCTCCGGGCGGGTCCGTTGGAAGGGGTTGGTGGATGACGTCACCATCACCACATGGTCTTTTCCGTCCACCTTGACAATGGCCGGGCTGGCATAGCTGATGAGGCCAAGCGACGGCGTCTTCCATTGAACATTGCCTGTGAGCTTCTCATACGCCACAACGCCAAGCTCAGGTGCTTGCGAAGCCACAATCAGCAGATCGCCGCAAACCACGGGGTTCTGCGTGATCGCCCACATGGGGAACCTACCTCCCGACGGAGTTGCTCCGCCTTGTCTCGGCCCGCCCGAAGATTCGCGACCGGCTGCTCCGCCGAAATCCGTCCACACGTTCTTGTTCCAGACCGGTTTGCGGGTGTTGATGTCCACGCAATACAGGTCGCCGTTGTGACCGCAGGAATAGACGTGATGACCGTCCACAGTGGGGACGCTTCGGGAGCCGGGGAACATAACCGTTCCGGGAGCGTCGTAGGCGAAGTTCCAGAGTTCTTTCCCCGTGGCAAGGTCCAGACAACGAAGGTTATCGCCCACGTTGTCGTCCCGATCGAGCAAGTAAACCTTGCCGTCTTTGACGACCGGCCCGCCATAGCCTCTGCCTACCGAAACGGTCCAGAGAACCTCGGGGCCGTTGGTGGGCCAGTTTCGCAAAATACCTTTCTCGGGCGAGATGCTGTTCCTGGTTGGCCCGAGATATTGGGGCCAATCGCTCGCGGACGCGGAGGACAACACAATGGCCCAGGCAAGGGCGGGAATGGCGGCTCTGGCATTCATAACTTCGCTGTTTCTATGGGTGAATAATAGTACTAAACAGGTCGACAGTCACATGCGTTCAATCCCCGCCACGTATTTGGAAAAACGCGTGACGCGGAACGAAAAACTATTCGTGACGACGGCGGCGTTCTCGGCGCAATCGAGCCCAAACTTCAGTTCCATGATCACCGTCGGTGCAACGGGCAACAAGAAGGCCACCGCCCCCATGTTGTCCTGAACGCGAGCAAACTGGAGTCCGGAATCCACGGTGAGACGGAACGTTCCATCGCGGCTCAGGAAATAATGTCGTTGGTACCGGTTGAACAGTGCAGGTTCCAGGTGCCGCAGAGAGGACCGCAATATCGGGGGCAAAACGGCTGTGTCAAACGTGCCATCTAACGACGAGCGAAGGCAGCCCCCATTGAGTGGAAGCGGCGGCAGCGGGTAGGCTTGCTTCCCACTCACGGCGCCCGTTTTCAGCTTTCGCTCCAACACGGGGCGCTCAGCCACCGCGGACGGTTGGCCATACCACCGCACGCGGGTCTTGCTCCGATTGGCGGTTCCATTGATGTGCTCGTAGTAGTCCCTGCGCGCTGGCGAATCCAAATAGATGTTGTTCACGGTCCGCGGCGGATAGACCTGGCGGAAGGCGGACGAATGTCGCCGAACCCCCGCCAGGACTTCGGCCAGAGTCAGCCCCTCGGCAATGAGCTTCTTCTCGTAACGCAGGTTCGGGAGCGTTGAAGTCATTTGGAATTCGAGCCCCGTTTTGGTCAGGCAAGCAAGCCACGGTCATCCATGCAGCTCACCTTTACCTCTGGGCTGAGCTCGCAGATTTGATTTGTGAACTGCTCCAGGTGAGCGACTTGCTTGAAGTCCACCAAGAACGCTGTCTCGAGCGACTCCGGTGTTCGGTCGAACCTCTTCAGGCTCGCAGTCGCACCGATTCCGGTCAGAACCTGGAGAATCCGCTCTGCGCCCAGATTGGCCGCGGCGGGACTGGTCACCGTCAGGTAGAGGTTGGGCTGAGTCGGACTTTGTCGAGAAAGCCCGCGGATGACGATGAGACCGAGGATGATGGTTAGAGCCACCACGGTCACCAACGCTTGGCCGGCGCCCAAGCCCAACCCGATGCTGATGGCCAGGAACAGGAACGCCAGTTCCTCGGGCTCCTTGATCGCGGCGCGAAAGCGCACGATGGACAACGCGCCCACCAGACCGAGCGAGAGCGCGAGGGAGGATCGCACGATGCTGATGACCAGCGTCGTGGTCACCACGAGGACGAGGAAGTTCCGGGCAAACAACCGCCGGTTGGACAGAGATTGCCCGAAGTGGATGTAAACTTGGCCGAGGATGACGCCGAGCAGGGCGGCGATTGCGAGGCTCAACACAAGCTTCGGCAGCGATGCCACCATTTCGGGGTTCCAGAATAGGTCGCGGATGGATTGTTCGATTTGCATTGGATGTCGTGAGTTATTGCCTGTAATTGTGGGAGGACGTTTGTGAGTTTCAATTTGCCGCGACGCTTTCCTTCAGGGTGACGCAGAACAGCAGGTCATAATAGTCAAAGGTCATTGTCGGGTATCAGGAGCGTTTGGCCATGGATTCCGTCAGTTCGGAGGAGGTCCTTGAACTCCGGGCGGGCGGGCGTCGGGACCGCCAGGGCTGCCTCCAAATCCGCGGGGCGCTTGAATCATCCCGCCGAAGGAACCTCCCTCGAAACCTTGATCCGGCTGCCACACGCCACCGCTTGAATCCGTAAATGGCTCGGACTGGCCAGCCTTGATCCGTATTGTTGTCCCGGAAGACGCCGCTCCCGCTCCCGGTTCTGGTTGTGGAATGATTTCAATCGCCTTGATGGCCGGGCTCTCAACCTGGGGCGTGAACACAATGCGGAATTCCCCGTTGGTCACCTCCACAGGCACAGTCTCGATGTAGGCGCGTCTGGGACCACCGGCCTTGGCCCAAATGTCGAAGTCCTTGAATTCACGCCCCTGGACAGTGAAGGAGAAAACGCGTTGGCCGGGACCGGTAATGCCATCGTAAGTTTCCGCAAAGTAGAGCTTCCCGAGATACTTGCCGTTGGGAATCTTGCGGGAGAAAGCTCTCATCCCCCAATGCTCGCTCGTGAACAAGCCCGGATCCTTCGTTCCGGTGACCACCGTGGCCGGACCACCGTCGCGTCCGCCGGGAACACCAAAGCTACCACCGGGACCACCAGAGCCTCGCCCCGGACCGCGAGGACCACCGCCACGACCGCCGGGGCCGCCGCCGGAAGGCAAGAATCCCTGGCTTTGCTGGCGCAGGTCCTTCTCGATGCCCGACCGGACTTGTGCCCAAGTCAGAGTTCCGCTCTTCTCGCCATCCCAGGTCTTGAACAGCTCGGAAAAGCCTTCAGTAAACTCCGCCTTTGACACGGCGGAATCCTTGTCCTTGTCGAGAACTTGGAAAAGGGCCTGGCTGAACATACCCAAGCCGCCTCCACCTCCGGAGCCACCCGGAAAGCCGCCGCCCGCCACCAACCCTTCCGATCTGCCAGCGAGTTGATCGAGCACTGATTCCGTGCGCACCTTCGCAAAGGGCTTGATGGGTTTGGTCTGACCGCCACCGAAGGGGCCCGGCGACGATCCAAGTTCGCCGGCAACGAGCTTGTCGAAGCGGGTCAGTTTCGATTCCGATTCCTCCTGCACGGCGGGTCGGATCGCTGCGGCAATCTCATCCACCTGTTGGGCCAACCGCTCCGATCTGAAGATCGTTTTGCTGAACTCGTCGAGTCGAGCAAGATAGAGCTTGTTGAACGCTTCCACTTTAAACATCCGATCCAGGAAGACATTCTCTCCCTGCCACGGGCGGTGGATGCTCAGCTTGTCCCGCTGTTCCTGGCTGGCGCGGGCGAACTGCCCCCACGAATGGTCTTGGTCCCAGGGAATAAACTGAAACTGTTGGTTCTTGGGATGCAAGTGCAGGTAGAGGTTTTGTCCGGGACCGAGAATGCCGTCCAGGTCCGAGAGATAGACCATCACCGCCATGAACCGCGCGAATTCAGGCAGGTCAATGAACTCGCCGATGCGCGCAGCAAACAGCGCATCGTCCGCCTGCGTTACAAAGCGGGACAACTCGATCACCGCCTTCTTCTGTTCGTCATACAGCGCCGTCTTCGGATCGTAGACCTGATTGTAGGCCGCCCAATCCGCACCGAGATCGGTGAACAGGGAGGGGGTAACCGGCTTGAAGATCGCCCCGCGTTTGGTCCCGAAATGTCGCTCGGCAAATTGCTTGTCCACCGCTTCACTCAGCGAATACAGGCCGAAGTACTGCCGGTCAAACCTGCCCGGCACAGTGACAAAGACCTTGGCGTAGGCGGTCCGCGGTGCGGGCACGTCCGCATCCCGGTAGAGCCGGTAGGCCAAAACTTCGTTCATCAGGCTCGCGTCGGTGACGTTGTTCTGCAATGTCAGCGTCTTCACGTTGCCCAAGCTCTGACCCTTCGCGTATTTGTTGAGCTGGATCTTGAGCGATCGCTTGAGCGAATCGCGCGATTCCATGAAAGTCCCGTTTCCCTTGTAGCGCACGCCCACGTCACTGAACCGACGGCCTTCGAATTCCAAATCCGCATGCACATACTCAAATTCGAGCCCCAGCGCGAAGGCCACGCCGTTTCGCTTTCCTTCGGGGGATAGAAGCAGATTGGCAATGCCCGCCCCAGCCGGGTTGCGGACTGCACCGAGACCCGTCCGGATCTGGCCTTCATCGAGCCTGCCCGTTCCCTGGGAATCCCAGGCGTTGAACCAGGTTTCTGCCAGCCCGACGAATTCCTTCGCCGAGATTCGACCATCTCGATTGAAATCTCCCAGGCTCATCATCGCCGGAGCAAGCGCTCTGTCTTCAAGGGCGCCCCCGGACCTTCCCTGCCTCCCTCCCCCGCCTCCAAAGAACGGATTACCCCCGCCTTGAGGTTCCATGGCCTCCCACTGGTCGGGTGCAAACGCCAGGTGAATCGTCCAGACGTTGGTCAGGTTGTAGATGCGGTCGGAGTCCAGAAGTTGGCTGGAAGATGGTCTTGGCGAGACTCGTTGCAGCGCTCCCGCTCCGCAGAGAAGCCCCACCAGGAGCAGCGCGCCGGCAAGACCCGCCACTATCCGTCGCCAACCAGAGTAGGCCCTTGACCGCGCTATTGAAATCATGGCTTCAAAGATAGTAACCGACCCAGGCGGCGATGACCGGCAACAGGACCCGCAGGGCCCGAGAGTTTGTCCTCATAAACTCAGGTTGGCGCGCACGTCGATGTCTGTCGGCTTTCACTCACGCTCCTACAAGCGCAGCCCGCCGGCGAACCCCGCCACTTTATCGAGTCTTTTCTGACGTCTGGACGACGGCTCGTGGCGCGGACATGATTCTGACCGTGAGCGATGTGACGCGCCTGCTTGAAGCGATGCAGCAGGGGGAAACCCAAGCCGCCGAGGAGTTGCTGCCGCTGGTTTACGACGAACTGCGTGGGATCGCGGCCTACAAGATGGCCCAGGAGTCGTCCGGCCACACGCTCCAGCCGACGGCCCTGGTGCACGAAGCTTGGCTGCGCCTGATCGGGGACGGCAACGAGCAGTTTGCCGGAAGGGCTCATTTCTTCGCGGTCGCGGCCGAGGCGATGCGACGAATTCTCGTGGAATCTGCCCGACGCAAGCGCAGCCTCAAGCGGGGTGGAGCCGCCCAGCGCGTCGAACTGACCGAATCCCAACTCATCCTGGCCGCGCCGGCCGAGGAGATGCTGGCGGTGGATGAGGCGCTGGATTTGCTGGCGGCCGAGGACCCCGTCGCCGCCGACCTGGTGAAACTGCGGTACTTTGTCGGGATGACGATGGAGGAGGTCGCGGCGACGCTTGGTCTTCCGTTGCGCACGACTGAACGGCTCTGGACCTACGCCCGGGCCTGGCTGAAACGCAAGATCGGCAGCGGAAGTTGAGCCGTCTGTGAGCTCGCCACCTGTGGGAGCACGCATGGTCGGAGGTGAGCGATTGCCCCTGGCCGGATCAGCGACCGTCGGCTTCCAGTCGCATGATTTCCTCGAAGGACGGTGCGCGCCAAATATGGAGAAGACCCTCGCTGTTGGCGGAGGCCAGAACGCTCCCGTCCGGGGAGAAAGCTGTGGCGTTGAACATGGACCCCTGGCCCGGCAGGGTGAGCAATTCCTGGAGACTCCCGACGTCCCAGAGTTTGATAGCCTCATTGCCGTTGCTGCCAATGGCGAGACGTTGGCCGTCGGGCGAAAAGGCGACTGAATGCGTCCCTTGCAGGAAGCCCTGCACGTTGGCCCGCATTCGTGCCGATGCCGTGTCCCAAAGTTGGCCAACCCCGAGAACGCTCACGGCGGCGAACCACCGACCGTCCGGTGAGAACGCGGCGCCACTGACCTGCCTAAGGTTGAACGCGAATTGCGTCTCCTGGCCGCTGGTTACCTGGAGCAACCGCCCGCTGCCGTCACCCTCCAACGCGAGACACCACTGTCCGTCAGGCGAGAGAATGCTCTTCGACGTCGGACCAGGCGAGGTGAGGCGCCAGCGCCGGGTTTCGCGCCCGCTCGTCACGTCCCAGGCGCGGAAATCCCCGCCTTTCCCATGCTGCGTGACAAGCTGATTCGAGCCGTCCAGAAACGTGACCGGGATTTCGCGTCCCTCCGCGGAAACGACCTCACGCAAGAGGCTGCCCTGCTGCAGGTCCCAGACTTGCGTCGCGCCTTCCAGGGAAGCCGCGGCCAGATACCGTCCGTCAGGCGAGAAGTGGGCAACGGCTGCTTTCTTCCCCAGTTCAAGCAGAGGATGATGTTGCTGGAAGTCGACGCCGTGCCAGCGGGCCACGCGGCCTTGGTCATCCAAGGCGAGCATGCCTTGGCCGTCCGGCAGCAGGTTCCAGGCACGCACGGACACCGGC